>NZ_JBJGZX010000001.1:0-283224 GCF_054050735.1 Blastococcus sp. SYSU D00813
CCCCCCCCCCCCCCCCCCCCCCCCCCCCCCCCCCCCCCCCCCCCCCCCCCCCGCCCCCCCCCCCCCCCCCCCCCCCCCCCCCGCCCCCCCGCCCCCCCCCCCCCCCGATCCCGAGCACGCGACCGTGCGCCAGCGCGGGGGACCGCAGTTCGGTGTCGGGCGGTAGCCGCGTCGACCCGTTCCAGAGCTCGCCGGCCGGCCGGCCGAGGAGCTCCTCCAAGCCCGGGAGGACCTCGCCGAGCCGGGCGTCGTCGGGAGCGGAGACCTCGACGTCGCAGCGGCCGCCGGCGGTCAGCAGGGTCCAGCAGCGGGTGGCCGGCCGGCCGGGAGAGGGGGTGCCCACGCCGCGAGCCTGGGGGCGGTGTGCCCCGGCCGGGCCGCGCAGCGGCCGGCTGTGGACGGGACCGACCGATGTGGACAGCCGGGGCGCCTTCGGGCCGCGTCCGCCTAACGTGCCCCGCCACCGGGAGGGACCCGGGACGACGAGGAGGACACGTGAAGGTCGACATCGCCACCCTGCAGTCGATGGCAGGGCAGTGCCGGGCCGAGGCAGCGGAGACGACGGCTCGCCAGACCGCGCTGTCGAGCAGCGTCAACAGCTCGGTGCTCGACGGCTGGACCGACAGCCAGGCCGCCGTCCGCTTCACCGAGCTGTACGAGCAGTGGCGACTGGCAGCGCAGGGGGTGGCCGACGCCTTGACCGGCATGGGCGGTCTGCTGGCCGGTGTGGCCGACTCCTACCAGCAGCACGAGACCGAGATGGCCGCGCGCATCGGCGCCCTGCTCTGACCGCCTCGGGCGCCCGCCCCGTGTCAGGAGGTCGTGGGGGCGGGGGCGGCGCCGGCCGGACCGGCGGGGTGCGGAGCACGGCGGAGAAGCCGGTCCCGCAGCTCCGGCGCCCGCTCCCACGGCAGGATCGACAGCACCGCGACGCAGTGCGGCAGGAAGACGATCGTCACCCCGGCGTAGACCATCAGGTGGAAGCCGATGAGGAAGGCCACGAGGGCGATCCGGGCCCGGTCGCGCCAGACCAGCAGCATGAGCGGAGCGAGCGCCTCGAGGACGATCATGGCCCACTGCATCGCCTCGAGCAGCCACGGGAAGTCGAGCGTCCAGTCCGACAGCGGCGTGCCCCGCCGGATCACGGCCCGCGCGAGGGTGGCGCCGGTGGGCCAGTCCCAGCCGCCGAAGCGGATCTTCGCCCAGGCGGCGAGGAAGTAGGTGAGCATGACCGTGACCAGCACCGCCGCCATCGCGAAGCCGGCGGCCTCGGACCGGCGGCGGTCGCGCCATCGGGCGACCCCCACGGTCGGCAGCACGGCCAGCAGCACCAGGAAGGCGATGCGGTCGTGGTCCACCTTCCCGTAGCTCATCGCGATGACCATCCACTCGGCGTAGAGGAGGAACACCGCGGTGCCGAGCAGCCGGGGCGCCCGGCCGGTCGCCGCCGCCAGGGCCGTGAGCAGCAGCGCCCACTGCACGACCGTGACCACCGTGTGGGTGGGGGTGGGGAGGCCCAGCAGCTCGCCGATGGTCAGCGGCGCGTACCACTCGGTCGGGACGTCGGCGTGCGCCTTGACCCAGGCGGTGGTCAGCCAGACGTCCACCCAGATGAACAGGTAGGCGATGGTCCGCACGACCGCGATGCGGCCCAGCGGCACCGGGCGGAACCACCAGCCGCCGCTCAGCGGGAACGGGCCGCGTCCGGACCGGGAGGCGGCGGGGGAGGAGGTAGCGGGGGAGGAGGTACCGGGGGAGGAGGCGCCGGGGGAGGGGGCGCCGGCGGAGGGGGCGTCGCGGTGGCTCACGGGGTGCTCTCCGGGTCGGGGTCCGCGAGGTCGTGGTCGACCACGACGGTGTCGGTGTACTCACCGGTGCGCTGGCCGTCGACGAGCTCGAACCGCCGCTGGACGACCCGGACCTCCACCAGGGGCTCGGCGTCGGGGTGGCGCTCGGCGTAGGTCTCGGCGAGCAGCCCCAGCAGTTCCGGCTCGGCCTCCATCCGCGGGAGCTGGCCCTCGAACTCGGCGCGGCGCAGCCCCACCTCGCCGCCGGAGAGGCGCACCTCCTCGCCCGCCGCGGTCAGCCCCACCACGCGGGTGGAGACGACCGGGGCATCCGGGTCGGCGCGGGTCGAGTACATGCGGAAGGGCCCGAAGGGGAAGTCCGAGTCGTCGCCCCAGACGGTCCCGGTCATGACCAGCCCGAAGAGCACGGTGGTGACGGCCAGCCGCACCCGGCGCGACGTGCGGGAGAGCGGGACCACGTCCGTGCCGGTGCTGCCCTCGGCCGTGGAGAGCGGAGACACCCGAGCATCGTAGGATCGGCGCCCGTCCAGACGGGTCACCGACGCGTGCGTGGGCACCGCACCCGCCCGCCGGTGGAGCGGCTGTCCCGCGGGTACCGGTGCCCCCACCAGCAACGACGCCGGGGAGCCCCACATGCAGTTCGGTCGGTACTACGAGGAGTTCGAGGTCGGGGCGGTCTACAAGCACTGGCCCGGCAAGACGGTCACCGAGTACGACGACCACCTGTTCTGCCTGATCACCATGAACCACCACCCGCTGCACCTGGACACGCACTACGCGGGGGAGACGACCGACTTCGGCAAGAACGTCGTCGTCGGCAACTACATCTACTCGCTGCTGCTGGGCATGAGCGTCGCGGACGTCTCCGGCAAGGCGATCGCCAACCTCGAGGTCGAGTCGCTCAAGCACGTGGCGCCGACCTTCCACGGCGACACCATCTACGGCGAGACGACTGTCCTGGACAAGACCGAGTCGAGGTCCAAGGACGACCGCGGCGTGGTGTACGTGGAGACGATCGGCTACAAGCAGGACGGCACCGTCGTGTGCGTCTTCCGCCGCAAGGTCATGGTGCCCAAGCGCAGCTACGGCGAGGCCCGTGGCGGCGAGCAGCCCGGCCGCCCGGAGCCCCGGCCGCGCTGAACCACGCGCCGGCGCGGGGACCGGTCAGCGGGGCAGGACGCCCCAGCTGCCCAGGTGCTCGAGCAGGCCCTCGGTGCAGGACAGCCCCGCGAGCGCGGCGCCGTCGACGAAGCCGGCCGCGTCGGCGTCGTCGCCCGCGACCGGCACCGCGGCCGGGTCGAGCAGCGTGCACGCCAGGTCCGTGACGTCGTAGACGACACCCGGGCCCGTTATGCGTACCCGCCCCACCACGGCGCCGGCGCGCACCCGCAGCCCGGTCTCCTCGCGCACCTCCCGCTCGACCGCCGCCGCCGGCGACTCACCGGGCTCCACCCGGCCGCCGGGCACCGACCACAGCCCGCGGCCGGGCTCGGTGCCCCGGCGGATCAACAGCAGCCGCCCTCCGGCGTCGTGGACCACCGCCCCGACGCAGGGGACGGCGCGCGGCGTCCCGGCGGTGGGGCCGGGCGCGGCGTCCTCCGCGGCCGCGGCGTCCTCCGCGGGTGCGGCGTCCTCCGCGGGTGCGGCGTCCTCGGCGGGCACGGCGTCCCCAGCAGGCACGGCGCGGACGCTACGCCCACGCCGGGGCGCCGGCGCCTGCGCTTGACGAACACCCACGGCCACAGGACGGTAACGACGATGAGCGCCTCCCCGGTCTGCCCTCGCTGCGGCGAGCGACTCGCCGTCCGTCCCGGGGACTCGGCACAGGCGTGGTGCCACGTCCACGGGGCCGTCACCCCGCTGCACCACACGGCGCTCATCGCGCACGACGCCATCGCGGCGGTGACCGCCGACGCCCGGGTCCCCGCGTGGGTCCCCGACCCGATGCCGGCCGGCTGGTCGGTCACCGGCATGGCCTGGGGCGGGGAGCCGGGCGCCCGGGCGATCGTGGTCGACTGCGCCGGCCCGGCGCCGCTGGGCGGCTCGGCCGAGCTCGTGCTCGTCGCCGAGGAGCCGGGCACCGGCGTCGGCTGCGGTTACGCCGGCCTGCCCGGACCCGACCCGGGCGACGTGATCTCCGGTCCCTCCTCGGCCACGGTCGAGGCCGCCGGCCAGCACGCCCCGCTGTGGGCCGTCCCGACCACCGACGACCGCGCGGCCTTCGTCGGCGAGGCCTACGGCGTGTGGCTGTGGCTGGTCATGTGGCCGATGTCGGCGGCCTGGCTGCTCGCCGAGCAGCTGGAGCTGCTCGACCTGCGCGAACGGGTCTACCCGGACCTGCCGCTGGGCCCGCCCAGCGAGCACCTGCTGCCCGGGTCGTAGCGGACCGCAGCGCCTCGGATCCCCGGCGGCGTGTTGCGGCCGGTGCCGGTGGGGTGCGTGTTACCCATGACCCCGGCCCGCCCGGGCCACCCCGGCGGCGCCGTCCGCCGGTGCACCGAGCACCACCCGGAGGTGGCGTGAACCTCAAGAAGGTCATCACCTGGCTGGCCGTCGCCTTCGTCATCTTCTACGTCATCCAGGCGCCGGAGAAGTCCGCGCAGATCGTCAAGAGCGCGGGGGAGACCCTCGGTGACGCCGCCTCCTCGCTGGGCGAGTTCGTCGGGTCGCTGATCTAGGCCGCATGACCGACCCGGGTGGCACGGGCAGGACCCCGGACCACCGCCCCGAGCGGTGGCGCAAGGACGCCGCCAAGTACCTGCTGCCCGGCGAGCTGCCACCGGTCGTGGCCACGCGGCGGCACTGGGCGGTGCTGATCGTCCCCACGGTCAAGGCACTGCCGGTGCTGGTCCTCGGCGGCTGGCTGCTGGTGCTCGACCCGGACAACCGGCTCACCAGCACCGCCGGGCTGCTGGTGGCCGCCGCGGCGCTGGTGGTCCTCGCGCTGCGGGTCGGCGAGTGGTGGATGCGCCACTTCATCGTCACCAACCGTCGGGTGCTGCTGACCAGCGGCATCGTCGTCCGCACCGTCGCGCTGCTGCCGCTGCGCCGGATCACCGACCTGACCTGGAAGGAGACCCTCCTCGGCCAGGTCCTCGGGTACGGCACCTTCCGCTTCGAGTCCGCCGGCCAGCAGCAGGCGCTGTCGGAGATCACCTTCCTGCCGCACGCCGACGTGCTCTACCGGCGGGTCAGCCAGCTGCTGTTCGGCGGCGAGGGGATGGCCGACGGCGACGACGAGGGCGGCGCCGAACCGGCGACCGCCCGGCCGAGGCCGCGGCCGGCCACCCGGACGGCGCCCCAGCCGACGGGATGGCCGGCCGGGGACCCCGCCGGCCGGCAGGACACCCAGCCCATCCCGCGCCCGCCGCAGGGCACCTGACCGGCCCGGCGCCGGGTACGGCAGGCTGACCGCGATGCGGATCGACCTCCACACCCACTCGTCGGTCTCCGACGGCACCCAGACGCCGGCCGAGCTCCTGGCGACCGCCCGCGACGCCGGGCTCGACGTCGTCGCCCTCACCGACCACGACACCACCGAGGGCTGGGCGGCCGCGGCGCAGGCCCGCCCGCGCGGGCTGACCGTCGTCCCGGGGATGGAGCTGTCCTGCCGCTGGCTGCACGCGGAGGGCAACCCGATCAGCCTGCACCTGCTGGCGTACCTGTTCGACCCCGACGCCCCGGCGCTGGCCGCCGAGCGCGCCCGGCTGCGCGAGGAACGGCTGGGCCGCGGCGAGCGGATCGTCACGGCGCTGGCCGAGGCCGGCTACCCGGTCGAGTGGGCGCGGATCGTGGAGACCTCGCAGGGCGGGGTGGTCGGCCGGCCGCACGTGGCCCGGGCGCTGGTCGACGCCGGGGTCGTGGGCTCCGTGGACGAGGCCTTCGCCGACCTCCTCCACCACCGCAGCCCCTACTACGTGGCCAAGGCCGACACCGACGTGCTCGACGGCATCCGCCTCGTGCGCGCGGCCGGCGGGGTCCCGGTGTTCGCCCACGGCCTGGCGACCAAGCGCGGTCGCGTGGTGGACGACGACGCCGTCGCGGCGATGGCCGAGGCCGGCCTGCTCGGCCTGGAGGTCGACCACCCCGACCACAGCGAGAGCGAGCGGGCGCACCTGCGCGGGCTCGCCGCCGACCTCGGGCTGCTGGTCACCGGCTCGAGCGACTACCACGGCACCAACAAGACGACGCCGATCGCCGCCTGCACCACCGACCCGGTGCAGTGGGAGGCCCTGCTGTCCGCCGGGACCGGCAGCGCGCCGTTCACCGACTGAGGCCCGGGACCGTCGGCGCCGGCGGTTAGCGTGGGGGCATGGCGAGCGGACAGCTGGAGATGCCGGGCATGCCGCGCCGGCTCTTCCCCGCCACGCCGAGCAAGCTGGCCACCTTCACCGACTGCCCGCGCCGCTACCGGCACGCCTACCTCGACCGGCCGACGCCGCCCAAGGGCCCGGCGTGGGCGCACAACTCGGTCGGGTCGGCGGTGCACGCGGCGCTGCGGTCGTGGTGGGAGCTGCCGGTCCGGGAGCGGACGGCGGCCGCGGCCCGGCAGCTGCTGTACGGGGTGTGGTCGACCGCCGGGTTCCGCGACGCCGACCAGGCGCAGCGCTGGCGGTCGCGGGCGGCGGGCTGGCTCACCGACTACGTGACCGGGCTGGACCCGGCCGAGGAGCCGGTCGGCACCGAGCGCCAGGTCGCGGCCACGACCGAGCGGCTGGCGCTGTCGGGCCGGGTCGACCGGATCGACCAGCGCGGCGACGAGCTGGTGGTCGTCGACTACAAGACCGGCCGGGTCCCCAGCACCGACGACGAGGCCCGCGGCTCGGCCGCGCTGGCCGCCTACGTGCTCGGCGTCCGCCGCACCCTGCGCCGGCCCTGCAGCCGGGTCGAGCTGCACCACCTGCCCTCGGGCACGGTCGCGGCCTTCGAGCACACCGACCGGTCGCTGGCCAACCACGTGCGCCGGGCCGAGGACACCGCCGAGGACATCGAGCGGGCCACGGAGGCGCTGCGCGCGGGGGAGGACGCCGACGCCGCGTTCCCCGCCGTCCCCGGCCGGCAGTGCGGCTGGTGCGACTTCCGGTCCTCCTGCGCGCCGGGCCGGGCGGTCGGGCCCCAGCCGGAGACCTGGGCGTTCCTCGCCGAGGAGGAGCCCGCCGAGATGAGTCCGCAGGTCTGATCCTCCTGGCCGCGCCGCAGGGGCCCGCCGCGAGCGTGCGAGCGGTGGGGGGCGGCGGGGTGCTTCATGCGCTGAGCGGCGCCGCTGTGCGCTCGAAGCCGGCCCGCACGATCGGGGACCGGCGCACCCGCACCGGCAGCGCCAGCAGGCCCTGGCGGAACGCCCGCAGCGCACCGGTCGCCGCGGCGTCGGTGAGGCCGAGCCCGGGCATCGAGAACATCTGCCGCGCCCAGGCCGGCAGCAGCGCGAAGCCGAGGCCGGCCAGCCCGCCCCACGCCGGCCGGGCCGGGGTGAGCAGCTGCACCCAGGCCGGCATCGGCGGCAGGAAGAGCAGCCGGACGGCGTCCCGTGCGGCGGGCGTGGCGGCCAGCAGCGGCCGCACGTCTGCGAAGTAGCCCTGCAGGCCGGCGACGGTGCGGGGCACGGTGTCCTCCGGGACGCCGACCAGGACGGCGGCGGTGACCTGCTCGGCCACGTACCGGTCGGCGTCGTCGTCGGTCAGCGGCACCCCGGCGCGGCGGGCGGTCGACAGCAGCGAGTCCACCTCGCAGTTGTGCACCCACAGCAGCAGGTCGGGGTCGTCGGCCCGGTAGGCCCGGCCGGTGCCCTCCTCGACGCCGCCCAGCCGGTGATGGAGCCCGCGGACCCGCGCGACCGCCCGCCGGGCCTCGCTGCGGGTGCCGAAGGTGAGCGTCTCCACGTACTGGCCGGTGCGGACCAGCCGCTGCCACGGCTCGTCGCGGAAGGCCGCCGAGTTGCGAGCGACGCCGTCCATGGCGACCGGGTGCAGCGCCTGCAGCATCAGCGCCCGCATGCCGCCGGCGGAGTAGCTGGGGTCGGCGTGGATGCGCCAGGTGACGCTGTCGGGGCCGAAGAAGCCCCGGTGGTCCTCCTCCGGCGTCCAGTCGGCGGGGTCGGGCAGCGGCGTCCCGTAGCCGGTCACGGGCGGCCCGCGGCGGTGGAGCCGGCGTCCTCGCCGGCGGTCTCGTCGGCGGCGGAGACCGAGACCGACGCCCAGAAGTCCAGCAGCGCCGCGAGCGTCTCGGGCGGGTTCTCGACGGCCGGGGAGTGGATGGCGCCGGGGACGACCGCGTGGCGCGCACCCAGCCGCTTCGCCATGTCGGTCTGCGCGGCGGGGGTCCACGCGTCGTCGGCGACGCCGTGGGCGACGAGCACCGGCACGCCGGTGGCGGCGAGCTCGGCGACGCGGTCGGGCTCGGAGGTCATCGCGTCGGCCATGCCGCGCAGCCCGGCGGCGCTGTTGGCCAGGAAGCGGCGGGCGTAGAACTCGCGGGTCGGCGCCGGCACGTCCTGCGCCTTGGGGTCGGTCATCGCCAGCTGCTCGAGCGTCTGGTGCACCAGCGGCACGCCGCCGGCCTCCAGCAGCGGCCCGAGGTGGTCGAGCAGGTCGGCGCGCGGGCCGACCAGCCGCGATGGCCCGGAGCCCAGCAGCGTCAGCGAGCGGAACGCCCCCGGGTCGGCGAGGACGGCGGCGCGGGCGACCAGCCCACCGAAGCTGTGCCCCACCAGGTGCGGGACGCCGGTCTCGTCGGCGAGCACGCGGGCCACGGCGAGCAGGTCGTCGGCGAGCTCGGCGACCGAGTAGCGCGCCGGGTCGTCGGGGCCGGGCGACTCGTACTGGCCGCGCTGGTCGACGGCGACGACGCGGTACCCCGCGGCGCACAGCGGGCGCAGCAGCGGCGCGAAGTCCTCCTTGCTGCCGGTGTACCCGGCGACCAGGAGGACGGTGCCGTTCTCGCCGTCGCCGCCGGTGTCCAGCGCGGCCAGCGGGCCGGCACCGCCGGCGAAGGTGCGGTGCGCGGCGTCGTGCTCGGCGAGCTGGCGCAGGTCGTCGGGGGCGATGGCGAGGGTGGTGCGGTCCTCGGGGCCGCCGGGCATGACCATGCCCCCAGTGAACCCCGCGGCGGCGCGGCGTGCCCGGTCCGGCCCCCGATCAGCTGAAGGCGAGCACCCGGCCGGCCGGCCGGTAGACCACGACCGGCCCGACCGTGGCGGTCCGGCCACCGGCGGGCAGCTCGGCGTCGACCGTGCTGCGGCCGAGCTCGGCGCCGGTGCGGGAGTCGCGGGAGACGAAGGCGCCGTCCTCCGGGACGACGACCGGCGCGGCGACCACCTCGATGGCCTTGTCGGCCCCGACGGCGGGCAGGCCCCGCGACGGCACCGACCACAGCAGCCGCCCCGTCGCCTGGTCGAGCGCCAGCGTGGTGCCCCGGGCCCAGACGAACAGGGTGCCGCCGGTCTCGACGGCCACGGGGGCAGCGTCCTCGGGCCCTGCGGGCGGCAGCGGTACGGAGGGGAGGGGGACGCCGTCCCCGGCCCGGACCAGCTGCAGCTCGTCGCCGACCGCGAGCGCGACCAGCCGCCCGGCGCCGGCGAGGACGACGGGCGTCGCCTCCTCGGCGGCGGCGTCGTCGGGCAGCGGCACGTCCCGGCTCCACAGCCCGTCCCCGGCGCCGCGCTCGAGCCCGCGCAGCCGCGCCGTCCCGTCGCAGGTCTCGAGCACGACGACGGCGGCGCTGCCGACGTCCCCCGCCGCGATCCGGCAACCCTCGGACGCGTCGGCACGCCAGCGCAGCGTGTCGCTGCCCGGGTCGACGACGACCACGCCGGTCGGCGCCGTGGCCAGCACCATGCCCGGGGCGCTGGTCAGCGTGATGTCCGGGCGCAGGCTCAGGTTGCGGGTCCACTGCCGCACCCCGGTCCCGGCGTCCAGGGCGACTGCCTCGTCGCACCGGCCGGCGGTGGCGAACACCGCGACCGCCCGGCCGTCGACGGCGGTCACGTCGCACAGCCGCGCGTTGGACCGGGTGTAGTGCCAGGCCTCCTCGCCGGTGACCGCGTCGAGCGCCCGCACGCCGTGCTCCTCGCCGACCAGGACCCGGCCGTCCTGCACCGGCGCCTCGGGCAGCGGGTCGCCGTCGGCGTCCCAGGCCGCGGAGACGGCGCCGGCCGGCGCCCCCTCGGGGACGTCGGCCGGTGCCGCGGTCGTGCTCTCGGTCGCCGCGGCGTCCGATCCGCGCCACAGCAGCGCGGCCACCACCACCAGGGCGAGGGCGGCCGCGGTCCACACCCACACGCGCAACGGCGGGAGGCCCGGTCGGCGTCGGCCACCCTCCGGGGTCCCGCGCCCGGCGTGCGGGGCGTGGGGGGAAGGGTGGTCCTCCATCAGGCGGCGGACTCGGAGCCGCCGCCCCCGGAGCCGCCCCGCCCGGAGCCGCCGCGGCGCCGGCGCCGGCGGCGAGGCTTCGGCGCGCCGCCGGTGCCCTCACCGGACGCCTCGACGGCGCCGCCGGAGGCGTCGGGGGAGCCGGTGGCCTCCTCGGCGGAGGGCTGCGGGGTGCCGTCGGCTGCCGCGGCGGCGCCACCACCACGGGTGCGGCGGCGCGGGCGGCTCTTGCGGGCGCCGGCCGGGCGCTCGGCGTCGTCGGAGGCCTCGGCGTCCCGCGCCGGGCCGCGGCTGTCGGCACCCTGGCCGCGACCGGCGGGGCGGTTGCGCCGGCCGGTCTCGCCGAGGTCCTCGAGGGTCTCGGCCTCCAGGCCCTCGCGGGTGCGCTGCGACCGGGGGAGCCGGCCCTTGGCGCCCTCGGGCACGTCGAGGTCGGTGTAGACCCACGGCGAGGTGGAGTAGGTCTCCGGCGGGTCGTCGAAGCCGAGGTCCAGCGCCTTGTTGATCAGCTGCCAGCGCGGGATGTCGTCCCAGTCGACGAGGGTGACGGCGACGCCGGTGCTGCCCGCGCGGCCGGTGCGGCCGATCCGGTGCACGTAGGTCTTCTCGTCCTCGGGGCACTGGTAGTTGACGACGTGGCTGACCCCGGTCACGTCGATGCCGCGGGCGGCGACGTCGGTGGCGACCAGGACGTCGACCTTGCCGCTGCGGAAGGCGCGCAGCGCCTGCTCGCGGGCGCCCTGACCGAGGTCGCCGTGCACGGCCGCGGCGGCGAAGCCACGGTCGACCAACTCGTCGGCCACCTTCTGCGCGGTGCGCTTGGTGCGGCAGAAGACCATCACCAGGCCGCGGTCGCGGGCCTGCAGCACACGGGAGAGCAGCTCGGGCTTGTCGAGGTTGTGCGCCCGGTAGACGAACTGGGTCGTCTGCGGGACCGTGCTGCCCTCGTCGTTGCCGTGCGCGCGGATGTGCGTCGGCTGGGTCATGAACGACCGGGACAGGGTCACGATCGGCCCGGGCATGGTGGCCGAGAAGAGCATCGTCTGCCGCTTCTCCGGGACCATCGCGAGGATCCGCTCGATGTCGGGCAGGAAGCCCAGGTCGAGCATCTCGTCGGCCTCGTCCAGGACCAGCACCCGGACCTTGCCCAGGATCAGGTCGCCCCGCTGCGCCAGGTCCAGCAGCCGACCGGGCGTCCCGACGACGATCTCGACGCCCTTCTGCAGCGACTCGATCTGCGGCTCGAACGCCCGGCCGCCGTAGATGGCCTGCACGCGGATGCCGCGGCGGGTGCCGGCGGCGGCGAGGTCGCGGGCGACCTGCACGCACAGCTCACGGGTGGGGACGACGACCAGCGCCTGCGGGACGCCGTCGCCGCCCTCGGCCGGCGGGGTCACCCGCTGCAGCATCGGGACGCCGAAGCCCAGGGTCTTGCCGGTGCCGGTGCGCGCCTGGCCGATCAGGTCGTTGCCGGCCAGCGCCAGCGGGAGGGTGAGCTCCTGGATGGCGAACGTGCGGGTGATCCCGACGTCGGCCAGCGCGGCGACGACGTCGGGGTGCACGTCGAAGTCGCTGAACAGCGGGCTGTCGGGGGCGACCGGCGCGCCGCCGAGCTCCTCGACGGACTGCTCGATCTGCTCCGGCGCGGGAGCGCCGGTCTCGGCGTGCTCGAGCTCGGGGGTGGGAGGGGTGTTCTCGGTGGAGGTCAGTGCTCTCGCCTCGGTCTGCTGGGGGAGCGGGCACCGGCGGCGAGTCGTCGTCGCAGCGGTCCGCTCCGCGGTCGGGTGTCGCGGATCTCTCTCCAGCGCCGACGCGGCCAGCGGACCGGGCATCGCCCTGCAGGGCCGCCCGGGAGACCTCCCCGGCCCGGTGCCGTGGGGCTCCGCGGGGGGTCGTCCATGACGTGTCAGCGCACGTGGATCAGGCGGGCCCGGGGGCCCACCGACCCCCATGCTAGCGCGCGGGGCGGTTAGCCTCCCTCCCGCAGCGGGTCGGGTCCCCCTCCGGGGGCAGGCCGGGCCCGCCCCCCGCCGGACCCGAGGAGTGCCGTGACCACGGTCGAGACCCGCGCCGTCGTCGACCTGCTCGGCGCCCTGGCCTACGCCGAGCTGACCGCCTTCGACCGGCTTGCCGAGGACGCCCGGATGGCGCCGACGCTCGGCGGCCACGCCGCGCTGGCCCGGATGGCCGCGGCCGAGCTCGCCCACCACGGGCGGCTGACCGCGCGGCTGACCGAGCTCGGCGCCGACCCGGCCGAGGCGATGACGCCGTTCGTCGCCGCGCTGGACGCCTTCCACGCCAGCACCCGCCCGCGGACCTGGCTGGAGGGCCTGGTCAAGGCCTACGTCGGCGACGGCCTCGCCGCCGACTTCTACCGCGAGGTCGCCGCGTTCCTGCCCGAGCCCGACCGCGGGCTGATCCTCGAGGTCATGGCCGACACCGGGCACGCGGACTTCGCCGTCCGGGAGGTGCGCGCGGCGATCGCCACCAACCGCACCGTCGCCGGCCGCCTGGCGCTGTGGGGCCGCCGGCTGGTCGGGGAGGCCATCACCCAGTCGCAGGCGGTCATCGCCGAACGCGACGAGCTGGCCCGGCTGATCATGGAGGGGACCGGCGACCTGTCCGGGATCGGCCGGCTCGTCGAGCGGATCACCAGCGCGCACACCGAGCGCATGCGGGCCCTCGGCCTCAACCCCTGACCCGCGGCGGTCGTTTCGCCGGCCCGCGGCCGGGCACCAGAGCACGCCGTGCGCCCACCCCAGCCCCCGAGCACCCGGACGCCGCCCCTGATCTCGGCGCACCGCGGCGGCGCGGGGGCCGACCGGGCCCGGGAGAACACCATCGGAGCGCTGCGCGACGCGACCGGCGTCGACTGCGAGTACGTGGAGTTCGACGTCCGCCGGTGCCGTGACGGCGTCTACGTCGTCTTCCACGACGCCACCATCCGCGACGGCGGCCGGCGGGTGCCCGTCGCGTCGCTCACCTTCGACGAGTTCGCCCGCCTGGCCGACACCTACCTGGTGCTCGACGACGCGCTGGAGGTGCTGCGCGGTCGCAAGAAGCTGCACCTGGACCTGAAGCCGCTGGCCTCGCCCGAGGCGGGGGAGGCGGTGCCGCCGGAGACGGAGGTGGCCCTGGTCCGGCACGTGGTCGACGTGATGGGCGCCGACGACGTCCTCGTCACCGGGCTGCAGGACGAGGCCGTCGCGGCGGTGCGGGCGTGGTCGCGCGTCTCCTGCCCGCACCTGCTCGTGGGGCTGTCGCTCAGCCGCGACGTCGGCCCGGGCGGTCTGGGCAGGCTCCTCACCGGGCGGTGGGCGGAGGTGCTGCCCGGCCGCCGGCTGCGGGCCAGCGACGCCAACCTCGCCGTCTGCCACCGCACCCAGGCCCGGCTGTGGGGTGCCCGCTGGGCGCGGCGGCACGGGCTGCCGCTGCTGGTCTGGACCGTCGACGACCCGGCCGAGCTGCGCGCCTGGCTGGCCGACGACCGGGCCTGGCTGGTGACGACCAACCACCCGGCGCGGGCGGTGGCGCTGCGCTCGGAGCTCGCGGCGCAGGTGGCCGGCCGCTGAGACGCCGGCGGGGCGCCCCCTCCGTCAGGAGAGGACGCCCCGTCGGGAGGCGGTGCTCAGGTGTCGCTCAGGCGCTGGAGCCGGCGATGAACCCCACCCGCGGCTTGTCGGCCGGGGCGATCTCCACGTAGGCGATCCGGTCCACCGGGACGACGACGCGGCGACCGCGCTCGTCGACCAGCGTGAGCAGCCCGTCCTTGGTGGCGCCGCTCATGGCCGCGGCCACGTCGGCAGCGATCTCGTCGGGGGTCTTGGGGCTGTCGATGACCAGCTCCCGGGGGGAGTGTTGGACACCGATCTTGACTTCCACGCGGATGCCTCCTCGAGTAGCACTGCTGCCGTCCACGCTAGTCCAGCGCCGCAGAGCCGACCGGCCCCGAGGCTGCGCCGTCAGCGAACGGCGGGAGCCGCCCGCAGCTCAGGCCTCGGGCTCGACCCGCGGGAAGCCGGACATGCCGCGCCAGGCCAGCGCCGACATGAAGGTGACCGCCTCGTCGCGGTCGACCGACCCCTTGCTGGCCAGCCACCAGCGGGCGCTGGTCTCGGCCAGCCCGGTGAGCCCGGAGGCCAGCAGCATGGCGCGCTCCCGGTCGGCCCCGGTCTCGGACGCGATGACCTCGGCGATCGCCTCGACGCAGGCGTGGGTGCCGCGGTCGACCAGCGTCCGGACGTCCTCGTCGTTGCGCAGGTCCGACTCGAACACCAGCCGGAAGGCCTCGCCCTCGGCGTCGATGAAGTCGAAGTAGGCGCCCACCGCGCCGTCGACGCGCTCCCGGTTGTCGGCCGTGCCGGACATGGCCCGGCGCACCCGGTCGGTCAGCTCGGTCACCTGGAGCTCGAGCAGCGCCAGGTACAGCTCCCGCTTGCCGGGGAAGTGCTGGTAGAGGACCGGCTTGCTGACGCCGGCGCGGTCGGCGATGTCGTCCATCGCGGCCGCGTGGAACCCCTGGGCGACGAAGACCTCCTGCGCCGCCTGGAGCAGCTGCAGGCGCCGCGCGCCCCGCGGGAGGCGGGAGGTGCGACGGGCCGGGGCGGGTGACGGGCGCGACAGTGACATGGCGCGGGGGATGTTACCGACGGGTCACCAGGGCGCGCGCCGCAGCGGGGCGTTCTACCGTTCCCCGGTGCCCCGACCCGCCGTCTCCTCCCCGACGACGTCCGCGCGGCTGTCCGACGCCGCCCTCCCGCCGCTGGACGCCGAGTCGCCGCCGTGGCCGGGGGAGCACGTGCCGGTGCGGGGCGGCGAGGTCTTCGTGCGCTGCACCCCCTGGCGCGGCCCCGGCGGAGGGGCCGACGACGGCGCCCCCCGCGAGCGCGCCGTCTACGTGCACGGGCTGGGCGGCGCCTCCACCAACTGGACGGACCTGGCCGGCCTGCTCGCCGTCCGCTGCGACGGCTGGGCGGTCGACCTCCCCGGCTTCGGCCGCAGCCGGCCGCCGCGCGGCTCCTACTCGATCCGCGGGCACGTGCAGGCGGTGGTCGACGTGCTCGAGCGCGTCGTCGCCGAGCCGGGGGAGGCCGCCGGGCGCCCGGTGCACCTGCTGGGCAACTCCCTCGGCGGCCTGGTCAGCCTGGTGGTCGCCGCCCGCCGGCCCGACCTCGTGGCCACGCTGACCCTGGTCTCGCCGGCGATGCCGGTGTACCGCGTGCCGCGGGCGTTCAGCCCGGCGCTGCTGCTCCTGCTGCTGCCCGGCATGCCCTCGGTCGCCGAGCGCCGGCTGGCCGGGGTGACGCCCGAGCAGCAGGTCCGCGGCATGGTGCAGATGTGCTTCGGCGACCCGTCGCGGATCCCGCCGCGGCGGCTGGAGCAGGCGCTGGCCGAGATGCGCGAGCGCGCGGAGCAGGCCTGGGCGCACCAGGCGCTGGCGCGCAGCATGCGCGGGCTCATGACCTCCTACCTGCGCGTGGGTGCGGCCAACGCGTGGCGGATGGCCCGGGCGCTGCGTGTCCCGACGCTGGTCGTGTGGGGCGACCGGGACCGCCTGGTCGACCCCGCGCTCGCCCCGCGCCTGGCCGGCACGGTGCCCGGCGCCCGGCTGCTCCTGCTCCCCGGCGTCGGGCACGTGGCGATGCTGGAGTCGCCGGAGGAGACCGCCCGCGCCGTCCTCGGGCTCCTCGAGGACGCCGAGGACACCGCCGAGGACACCGCCGAGGGCACCGCCACCGACACTGCCGAGGACGCCGTCACCGGCACCGCCGCGGGGTGACGCGCGGGGCGCGCCCGACACGCCTCGCGCCACTGCGCGCTCGGTCCTCACGCGGGGTGATCGTGAGAGTCTGGTGAGTGGCCGGGACCCGGCCGGCAGACCGGACGACGTGCGGGAGGGCGTGCCGTGGCAGCACCGCCGGCCGGCGGCAGGTCCGGGAGCCGGCGCCCCGGTGCCGACGACCCCGACCGCCGCGCGCCCCGGGTGCCGCCGCCCGCCGGCCGTCGTCCCCCGCCGCCGCCCCCGCCGCTGACGGCCCGCCCGCCCGGCGCCCGCCCGCGCGTGCCCACCGAGGACCGCGGTCCGCACGGCCGGCCCACCCCGCCGCGCGCCGGCGCGCGGCCGCCGTCCCCCGCGGTGCCGCGGCGGACCGGCCGGACGCCGGGACGGCTGCGCCGCTTCGTCCTCCGGTACGGCTGGCGGGCCTACGCGATCCCGCTGCTCACCGTCGCGACGCTGCTCACCCTCGTCGACCTCGCCCGCCAGGGCACCGCGTCCGAGCAGGCCGTGGCCGGCCCGCCGGTGGCCGCGACCTCGTCGGGGCCCTCGTCGGTGCCCTCGTCGGCCACCCCCACCGCGGGAGCCGCCGTCGGCCCCGGGACGCCGAGCCCCACCGGGCCGGCCGAGGGCGAGGCCGCCCCGACCGCCACCCCCACCGCGGCGGCGGGCACCTACGTCGAGCAGGGCGCGGGCACGGTCACCGTCGTGCCCGGCACCTCGCAGGTGTACGGCGCCGGCCCGCTGCGCCGCTTCGTCGTCGAGGTGGAGGACGGGATCGGCGTGGACGGCGCCGGGTTCGCCGCCGCCGTCGAGGCCACGCTGGCCGACCCGCGCGGGTGGGGCAACGGCGGCCGGATGTCGTTCCAGCGCGTCGGTGTGGAGGAGGCCGCCGCCGGCGCGTTCGACTTCAAGGTCACGCTGATCAGCCCCGGCAACATGGAGCGGTACTGCCCGGGCGTGGGCACCGGCGGCTACACCTCCTGCCGGTACGGCGACCGCGCCGTCATCAACCTCGCCCGGTGGGAGACCGCCGTCCCGGACTACCAGGGCGACGTCGCCACCTACCGCCTCTACGTGGTCAACCACGAGGTCGGGCACGCCCTCGGCAACGGGCACCAGCCCTGCCCGGGCCCCGGCCTGCTGGCGCCGGTCATGCAGCAGCAGACGCTGGGCCTCGAGGGCTGCACCAAGAACCCCTGGCCCTACCCGTAGCCGCCTCCCGTCCGCGGGAAGAACTGCCTCTGGGACGCTGTTGTGCGAACGAACGCCGGTCCCGGGAGGGGCCGCTGTCCGCGACCTGAGGAGCACGCGTGTCCCTGCCACCCCTGGTGGAGCCCGCCGACGACCTGTCGATCGACGAGGTCCGCCGCTACAGCCGGCACCTGATCATCCCCGACGTCGGCATGGACGGGCAGAAGCGCCTGAAGAACGCCAAGGTGCTCGCCGTCGGCGCAGGCGGGCTCGGCTCGCCGGTGCTGATGTACCTGGCCGCCGCGGGCGTCGGCACGCTGGGGATCGTCGAGTTCGACGTCGTCGACGAGTCGAACCTGCAGCGGCAGATCATCCACGGCGCCTCCGACGTCGGCCGGTCCAAGGCCGAGAGCGCACGGGACTCCATCAAGGAGATCAACCCCTACGTCGACGTCCGCCTGCACGAGACGCGGCTGGACAGCGACAACGTGATGGAGATCTTCAGCCAGTACGACCTGATCGTCGACGGCACCGACAACTTCGCCACGCGCTACCTGGTCAACGACGCGTGCGTGCTGCTCGGCAAGCCCTACGTGTGGGGCTCGATCTACCGGTTCGACGGCCAGGTGTCGGTGTTCTGGGACGAGCACGGGCCCAACTACCGCGACCTCTACCCGGTGCCGCCGCCGCCCGGCATGGTCCCCAGCTGCGCCGAGGGCGGCGTGCTCGGCGTCCTCTGCGCGACGATCGGCGCCATCCAGGCCACCGAGGCGGTCAAGCTCATCACCGGCATCGGCGAGACGCTGCTCGGCCGGCTGATGGTCTACGACGCCCTGGAGATGACCTTCCGCACGATCAAGGTGCGCAAGGACCCCGAGGGCGAGCCGATCACCGGCCTCATCGACTACGAGACGTTCTGCGGCGTCGTCTCCACCGAGGCCCAGGAGGCCGCGGCCGGCGCGACGATCACCGTCGACGAGCTCAAGGACATGATGGACGCCGGCAAGGACTTCGAGCTCATCGACGTCCGGGAGCCCAACGAGTACGAGATCGTGTCGATCCCCGGCGCGAAGCTCGTGCCCAAGGACGAGCTGCTCTCCGGCCGGGCGCTGGCGCAGCTGCCGCAGGACAAGCCGATCGTGCTGCACTGCAAGACCGGCGTCCGCTCCGCCGAGGTGCTGGCCGCGGTCAAGAACGCCGGGTTCAAGGACGCCGTCCACGTCCAGGGCGGCGTGACCGCCTGGGCGACCCGCATCGACAAGACGCTGCCCACCTACTAGGAGGACCTCCTCGCCCCGACCCCCGCTCCGCTCGGGCCGGGACCCTGCGAGGGGGCCGTTCCACCGCGTGGCCAGGGCCCGGTCTCCGTCCAGGAGGCCGGGCCCTCGTCGTGTCGGCGGGGCGATGTTCACTGGAGGCGTGCCCTCCCCGGACGACGCCTCCCTGATCGAGCTCTTCCAGCGCGCGCAGAACGCGTTCACCGACCGGGTCGACGCCGTCGAGGCCGGGCAGTGGGACGACGGGGCGCTGCCCGGCTGGACGGTCGCCGACCTGGTCGCCCACCTCGTCGACGAGGCCCGCTGGATCCCGGACCTGCTCGCCGGCGACCCGGCCGACCAGGTCGAGCCGCGCTTCTCGCACGCCACCGCCGACCTGCTCGGCGACGACCCGCTGACCGCCTGGGAGACCGCCGCCGACGAGGCGCTGGCGGCCCTGGCCACGAGCGACCTGCACGGCACGGTGCACCTGTCCCGGGGGCCGACGCCGGTGCGCGAGTACGTCGAGGAGCTGACCGCCGACCTCGTCGTCCACGGCTGGGACCTCGCCCGCGCAACGGGCGGCGACGAGCGGATCGACCCCGCCCTGCTGCGCGCCGCCGCCGTGCTGGCCGACCGGCTCCCCGACGACGGGCTGCCCGGGTTCTTCGACCCGCCGCTGGAGGTGCCCGGCGGGGCCTCCGAGCAGGCGCGGGTGCTCGCCCGTCTCGGCCGCCGGGGATGACCGTGCCGGACGCGGCCGACGTCGACGAAGCCGTCCTCGACGCGGTCGAGGCCATCCCGCCCGGCCGGGTGAGCACCTACGGCGCGATCGGACGGCTGGTCGGCGTCGGCCCCCGGCGGGTGGCGCGGACGCTGAGCTCCGGCGGGGGAGCGGTGCCCTGGTACCGCGTCGTGCGCGCCGACGGGACGGCGGCCGAGCCGGTCCGCGCCCGCCAGCTCGAGCTGCTCGCGGGCGAGGGCGTGCCGGTGCGCGGCGGCCGGGTGGACCTGGCCGCGGTGGGCTGGCCGGACTGACCCGCCGTCCACCCGCGGGCTGACCCGGGCCCGGCCACGATCGTCCCGCCGGCCGACGCGCCGCGGTGGCCTGCGGCGATGGACTGCGGGCATGCACACGACCCTCCTCGAGCCACCCGCCCCGGCCCGCCGACCGCGCAGGAGGCGCCTGCTGCGGCGGACCGCGGCCGCGGGGCTGGCCGGCCTCCTGCTCGCGCCGGTGCTGGCGGCCGCCGCCTGGCTGGCCACCCCGGGGGTCGGCGACGCCCGCGACCGGGTCGACGCGCTGCTGGCCGGCCACGGTGCCCCCGCGCTGACCGGAGAGCTGCCCGAGCGGGTCACCCTCGCCGTCCTGGCCACCGAGGACAGCCGGTTCGCCGGCCACGTCGGCGTCGACTGGCGCGGAGCGCTCCGGGCGCCGTGGGGCGTGGTCACCGGCCGGGACCTGGGCGGGTCCACGCTGCCGCAGCAGCTGGCCAGGAACCTGTACGAGGACGGCGCCGACGACCTGCTGGCCCGCGTCCGGTCCGTCGTCCTGGCGGTGGAGCTGGACGCGCACTGGAGCAAGGAGGAGCTCCTGCGGATGTACCTGGACGCCGCCTACCTCGGGCACGGCTTCTGGGGCGTCACCGCGGCGAGCGAGGGCTACTTCGGGCTGGCGCCGGACCAGTTGTCGTGGGCGCAGGCGACGCTGCTGGCCGGCCTGCTGCAGGCGCCCAGCGCCTACGACCCGCTGGAGCACCCCGAGCGGGCGGCGGCCCGGCAGGCGCACGTGCTCGACCGGCTGGTGGACGTCGGCACGCTCACCCGCGCCGAGGCCGACGAGGTCGCCACCGAGCCGTGGGGCCTCGTCGTCGGCTGAGCGCGGGCTCCGCGGGACTGTCGGCACCCCGTGTTCCCATGGGGACGTGGCAGTGCGGGGGGACGTCGAGCCGGTCTACCGGCTCGTGCAGGCCGACGCGCCGCCGGTCGTCCGGCCGCGGCTCGACCGGACCCAGCAGGCGGTCGTCGACCACCCCGGCGGCCCGCTGCTGGTGCTCGCCGGACCCGGCACGGGGAAGACGACCACGATCGTCGAGGCGGTCGCCGCGCGCATCGACCGCGGGGTCGACCCCGAGCAGGTCCTCGTCCTGACCTTCAGCCGCAAGGCCGCCGCCGAGCTCCGCACCCGCATCACCGCCCGGGTCGGCCGCACGATCCGCGAGCCGCTGGCGCGCACGTTCCACTCCTACGCCTACGGGGTGCTGCGCCGGGCGGCGCTGCTGCGCGGGGAGGCGCCGCCGCGGCTGCTGACCGCCGCCGAGCAGGACGCCGTCGTGGCCGAGCTGCTGCGCGGTGACCTCGCCGAGGAGGGCGCGGTCCGCTGGCCGGAGTCGCTGACCCCGGCGCTGACCACGGCGGGGTTCCGCACCGAGCTGCGCGAGCTGCTGCTGCGGGCCACCGAACGCGGCGTCGGCGCCGACGTGCTGGCCGCGTGGGGGCGTGAGCTCGGCCACGACGCGTGGGTGCACGCGGCGGCCTTCCAGGAGCAGTACGAGGCGGTCACCGCCTTCTCCACCGCCGGGCGCGGTGACGCCTCCGGCTACGACCCGGCGGAGCTGGTCCGGGCGGCGATCGCGGAGCTGGCCGCCGACCCCGACCTGCTGCGCGCCGAGCGCGACCGGGCCCGCTGGCTGTTCGTCGACGAGTACCAGGACACCGACCCCGCCCAGGTCGAGCTGCTGGAGCTGCTCGCCGGGGGCGGCGGCGACCTGGTGGCCGTCGGCGACCCCGACCAGGCCATCTACGCCTTCCGGGGGGCCGAGCCGCGGGGCATCGTGGAGTTCCCCGAGCGCTTCCGGCACGCCGACGGCCGGCCCGCCGCCCGCCTGTCGCTGGGCGTCTGCCGCCGCTCCGGCGCCGAGCTGCTGGCGATCAGCCGCCGGGTCGCCGAGGGCCTGCCCGGGCCCTGGGAGCACCGGCGCCTGCAGCCGGCCGAGGGCACCGACCCGGGTGCGGCAGAGGTGCACGTCTTCGCCTCGACCGCGGTCGAGGCCGCCTACGTCGCCGACGCGCTGCGCCGCGCGCACCTGCTCGACGGCGTCCCGTGGTCGGAGATGGCGGTCGTGGTGCGCACGGCGCTCGCGCTGGGCCCGCTGCGGCGCGCGCTGACCGCCGCCGGGGTGCCGGTCGCGGTCTCCGCCGACGACCTGCCGCTGCACGCGCAGCCGGCGGTCGCCCCGTTCCTCGGCGCCCTGACCGTGCTGCTGCCGCGGCCCGGCGTCGCGGCGGGGGAGCTGCCGCTCGACGAGCCCGCCGCCGAGGCGCTGCTGGCCTCGCCGCTGGGCGGCGCCACCGTGCTCGACCTGCGCCGGCTGCGCCGTGCGGTGCGGATCGCGCTGGCCAGGCGCGGCGTGGACGCCGCCGAGCGGGGGGTGCCGCTGGCCACCGTCCTGACCGACGAGTTCCTGCTCGCCGAGCTGCCCGAGCACGTCGCGCGACCGGCGGCGCGCGTGGCCGGTGTGCTCGCCGCCGGGCGGGCGTCGCTGGCCGCGGGCGGCACCGCCGAGGACGTGCTCTGGGCGATGTGGCAGCGCAGCGGGCTGGCCGGCCGGTGGGCGCGGGCCAGCGCCGCCGGAGGGGCCGCCGGCGCCGTGGCCGACCGCGACCTGGACGCGGTCGTGGCGCTGTTCGACGCCGCCGCCGGCTTCGTCGACCGCCTGCCCTCGGCGGACGTGCGGGCCTTCGTCGAGCACCTCGCCGCCCAGGAGCTACCCGGTGACACCGGCGCCGCCCGCGCCGCCACGCCCGAGGCGGTCCGCGTGCTGACCGCGCACGCCAGCAAGGGCCTGGAGTGGGACGTGGTGTGCGTGGCCGGCGTCCAGGAGGGGCTGTGGCCCGACCTGCGCGACCGCGGCTCGCTGTTGGCCACCGAGCTGCTGGTGGAGCGCGCGGCCGGCATCGACGGCGCCGCGGTCGACCGGCGGACGCTGGCGCTGGCCGAGGAGCGGCGGCTGTTCTACGTCGCCTGCACGCGGGCCCGCCGCCGGCTGCTGGTCACCGCGGTCGAGGGGGCGCTCGACGGAGCGGACGCCGGCGCCACCGCCTCACGCTTCCTCGACCTGGTCGCCCCGCCGCCCGAGGACGGCCGGCCGCTGACCGCGCTGCCGCGCTCGCTCACCCTCCCCGCGCTGGTGGCCGAGCTGCGCCGGGCGGTCACCGACCCGCAGACCCCGCCGGCGCGCCGGACCGCCGCGGCCGCGGTGCTGCGCCGGCTGGCCGACGAGGGCGTGCCCGGCGCCTCGCCCGACGACTGGTGGGGGCTGGCACCGCTGTCCGACGACGCGCCGCTGGTCCCCGAGGAGCTGACCGTGCGGGTCCGGCCCTCGGCCATCGAGACCTTCCAGCGCTGCCCGCTGCGGTGGGTGCTGGGCGCGGTGGGCGCGGAGGCCTCGCCCGACGCCACCCGCACGGTCGGGTCGGCGGTGCACGCGGTCGCCCAGCGGGTGGCCGACGGGCTGCCGGCCGCCGAGGCGCGGGACGCGCTGGCCGCCGAGCTCGACCAGCTCGACCTCGGGCCCGGCTGGTCCGACCAGCGCCAGCGGGTGGCCGCGCACGACATGCTCGACCGGTTCCTGCGCTGGCACGCGGCCAACCGCCGCGAGCTGCTGGCCGCCGAGGCCGACTTCGACGTCGTCCTGGGCCGGGCGCGGATCCGCGGCCAGGTGGACCGGCTGGAGCGCGACGCCGAGGGCCGGCTGGTCGTCGTCGACCTCAAGACCGGCAAGAGCGCGGCCCGCGACATCGAGACCCACGGCCAGCTCGCCGCCTACCAGGTGGCCATCGCCGCGGGGGCCTTCGGCGAGCACGGCAGCGACCCGGGCGGCGCGGCGCTGCTGCAGGTCGGCTCGGGCGCCAAGGCCAAGGAGCAGCACCAGGAGCCGCTGCCGGCCGGCGTCCCGGTGGAGTCGACCTGGGCCGGAGAGCTGCTGGCGCAGGTGGGGGAGGGCATGGGCGCGGCGACGTTCGAGGTGCGCACCGGCAGCCACTGCTCGCGCTGCCCGGCCCGGCGCAACTGCCCGCTGCAGGAGCGTGGCCGGCAGGTGACGTCGTGAGGTCCCGCTCGTCGGCGCCCGAGGACCAGCTGTCCTTCGACGACCTGTTCGGCGGTGCCCCGGAGCCGGCCCCCGCCCCGCGCCGGGTGCTCAGCCCGGCCGAGGTCGCCGCCCGGTGCGGGCTGTCCTACGCGCCGTCGGAGGAGCAGGCGCGGGTCGTGGCCGCGCCGGCCGACCGTCCGCTCGTCGTCGTGGCCGGCGCCGGGTCCGGCAAGACCGAGACCATGGCCGCCCGGGTGTCGTGGCTGGTCGCCAACCGGGTCGTGGAGCCCGAGACCATCCTCGGCCTGACCTTCACCCGCAAGGCCGCCAGCGAGCTCAACGAGCGCATCCGGCTGCGGCTGGGCGCCCTGGCGCGCCACCCGGAGACCGAGCCGGAGCTGCGCGAGCGCCTCGCGATCGCGATGCCGACGGTGTCGACCTACCACGGCTACGCCGCCGCCCTGGTCGCCGAGCACGGCCTGCGGATCGGCGTGGAGCCCGGCGCCGGCGTGCTCGGGCCGGCCATGTGCTGGGGGCAGGCCGCCACCGTCGTCACCGGCTACACCGGCGACATGGACGACGTCCCGCTCGGGCTCGTCTCCACCGTGGAGGACGTGCTGGCGCTGGCCGCCGAGCTCGGCGAGCACGACGTGACCCCCGCGGCGCTGCGCGCGTGGACGGCGAAGCTGGAGCACCAGGTCGCCGGCTACCCCGACGCACCGCGCAAGAAGGGCCCGTACGCGCCGGTGCTGGAGATGCTGACCCGGCAGCGGGCACGGGTCGCGCTGCTGCCGCTGGTCGAGGCGTTCGAGGCCCGCAAGCGCGCGGCCGGCGCGATCGACTACGCCGACCAGGTGAGCCACGCCGCCCGCATCGCCGTCGCCGCCCCCGAGGTCGGCCGGCGCGAGCGCGCCCGCTGGCAGGTCGTGCTGCTCGACGAGTACCAGGACACCAGCGTCGGCCAGCTGCGGATGCTCGAGGCGCTGTTCGGTCGCACCACCGGCCACCCGGTCCTGGCCGTCGGCGACCCGCGGCAGTCCATCTACGGCTGGCGCGGGGCCTCGGCCGGCACCATCGAGCGCTTCGCCCGCACCTTCCCCGGCGCCCGCGGGAAGCCGGCGCAGCGGCTGACGCTGGCGACCAGCTGGCGCAACGACGAGTCGGTGCTCGCGATCGCCAACGCCGTCTCCGGCCTGCTGCCCCCGCCGCCGCAGGAGCTGCCCGACCTCGCTCCCGCGCCCACGGCCGGCCGCGGCGCGGTGACCGTCGGGCTGTACGAGACCGTCGCCGAGGAGAACGCGGCGCTCGCCGACCGGCTGGCCGCGTGCTGGCACGGCACCGACCCGCAGTTCCCGGTGCGGGAGGGCGGGAAGCGGCCGACGGTCGCGGTGCTCGTCCGCACCCGCAAGCAGCTCCCGGCCATCGCGGCGGCCCTGCGCGAGCGGGACCTCCCCGTGGAGGTCGTCGGCCTGGGCGGGCTGCTCGAGGTGCCCGAGGTGTCCGACGTCGTCGCCACGCTGACCGTGCTCGTCGACCCCACCGCCGGCGACGCGCTCGGCCGGCTGCTCACCGGCGCCCGCTGGCGGATCGGGCCGCGGGACCTGGCCGCGCTCGAGGCCCGCGCCCGCGCGCTGGTGCACGCCCGCAAGCCGGTGACGCCCGCCGAGGGCACCGACCCCCAGCAGCGGCCGGAGCCGCCGAGCGAGCGCGGCAGCATCGTCGAGGCCCTCGACGACCTCGGCGACCCGTCCGCCTACTCGGCCGCGGCCTGGCGCCGGCTGCGCCGGCTCGGCGCCGAGCTCGACCGGCTGCGCGGCCGGCTCGGCGACCCGCTGCCCGACCTGGTCGACGAGGTCGCCCGCACCCTCGGCCTGGAGACCGAGCTGGCCAGCGCCCCCGGCGTGAGCCCGGCCGGCGCGCGGGCCCACCTCGACGCGCTGCACACCGTCGCCGCCGAGTTCACCGAGCTGGCCGAGCTGCCGTCGCTGCCGGCGTTCCTCGGCTACCTGCGCGACGCCGAGGAGCGCGAGCGGGGCCTCGAGCCCGGCGAGGTGGCCGTCAACCCCGAGGCCGTGCAGCTGCTCACCGGGCACTCGGCGAAGGGTCTCGAGTGGGACGTCGTCGCTGTCCCCGGGATGACCGCCGACCAGTTCCCGGCGAAGACCGACAGCAGCGACTCCTGGATCAAGGACCCGGGCGCCATCCCGGTCGACCTGCGGGTGACCGACCGCGAGGAGCTCCCGCGGCTGCGACTGCCGGTGCCCGGCTCGGGCGACCAGGCCGTGGTCCGGGCCGCCCTCGAGGACTACGTGGCCGAGTGGAAGGAGTTCGGCCTCGCCGAGGAGATCCGCATCGGCTACGTCGCGGTCACCCGCGCCCGGCACCTGCTGCTGTGCTCGGGCAGCTGGTGGCGCGACGGCGTGAAGCCCTGCGGCCCCTCGGTGCTGCTCGACACCGCGCGCCGAGCCTGTGCCGCCGGCGCCGGCGTCGTCGTCCACTGGGCCGAGCCGCCGGCCGAGGGCGCCACCAACCCGGCGCTGGAGGAGTGGCCGGTCGGTGTGTGGCCGGCCGACCCGCTGTCCGAGCCCCGCCGCCGGGCGCTGACCGCCGCGGCGCAGCTGGTCGACGCCTCCGAGCCGCACCCGCTGCAGGCCGAGCGCCTGGGCGCCGACGACCCGCTGGTCGACTCCTGGGTGCGCGACGCCGACCTGCTGCTGCGCGAGCGGGCCCGCACCGACCGCCCGCAGGTCGACGTCCCCCTGCCCTCCCACCTGTCCGTGTCCGCCCTGGTCACGCTGCGCCGCGACCCCGCCGAGCTGGCCCGGCGGCTGCGCCGGCCGATGCCGGCCGCGCCCGCGCCGCAGGCCCGCCGGGGCACCGCGTTCCACGCCTGGCTGGAGGAGCGCTTCGGTGCCTCCCGGCTGCTCGACCTCGACGAGCTGCCCGGCTCCGGCGACGAGCTCGCGGTGCCCGACAGCTCGCTGGCCGACCTGCAGGAGGCCTTCCTCGCCAGCGAGTGGGCCGACCGGCAGCCGGTCGAGGTCGAGGTCCCGTTCGAGACGCCGCTGGGCCCGCTGACCCTGCGCGGGCGGATCGACGCCGTCTTCGCCGACGAGGCCGGGAACTACGAGGTCATCGACTGGAAGACCGGCCCGCCGCCGCGCGGCGCGGAGCTCGCGGCGGTGGGCGTGCAGCTGGCCGCCTACCGGCTGGGCTGGGCGCGGCTGACCGGCGTCCCGGTCGAGCGGGTCAGCGCCGGCTTCCACCACGTCGGGGCGAACCTGACCGTGCGCCCGGTCGACCTGCTCGACGAGGCGGGGCTCCTCGCGCTGGTCAGCGGCACGGCCTGATGCGGATCCGCGACGCCGTCGAGACCGACCTCCCGGCGGTCGTGGCGATGTACGCCGATGACACCCTGGGCGCGACGCGGGAGGGGCCGGCCGATCCGCTGCCCGAGGAGTACCGGCGGGCGTTCGCCGCGATCCGGGACGACCCGCGGCACCGGCTCGTGGTCGCCGAGGACGACGACGGGGCGATCCTGGCCACCCTCCAGCTGTCGTTCCTGCCGCACCTGGTCCGCCGGGGCGGCGAGCGGGCGCAGGTCGAGGCGGTCCGGGTCGCGGCGGGGCAGCGGGGGAGCGGCGTCGGGCGGCGGCTGCTCACCTGGGCGGTCGAGGAGGCCCGCGCCCGCGGCTGCGTCCTGGTCCAGCTGACCACCGACGCGGCGCGCCCCGACGCCCACCGCTTCTACGAGGGCCTCGGATTCACGGCGAGCCACGTGGGGATGAAGCTGCCGCTGGCCTGAACCGCGCTCAACTGGAGGCGATGCGGTCCAGGATCGCGCGGGCCAGCTCCTCCGGCGCCTCCTCGGGGATCCAGTGGCTGACCCCGGGCAGCTCCACGAAGCGGTAGTCGCCGGTCACGTACTCGCCGCACCCCTCCGCGGCGATCCGGCCGATCGCGACGTCCCCGTCGCTCCACACGTAGGTCGTCGGGACGGCCACGTCGTCCACCGGCGTCGAGGAGCTCATCGCCCGGTACCAGTTGAGCGCCGCGGTCAGCGCGCCCGGCGCCGAGAGCACCGCGACGTACTCGTCGACCGACTCCTCGGGCACCACGCCGCCGAACATCCGGCGCAGCCGGCGCGCGTCGTCGGCCAGCAGCACCTCCTCGGCCTTGCCCTCCTGCCAGAACAGCCGGATGTAGGCCGACCGCTCCTGCTGCTCGGGGTCGCTGCGCCACGCGGCGGTGAACGCGGTCGGGTGCGGCACCGACACCGCGGTCAGCGAGCGCACCCGGTCGCCGTGCCACGCGGCCAGGGCCCAGGCGGCGTTGGCACCCCAGTCGTGCCCCACGACGTCGGCGACCGGCGCGTCGAGCGCGGTCATCAGGTCGGCGGTCACCTGCGCCAGGTTGGTCATCGCGTAGGCCTCGACCTCCGCAGGTCGCGCACCGGGGGAGTAGCCGAGCTGGTCGACGGCGTAGGTGCGCAGCCCGGCCGAGGTCAGCAGCGGCGTCACCGCGGCCCACGACAGCGACGTCTCCGGGAAGCCGTGCAGCAGCAGCACCGGCCGGCCGTCCTCGGGGCCGTCGGCCCGCACGTCGAAGGTCAGGTCGCCGACGTCCACGCGCTCCAGGGCTGCCGTCACACCCCAGACGCTAGCCGGACCGCCCGGTTACCGTCGCAGCCGTGACCAGCCCCGAGCGCGCGTTCGTGCACGCCCACCTCGACGACCTGCACGCCGACCTCGACGCGTGGCTGCGCATCCCCTCCATCTCGGCCGACCCGGCGCACGCGCCCGACGTCGCGCGCAGCGCCGAGTGGCTGGCCGGGGCGCTGCGCCGCACCGGCTTCCCGACCGTCGAGATCTGGCCGACCCCCGGCGCGCCCGCGGTCTACGCGGAGTGGCCGTCGGCCGACGCCGGCGCCCCGGTCGCGCTCGTCTACGGCCACCACGACGTGCAGCCGGTCGACCCGGTGGAGCTGTGGGAGCACCCGCCGTTCGAGCCCACGGTCGTCGAGGGGCCGGACGGGCCGGAGCTGCACGCCCGCGGCGCCATCGACGACAAGGGCAACGTCGCGTTCCACCTGCTCGGCCTGCGGGCGCACCTGGCCGCCACCGGCCGCGACACCCCCGCGGTCACGGTCAAGCTGCTGGTCGAGGGCGAGGAGGAGTCGGGGTCACCGCACTTCGCCGCCCTGCTGCGCGAGCGGGCCGAGCGGCTGGCCTGCGACGTCGTCGTCGTCAGCGACACCGGCATGGTCGCCCCCGACGTGCCCAGCGCCGTCGTCGGGATGCGCGGCCTGGCCGACGCCGAGATCACCCTCCGCGGCCCCGCGGTCGACCTGCACTCCGGGTCGTTCGGCGGCGGCGTGCCCAACCCGCTGCACGCCATGGCCGCGCTGCTCGCGGCGCTGCACGACGACCAGGGCCGGGTCACGCTGCCGGGCTTCTACGACGCCGTCCGCCCGCTGTCCGACCGCGAGCGCGAGCTCCTGGCCCGCGTGCCGTTCGACGAGCAGGCCTGGCTGGCCGGACCGGCCGCCTCCCGCACCACCGCCGGCGAAGCGGGCTTCAGCACCCTCGAGCGGATCGGCGCCCGCCCGACGGCCGAGGTCAACGGCATGTGGGGCGGCTACACCGGCCCCGGCCACAAGACGATCATCCCGGCCGAGGCGCACGCCAAGCTCACCTTCCGCCTGGTCGCCGACCAGCGCCCGGAGGACGTCGCCGCGCAGGTCCGCGCCTGGGTGGACCGGCACCTGCCCGCGGGCATCGAGGCCGAGGTGCACACCCCGCCCGGCGGGGTCTCGCCGTGCGCCAGCGACCTCGACTCCCCGGCGATGTCGGCCCTGCTCGCGGCCATCGGGCGGGCGTTCGACCGCGATCCCGCCGACGTGCTCTTCACCCGCGAGGGCGGCAGCGGGCCGGAGGCCGACCTGGTCGACGTCCTCGGCGCGCCGCTGCTGTTCCTCGGCGCCGGCCTGCCGACCGACCGCATCCACTCGCCCAACGAGCGGGTGCTCCTGTCGATGCTGCACCGCGGCGCCGAGGCCGCGGCCCACCTGTGGCGGGAGCTCGCGGCGGTGCCGCGCCGGTGAGCTCGTCTCTGGAGGGCTGGTCGTTCGGGCCCTACCGCGTCCTCGGGGTGCTCGGCCGCGGGGGCATGGGGCAGGTGCTGCGCGCGCACGACGCCGAGCACCAGCGCGACGTCGCGCTGAAGCTGCTGCCCGCGCAGTGGGCCGCCGACGAGCACTACCGCGAGCGGTTCCGCCGCGAGGCGCAGATCGCCGCCCGGCTCAACGAGCCGCACGTCGTCCCGATCCACCGGTACGGGGAGATCGAGGGGCAGCTCTTCCTGGACATGCGGCTGGTCGAGGGCGAGGACCTCGGCTCGCTGCTCGCCCGCTCCGGCCCGCTCGCGCCGGCCCGCGCGGTGGACGTCGTGGGGCAGGTGGCCCGGGCGCTGGACGCCGCCCACGCCGGCGGCCTGGTGCACCGCGACGTCAAGCCCTCCAACGTGCTGCTCGTCGGCCGCGCCGACGGGGGTGACCTCGCCGGCTCGGCGCCGGGGGAGGACTTCGCCTACCTCGCCGACTTCGGCATCGCCCGCGTCGCCGCCGAGGCCACCGGCCCCGGCCTCACCGGCACCGGGCTGGCCGTGGGCAGCACCGACTACATGGCGCCCGAGCGCTTCACCCGCGAGCCGCTGGACGGCCGCGCCGACGTGTACTCGCTGGCCTGCGTGCTGTTCGAGCTGCTCACCGGCCGCCGCCCGTTCGCCCCCGGCGACCCGATGGGGCTGATGTACGCCCACCTGCACGAGGAGCCGCCGGCGCCGTCCGGCCTGCGCCCGGGGGTGCCGGCGGCGCTCGACGCCGTCGTCCTGCGCGGACTGGCCAAGGACCGCGAGCAGCGCTGGCCGAGCGCCGGCGCCATGGCCGCCGCGGCCCGCGAGGCCCTCGCCGGCAGCGGGGTGCAGGTGCCCGCGCCGGACGGCGACCGCACCGCCGTCACCCCGCTCTCCTGGGACGGCGCCGACCGGCCGGCCACCCGCCGGCAGTCCGTCGCCGGTGCCCCGCCCACCGTGGTCGGCGCACCCGCCACGCCCTCCGCGGCGGCCCCGCGGCGCCGGAGCCCGCTGCCGTGGGTGCTCGTCGCGCTGCTCACCGCGGCCGCGGTCGCCCTCGCCGTGCTCGTCGTCGTCCTCGACCGGCGGGCCGACGCCGCCGGCGACGACGTCACCGAGACCGCCGACCGGCTGCTCGCGCTCGCCCTGCCCGGCGACCTCACGCCGGCCGACTGCACCACCGGGGACCCCGGGGACGGCGAACTGCGCGTCCTCACCTGTCCCGACGGGGACGACGACACCGAGGTCCCGGACGGCACGCACGCGCTCCACGCCGACGACGGCGCGGAGCAGGCGCTGCAGGCCGAGGTCGACGCCCGGGGGCTCGCGCGCCTCGACGACGTCTTCGACTGCGGCTCCGGCGACACGCCCCAGGGCTGGCTGCGCCTCACCGACTTCGACGACGTGGAGCTGGGGTCGCTGGCCTGCTACGTCGACGACGAGGGGGACGCCGTCCTCGCCTGGACGTGGGACGACCTCGGCAGCTACTCCGTCGTGGAACTGCGGGGCGGTGGGGAGGACGGGCTGGGCGACCTCCGGAACTGGTGGGGTGACGACGCCGACCGCGGCATCTGATCTCCTACCCTGACCCCGTGACCGGACCTGGCGAGCCCTCCGCGCCGGCGGGCTGGTACCCCGACCCCGACGGTTCCCCCGGCATGGTCCGCTGGTGGAACGGCCTGACCTGGTCCGACGTCACCACGCCGGCCGGTCCCGGGGTCGCCGTGCAGTCCGCGCCGACCGCCGCGACGACGGTCGCACCCGCCCGCCCGGTCACCTACGCGCCGGCCGGCGCGCCGCCGCCGCGCCGCGGCCGGGTGGCCTGGTGGGTCGGACTCGGGGTGCTGGGCGTGGTGCTCGTCGTCGTCCTCGCGACGCTCGTGGGCCGCGGCGGGGGAGGCAGCCCGGGCGAGCCCGGCGCCTCAGGCGACCCGGCGGTGCCCTCCGGCCAGGCGTTCCCGCCGGGCACCGTGCGGATCATCGACGAGGCCGCCGGCATCGCCTACCCGTACCTGGGCGACGGCTGGTTCGAGTACGACCTGTTCCCGATGTCGGAGACCACCGAGACGGCGGGCCAGTACTTCATCACCCAGGAGCAGGTGCCCTCCGGCGGCAACTTCATCGCCCAGTGCACCTCCGGGCCGCTCGCCCCCGAGTTCGGCTACGCCGGCCCCGGCAGCCTCGAGGCCACGCTGCAGCAGGTCGTCGACAGCGCGCGGGTGAGCTACTACCCGGCGCCCAACGAGCAGGAGATCCGCCGCGACGAGGCGCTCACCGTCGACGGCGCCCCGGCCCACCTCATCGAGTTCCAGCTCAGCTGGGACGTCGAGGGCTACGAGGCGACCGGCGAGCGCGCGGCGCTGCTGCTGGTCGACGTCGGCCGCGCCCAGCCGGCCCTGCTCTACCTGTCCATCCCCAACACCCACGCCGAGCTCTACGGCGTCATCGACCAGGTCATCGCCTCGGTCGACGTGCTCTGACACCGTCGGCCTCCGGCCGACGACCGCGGCCAGGTGCCGTCCCCCTGCGGCGCTGAGCCCTGTCGTCGCACCCGGCGGGGACCCTCCGGGCCCGCCACCGGGCACGACCACTGCGCAGGGGCGGCTCTCGTCAGGTGCGCGGACGTCCCCGGCTTCCTCGCAGCCGTCTCCGTCGGGCTGGTGCCCGCACCTGGCCGCGGTGCGGTCCGGAGGACCACAGAGGCATAGGGTCGGAGCGTGACAGCAGCTGGGGCCGACCTCATCCTCCGGCACCCGGTGCAGCGCTTCCGCCTCGACAACGGCCTGCGGGTCGTCCTGGCGCCCGACCGCAGCGTGCCGGTCGTGGCCGTGACCGTCTTCTACGACGTCGGCATGCGCAACGAGCCCGAGGGCCGCACCGGATTCGCCCACCTCTTCGAGCACCTCATGTTCCAGGGCTCGGCGCACGTCCCGAAGATGGAGCACGCCCGGCTGGTGCAGGCCGCTGGCGGCACCTTCAACGGGTCGACCCACCAGGACTACACGAACTACTACGAGGCGCTGCCGTCGGAGGCGCTCGAGCGGGCGCTGTTCCTCGAGGCCGACCGCATGGCCGCGCCGGCGATCACCGCCGAGAACCTCCGCAACCAGATCGACGTGGTCAAGGAGGAGATCCGGGTCAACGTGCTCAACCGGCCCTACGGCGCCTTCCCCTGGCTGCAGCTGCCGACGGTCGCGTTCGAGAGCTTCGCCAACACCCACGACGGCTACGGCTCGTTCGTCGACCTGGAGTCCTCGACGGTCGACGACGCCGCCGACTTCTTCCACAAGTACTACGCGCCGGGCAACGCCGTCCTCTGCATCGGCGGCGACCTCGACGTCGCCGAGACCGAGCGGCTCGTGCAGCGCTGGTTCGGCGCGGTCGAGGCCCGCGACGTCCCGCCGACCCCGCCCACCGGGGAGCCCTCGCCCACCACGGTCCGCTCCGCGGTCGTCGAGGACCGGCTGGCCCCCGCGCCCGCCGTCGCGCTCGGCTGGCGGGTGCCCGACCCGGTCGGCGACCTCGACACCTACCTCGGGACCGTCCTGCTGGCCGAGCTGCTCAGCGAGGGCGACGCCTCCCGCCTCGAGCGCCGGCTGGTGCACGACGACTCCCTCGCCGTCGCGCAGAGCAGCTACGTCGGGCTGTTCGGCGACCCGTTCGACGTCCGCGACGCCACGCTGCTCACCACGCAGGTGCACCACCCGGCGTCCGTGCCGGTGGACGCCGTCGTCGCCGCGGTGCACGAGGAGATCGGGGAGGTGGCCGCGCAGGGCGTGGAGGCCGAGGAGCTCACCCGCGTGCAGGCCCGCGCCGAGGCGCAGCTGCTGCGCCAGGCCGACAGCGTGCTCGGCCGCACCCTCGGGTTCGCCGCCGCCGAGCTCGTGCACGGCAGCGCCGAGCTGGCCGGCGAGCTCGCCGCCCGGCTCGCCGCGGTGACCCCGGAGCAGGTGCAGACCGCGGCCCGCGGCCTGGACCCGGACACGGTGGCGGTCCTGGAGCTGAAGGCCACGGGAGGACGTCGATGACCTCGGTGCTCGACCTCGACCTCGTCCCCCCGCTGGGCGAGCCCCGCCCGCAGCCGGAGCTCGCGGTCACCGACCGCACGCTGCCCACCGGGCTGCGCGTCGTCGTCGTCCCGCGTCCCGGCGTGCCGCTCATCGAGCTGCGGCTGCGGGTGCCCTTCGCGGCCGGGTCGGCCCGCGCCGCCGCCCAGCACGCGGCCCGCGCCTCCGTGCTCGCCGGCGCCGTGCTGCTGGGCACCGAGCGGCACGACCAGACCGAGATCGCGCAGCTGGTGCAGGCGCAGGGCGGCGAGCTGGCGGTCTCCACCGACCCCGACCGGGTGCTGTTCTCGACCACCCTGCTCGCCGAGGGCCTGACGCCGGTCCTCGACGTCCTCGCCGAGCTGCTGACCGCCGCGACCTACCCGAACGCGCAGGTCGAGGCGGAGCGCGCGCGGGTGGCCGAGCGGATCGCGATCGCCCGCTCGCAGCCCGGCGTCATCGCCCGCACCGCGCTGGCCGAGCGGCGCTACGGCGCCCACCCCTACGCCCTGCAGCTGCCCGCCCCCGAGCAGGTGGCCCTGGTGCGCGCGACCGCGCTGCGCAAGCTGCACCGGGAGCGGCTGGTCCCCGCGGGGAGCACGCTGGTGCTCGTCGGCGACCTCGACCCGGAGGCGGCCGTCGACGCCGTCGGCGCGGCCCTGGGCGGCTGGGCCGGCGAGGGGTCGGCGGTGACCGCCCCCGTGGTCACCGAGCAGGAGCACCGGGCGCTGCAGGTGGTCGACCGGCCGGGCGCGGTGCAGTCGAACCTGCGGCTCGGCGGGCCCGCCCCCCGGCGCACCGACCCCGACCTGGCCGCCGTCCGGCTGGCCAACATGGTCTTCGGCGGCTACTTCTCCTCCCGGCTGGTGGAGAACATCCGCGAGCGGCGGGGCTACACCTACAGCCCGCGCAGCTCGGTCGACCACCTGGCCGCGGCGTCGTCCTTCCTGGTCGAGGCCGACGTCGCCACCGAGGTCACCGGGCCGGCGCTGCTGGAGACGGTGTACGAGCTGGGCCGCATGGCGCTGCTGCCGGTGACGGAGGGCGAGCTCGACGGCGCCCGCCGCTACGTCCTGGGCAGCATGGCGCTGTCGACGGCGACGCACGCCGGCCTGGCGAGCACCGTCTCGGCGCTCATCGGCGCCGGCCTCCCGCCGGAGTGGCTGGCCGAGCACCAGCGCGCACTGGCCGCGGTCACCGTCGAGGAGGTGCAGGAGGCGGCCCGCCGCTACCTCGCGCCCGACGGGCTCACCGCGGTCGTCGTGGGCGACGCCGGGCAGATCGCGGAGCCGCTGCGGGTCCTCGGCCCGGTCGAGGTCGCGGCGGGCGCCGAGCAGTCCCCGGACGGCGCATGAGCGTCCCCGACGGGGGGAGCACCCCGGCCGACAACCCGCCGGACGCCTGGGGCGCGGACACCCGCCCCACCACGGGGCTGACCCCGGTCCTCTCCCGCTCCGCGCACGACCGCGCCCACCTGGCCCGGTCGCTGCCCGACCCGGCGGGGGGCCGGCCGGTGCGCGTCCTCACCGTCGACCCGCGCGGCGCCGTCCCGGTGCGCCGGGCCGGCGACCGGCCGCGGCTGGTGTGGGCCGAGCAGCCGGCCCTGCCGACGGGGGCGGTGTACCTCGGGGAGGCCGACGGCGTGCCCTACGCCGCCGTGCGCGGCGAGCGGGCGCTCACCGTCGACGGCGCGCAGGTCGACGGCTGGCACGACCTGCGCGAGCTCGGCGCCGACCTCGACGACCTCGACGCCGGGCTGCTCGCCCAGGCCATCGGGATCCTCGAGTGGCACGCCCGCGCGCGGTTCAGCCCCCTGTCCGGCTCGCCCACCACCATCGAGAAGGCCGGCTGGGTGCAGCGGGACCCGGTCACCGGCACCGAGCTGTTCCCGCGGACCGACCCGGCCGTGATCATGCTCGTCCACGACGGCGGCGACCGCTGCGTGCTCGGCCGGCAGGCGGTCTGGCCTCCGGGGCGGTTCTCGATCCTCGCCGGGTTCGTCGAGCCGGGGGAGTCCGCGGAGGGCGCGGTCGCGCGGGAGGTGTTCGAGGAGGTCGGCGTGCACGTGACCGACGTCCGCTACGTCGCCAGCCAGCCGTGGCCGTTCCCGCAGTCGCTGATGCTGGGCTTCACCGCCCGCGTCGAGGGCGACCCCACGCTGCGGCTCGACCCGACCGAGATCGAGGAGGCCCGCTGGTTCACCCGCGACGAGCTGCGTTCGGGCGAGGGGCCCAAGGCGCTGCCGCCGCCGGTGTCGATCGCGCGGAACATCATCGACCGCTGGGTGGCCGGCGAGATCTAGGCCGGCCGGCGCCGGGTGGGGTCAGCGCCGGGCGAGCGTCAGGACCTCGGCGCCGTCGTCGGTGACGGCGACCGTGTGCTCGCTGTGGGCGGTGCGGCAGCCCGTCGCGCTGCGCAGCGTCCAGCCGTCGGCGTCGGTGACCAGTTCGTCGGTGTCGGCCATGACCCACGGCTCCAGCGCCAGCAGGAGGCCCGGCCGCAGCGTGTACCCCCGGCCGGCGCGCCCGGCGTTGGGCACGTGCGGGTCCTGGTGCATCGTCGAGCCCACGCCGTGGCCGCCGAACTCGGTGTTGACCGGGTACCCCGCCCCGCCGAGGACGGCGCCGATGGCGGCGGAGACGTCCCCGATGCGGGCCCCGGGGCGGACGGCGGCGATCCCGGCGGCCAGCGCCCGCTCGGTCGTGCCGATCAGCCGCGCGTCCTCCGCCGACGCCGTGCCGACGACGAAGCTGATCGCGGAGTCGGCCACCACGCCGTGCAGGGAGACGGCGAGGTCCAGCGAGAGCAGGTCGCCGTCGGCCAGGTCGCGGTCGTGCGGCAGCCCGTGCAGCACGGCGTCGTTGACCGACGTGCAGATGTGGTGGCCGAACGGGCCCCGCCCGAAGGACGGCGCGTAGTCGACGTAGCAGGACTGCGCGCCCGCCTCGGTGATCATCTCCCGGGCCCAGCGGTCGACGTCGAGCAGGTTCGTGCCGACCTCGCAGCGACTGCGCAGCGTCTGCAGGATGCCGGCGACCAGGGCACCGGCCGCCCGGGCGCGCGGCAGCTCCGTCGGGGCCAGGATCTCGATCACGCGGCACCTCTCGCGGCTGGGAGAACTGTCCCGGTAAGACTATCCCGGTACTAGAATCACGCCGTGGTCAGGTCGCCGCTCACGCCGGAAGAGGTCGAGCGCGGGCAGCGGCTCGGCGCCCTCCTGCGCCGGGCCCGCGGGGAGCGCTCGATGCTGCACACCGCGCTCGACGCCGGGGTCTCGCCCGAGACGCTGCGCAAGATCGAGTCCGGCCGGGTGGCCACGCCGGCCTTCCCGACAGTGGCCGCGATCGCCGGCGTCGTCGGCCTGTCCCTCGACCAGCTCTGGGCCGAGGTCAACCGGGCCGCGGGGGACCGGCTGGCCTCCTAGGGCCGGTCAGGGCGCCGCGGCGAACCGCCCCTGCAGCACCAGGGCGGGGTGGTCGGGGGAGTCCGCCAGCACGACCGCGTCCGCCAGCGCCACGGGGTCGACCTCGTCGTCGTACCGGTCGAACGCCGGCAGCTGCCAGGCGTCGGCGTCCGGCGTCCGGCGGCGCCGGGCGGCGGGCCCCACGCGCAGGTGGACGACGACGTCGAACGCCAGCCCCAGCCCCTGCAGCAGCGACCCCGCGACCAGCACGACACCGCCGGGCGGCAGGGGGCGGCGGGGCACCCGGGCGGCGCGGTCGCGGGCGAGGTCCCACAGCACCGGCAGGTACTCGCCGCTGCCGCCGGGACCCAGCGGGTCGAGCACCTCGCGGGACAGCGCGCCGGCGTCCAGCCAGTCGGTGTACCGCGCGTCGGGGTCGGTGCGGCCGTGCTCCAGCCGCAGGGACGCCGGCCGGTAGAAGCCCGGGGCGGGCACCACGGCGGCCGGCCGGCCCAGGGCGGGCAGCCGGTCGGCGACGGCGCCGGCCAGCGCGGCCGGGTCGGCGGCGTCCGGGCCGTCGACGGCGACGCGCAGCGCGGTCGCTCCCGGCTCGGGGGGCACCGCGGCGAGCAGCCCGGCGAGGCGGTCGACCAGCCCGTCGGGGGTGACCGGTTCCGGGCGGGTCAGGAGCGGCCGTCCCCCGGGACGACGGCGCCCGAGCGGGTACGGGTCCGCCGTCCGCCGGCGGCGCGCGGGGCCGGGGGAGCGACGGCCGCGGTGGCCGCCTCCGTGGGCGCGTCGGCCGCGCCGGCGGTGAGCGGGACGGCGGGGCGCTCGTCGAGCTCGGCGAGCACCTCGCGGGCCAGCTCGTGCACCGGGCGCCCGTTGCGGCGGGCCTCGCCGCGCAGCAGCTCGAACGCGGAGCGCGGGGTGGTGCGGTGGCGCTCGGCGAGGACGCCGATGGCCCGCTCGGTCGCCACGCGGGCGGCCAGCGCGTGCTCCAGCTGGGCGACGGTGCGCTCCAGGGCGGCCAGCCGGGCGTCCCGCGGGTCCACCTCGGGCCCGGGTTCGCCGGTGGCCGGGCCGCGGGCGGCGCGGCGGGCGCTGCGGTCGGGCTCGGGGACCACGCCCGCGGCCTCGGCCAGCAGGTCGGCCAGCGAGAGGCCCTCCAGCAGGTCGCCGACGTCCGCGGAGCCCTCCGGCGCCACGACCGACCACCCGCGCTCGGTGCGCACCACCATCACCGGCGAGACCGCAGTCGCCCCGTCGACGGCCCCGTCGGTGTCCGGGCAGCCGGGGGCACGGCGGGCGTGCTCGAGACGGTTGCTCACGTGACGACCTCCGAGGCCGGGCGGGGAACGCGGGTGCACGCGGCCGCTGCGCTGGGGCCGTGCGGACACCGATGATGCACCGTCCCCCCGCGTCCGCGGGGGACCGGCGCCCCGGAGGGGGTGGCGCTCAGGCGCCGGGCAGCTGCGCCAGCTGGGCCTTCACCTGGTCGATGCTGGGGTTGGTCAGGGCCACGCCGTCGGCGAAGACGAGCGTCGGCACGGTCCGGTTGCCCCCGTTGGCGGCCATGACGACGTCGGCGGCGCCCTCGGTCACCTCGATGTCGACCTCGGCGAACTCGATGCCCTCGCGCTGCATGAGCTTCTTGAGCCGGTTGCAGTAGCCGCACCAGGTGGTGGTGTACATGGTCACGGCGGCGGTCGCGGCGCTCATCGAGGGGGTCCTCCCGGTGCTGACGTGGTTCGGGTACGGGACGGTCCCGCCGTCCCGACCGGGCAACACCGCCCGGCTGTGGATGCTTCCCCGGACCCGTCGCACCCGGCTGGGAGGATCAGGGACGTGAGCGAGGGAGAGCGGGGCGGCGAGGCGGTGCTCGCCGGTCTGGACGACGAGCAGCGGGCGGCGGCCTCGGCGGTGAGCGGACCGGTCTGCATCCTGGCCGGCGCCGGCACGGGCAAGACCCGCACGATCACCCACCGCATCGCCTACGGCGTCCACGTCGGCGCGTTCGCCCCCGAGACCGTGCTGGCCGTGACGTTCACCGCCCGGGCCGCAGGCGAGCTGCGCACCCGGCTGGCGTCCCTGGGCGTCGGCGGGGTGCAGGCCCGCACCTTCCACGCCGCGGCGATGCGGCAGCTGCGCTACTTCGCCCCCCAGGTGCTCGGCGGGCCGATGCCGCCGCTCATCGAGAACAAGCTGCGGGTGGTCGGCAACGCCGCGGCCCGTCACCGGCTGACCACCGACCGCACCAGCCTGCGCGACCTGGCCAGCGAGATCGAGTGGGCCAAGACCACGCTGGCCACGCCCGAGGACTACCCGGCCAAAGCGGCGGCCGCCGGTCGCGAGCCACCGTTCGAGGCCGCCGCCGTGGCGCAGGTGTACGCCTCGTACGAGGCGGCCAAGCAGCGCGACGGCGCCCTGGACTTCGAGGACCTGCTGCTGGTCACCGCCTACGCGCTGGAGGAGCACCAGCAGGTCGCCCGCCAGGTCCGCGCGCAGTACCGGCACTTCGTCGTCGACGAGTACCAGGACGTCAACCCGCTGCAGCAGCGCCTGCTCGACGCCTGGCTCGGCGGCCGCGCCGACGTCTGCGTCGTCGGCGACCCGAACCAGACCATCTACTCCTTCACCGGCGCCGACCCCGACTACCTGCTCGGCTTCGCCGACCGCTATCCCGACGCCGAGGTGGTCAAGCTCGAGCGGGACTACCGCTCCACCCCGCAGGTCGTCGCGCTGGCCAACAAGCTGATCGGGCAGGCGCCGCGGCGGAAGGGGCTGCCGGGGCTGCGGCTGCTCGGCCAGCGCGCCGAGGGCCCGGCGCCGCGCTTCGCCGAGCACCCGGACGAGCCGGCCGAGGCCGCGGCGGTCGCCGCGGCCTGCCGCGCGCTGGTCGACGCCGGCACCCCCGCGGCCGAGATCGCCGTCCTGTTCCGGATCAACGCCCAGTCCGAGGTCTACGAGAACGCGCTGACCGATGCGGGGGTGCCCTACGTCCTCAAGGGCGGCGAGCGGTTCTTCGAGCGGCCCGAGGTCCGCGAGGCGGTGCTGCTGCTGCGCGGCGCCGCGGCCGGCGGCACCGAGCCCGGCGCCCTGGTCCCGACCGTGCGCGACGTGCTGGCCTCCACCGGCTGGGTCGAGCACCGGCCCCCGGCCGGCGGCGCGGCGCGGGACCGGTGGCAGTCGCTGTCGGCGCTGGTCGACCTCGCCGTCGACCTCGTGGCGGAGAACCCGTCGCTGGACCTGGCGGGCTTCGTGAGCCACCTCGCGCAGCGCGCCGACGCCCAGCACGCGCCCACGGTCCAGGGCGTCACCCTGGCCTCGATGCACGCCGCGAAGGGCCTGGAGTGGGACGCCGTGTTCGTCGTCGGCCTGGTCGACGGCGTCGTCCCGATCGCGCAGTCGCTGGCCCGGCCCGACGCCGTCGAGGAGGAGCGGCGGCTGCTCTACGTCGCCGTCACCCGCGCCCGGGAGCAGCTGACGCTGTCCTGGTCGCTGGCCCGCAACCCCGGCGCCCGGCGCAGCCGTCCGCGCAGCCGCTTCCTCGACGGCCTGGCGCCCGACGCGGCCGCGGCCGTCCCGGCTCGCAAGCCGAAGAAGACGAAGGTCGTCCTGGACGGCGAGGCGGGCGAGCTGTTCGAGAAGCTGCGCGCCTGGCGCAGCTCCGCGGCCCAGGCGGCCTCGGTGCCGGCCTACGTCGTCTTCCCCGACGCGACCCTGCAGGCCATCGCCGAGACCCGCCCGGCGACGCTGCGGGAGCTGGCCGGCCTGCCCGGCATCGGCGCCCGCAAGCTGGAGCTGTACGGCGAGGACGTGCTGGCGACCGTCAGCGAGTGACCGGGGACACATCGTCCCGACGCGACGGTGCGTCCGACGCCCGTCCCGCGTCCGGAGGACGCGCCCGTTAATTGCGTTGACCGCCCTCCGCGGCGGCCCCTACTGTCCTGATCGCGCCCGGGGAGCACCTCGGGCCGCACCGACTCCGGTGCCGCCGACCACGGCTGCACCGCGTCCCCGGGAGAGGGGTGGCACAGATGATCGACATGACCTGGACCGCCCCTGCCCTCGTCGCCGGGGCCCTCGCCGCGCGTCCGTCGACGGTCCGCGCCTGCGCACCGACCGTCGCCACGCCGCCCGCTGGCGTCCCCGCCCCGGTGTACGGCACCCGTGTGCCCTCCGCCCGCCTGCGCGCCCTCACCGGCGGCATGCCGTTCGGCGCCGGCACCGATGAGCAGCACATCCAGAACAAGTCCACCCTCGGGATCCACTCCCCGGGCAGGCCGCTGAGCTAGCGCTCACCGGACCTCCTCGAGGCCGCGGAACCCGAACCCCGGGATCCGCGGCCTCTGTCTTTCTGCGGCACCCGGCCCCGACCCCAGGTCGGCGAACCCGCCGGCCGCAGACGACGAGTACGAGGAGGAGCGGCAGTGCAGTCGACCCTGACCCGCCCGACGTCCCACCGCCGACCCGGGCTCCCCCGGACCGGCGGCAGCACCCCCCGTCAGCCCTCGGCGCCCCTGTCCCCGGCGCCGGTCCGACGGCCGCTGCCGTGCCGCGAGGACGACCGCGACCTGTGGTTCGCCGAGCGGCCCGAGCAGCTCGAGATGGCCAAGGCGCTGTGCGCCGACTGCCCGGTGCGCGACGCGTGCCTGGCCGGCGCCCTCTCGCGCGGCGAGCCGTGGGGCGTCTGGGGCGGCGAGATCTTCGAGCGCGGGGCGGTCATCGCCCGCAAGCGGCCGCGGGGGCGTCCCCGCAAGGTCGTCGCCGCGTGAGCGGCACCGACACCGGCGCCCACACCGGCACCGGCACCCACACCGACACGCACACCGACACCACCCGACCACCTCGACGGCGGACGCTGTCGCGGGCGGTCGCCCTCAGAGACGAGGCGATCCAGATGTACGGCTACGAGTACGACCTGGCCTGTGACCGGCTCGCGGAGCTGCGGTCCCAGGCCGACACGGCCGGGCGGCTGCGCCGGCTGCGTGCGGCCCGCCGGTGGGCGCGGCGCGCCGAGCACGCGCGGCTGCGCGCCGCGCGGGCCAGCGCCGCCGTCCGCTGACGGCGGCACCGACCGCGGGGGAGGCCCCGCACCGACCGAGGCCGGTCCCGGACGCTTCCCGGTGCGTCCCGGGACCGGCCTCTCCGCGCTTCGCTGCGCGACCGGCGGATAGCCTCGGCCGCGTGTCTCCCTTCGGTCCCGTCCTCACCGCGCTGGTCACCCCGTTCGACGACGACGGCCGCGTCGACGAGGAGGCCTTCGTCGCGCTCCTCCGGCACGTCTGCGCGAACGGGTCGGACGGGGTCGTGGTCTGCGGCAGCACCGGCGAGGCCCCCACGCTCTCCGACACCGAGCACCTGCAGCTGGTCGAGCTGGCCGTGGGGGAGCGGCCGGCCGGCGCGCAGGTGGTCGCGGGCACCGGCTCCAACGACACCCGCCACGCCTGCGAGATGACGGCCCGGGCCACCGAGCTGGGCGTCGACGGCGTCCTCTCCGTGACGCCGTACTACAACAAGCCCAACCGCCGCGGGCTGCTGGCGCACTACCGCGAGATCGCGCGCAGCACCGACCGGCCGGTGCTGCTCTACAACATCCCCTCGCGCTCGGTCGTCGACGTGCCCAACGACCTGCTCGCCGAGATCGGGCACAGCGCCGAGAACATCGTCGGCGTCAAGCAGGCCAACGACGCCAACCTCGCGCCGATCGAGGGGCTGGACCTGTACGCGGGCAACGACGACACCTTCGCCCGCGCCCTCGACCTGGGGGCGGTCGGCGGCATCCTCGTCGCCAGCCACGTCGTCGGCCCGCAGATGCGGCGGATGGTGACCGAGCCCGAGCGGCGCGCGGAGATCGACGCCACGCTGCGCGACCTGTACGCCGCGCTGGCCGTGACCACCAACCCGATCGGCATCAAGCGGGCCCTGCAGCTGCTCGGCCACTGCCAGGCCGGCCTGCGGCTGCCGCTCGTGGAGGCCGACGAGGCCGAGACCGGCGTCGTCCGCGCCGCGCTGGAGCGGCACGGCCTCCTGGAGCCGGCCGCCGCCTGACCTCGCCGTCCCCGACGGGGGCGGGGGCCGGTCAGCCCGTGAAGCCGGGCAGCCACTCCTCGAGCACGGCGCGGAAGTCCCCGGCGGAGTCCAGCTGGCACAGCACGCCGATCGACCCGATCGTCACGCGGTGGATCAGCAGGTAGGCCGGCGGGAGGTTGAGCTGGCGACCCAGCCGGCTCGCCTCGTTGCGGGGGTCGGCCACCCGGGCGGCCTGCTCCTGCATCCAGGCCCGGGTGAAGTGGAAGTGGTCGGTCTCGATCGGGGCCAGCAGCGGAGCGAGGTAGTCGAGCACGCCCTGGGCGTCGACCTCGATCCCGGCGCGGATGAAGCCCTCCGCCCGCAGGTCGACGAGCACGTCGTCCGCCCGGCCCTCGAGCGCCCAGCGCAGCAGCCGGCCGATCGGCTCGGGGTGACCGTCGGGCAGGCGGGCGGTCGCGCCGAAGTCGATGACGCCGAGCCGGCCGTCCCGGGTCAGCCGGAAGTTGCCCGGGTGCGGGTCGGCGTGCAGCAGCCCCGCCCGCTGCGGGCCGGAGAAGTGCAGCTCGGCCATGAGCAGGCCGGCGCTGTCGCGCTGCTCGCGGGAGCCGTCGGTGATGATCTTCGAGAGCGGGATCCCGTCGAGCCACTCGGACACGATGACCTTGGGCGCGCTGGCCACGACCCGGGGGACGACGATCCGCGGGTCACCGGCGTAGGCCGCGGCGAACTGCCGCTGGGCATCGGCCTCCAGCCCGTAGTCGAGCTCCTCGATGACGCGCGCCTTCAGCTCCGCGATGAGCGGCTTGACGTCCATGCCGGGGAACAGAGCCGCGAACAGGCGCGCGAAGCGGGCCAGCTGGTTGAGGTCGGCCATGAGCGCCGTCGCGGCGCCCGGGTACTGGATCTTGACCGCGACGTCGCGGCCGTCGCGCCAGGTCGCGCGGTGCACCTGCCCGATGCTGGCCGCGGCGGCCGGCGCGTCGTCGAAGTGCCGGAACCGCTCGCGCCACTTCCCGCCGAGCTGCTGGGCGAGCACCGCGTGGACGGTGCGCACCGGCATCGGCGGCGCCTCCTCCTGCAGCTTGACCAGCGCCTCGCGGTACGGGGCGGCGACCTCCTCGGGGACCGCGGCCTCGAACACCGACAGCGTCTGGCCGAGCTTCATCGCCCCGCCCTTGAGCTGGCCCAGCACGGCGAACAGCTGCTCGGCGGTGCGCTGCTGCAGCTCCGCGGTGACCGCCTCCGAGGACTGACCCGACAGCCGCTTGCCGATCCCCAGCGTGGCGCGGCCGGCGGCGCCGAGGGGGAGGGACGCCAGCCGCGCGGTGCGGGCCATCGAGCCCCTGGGGATCCCCCGCTCGCTGTCGGGCACGTGTCCTCCTCGCTGTCCCCCGCAAGCGGGGTGGCCCCAGCTCGTCGGTCACGGCGCTCGCAGGTCGTCGTTCCGGAGGGGGCCCTCCGCCCGCCACTCCGGGGACCATTGTCCCCGCACGGGTGCCGGAACGCCGAGCGCGGGTCCGCGCGCGTCCCCCGACGGGGTCCCCGGAGGCGCCTCGAGGCACCCGCAGGCGGCGTGCGCGGGCCAGGGCCGGCGGGCAGGGACCAGGTCCGGCGCCCGCAGCTCGACGGTCGCCCCCAGCGCCGCGGGGGCGCCGCTGCCGTCGAGGTAGGCCAGCACCTGCTGGGCGGCGGTCAGCGCCGTCAGCAGGCAGGAGACGGTCGAGCCGCTGGCCGGCGCCTCCCCGGCGGTCAGCTGCGCGGCCAGGGCCGGCCACGCGGGGTCGGCGTCGCGGCGGTGCAGGTCCGCGCACCGCAGGCAGCTGCTGCGCCCGGGGACGACGAGCGGGCCGACGACGCCGGTCTCGCCGCGGACGGTGGCCACCAGGTGCACCGTGCCCGCCCGCTGCAGCCCCGCCACGAGCGGGTCGGCCGCCGCCCAGGGGGAGGTCAGGACCACGAGGTCGGGCGCGGTCCCCTCGGGCAGCGGGCGGACGTCGGCCAGCGGACTGGCCCGGCGGACGGCGTCGGCGGCGGCCAGCGACCGCGGCCGGCCCTCGTCCGAGGCGGACAGGCCGCCCACGACGGCGTCAGCGGCGGTGACGACCCCGCGGTCACGGACGGCGACCCGGCCCACGCCGCTGGCGGCGAGGACGGCGGCCAGGGGCACCCCGACCCGCGTGGCGCCCTCGACCACCACGGACGCCCCGCGGCGAGCCGCCCACCGCGCCCGGCCCGCCGAGGGTGCGCGGACCGCGGGCAGCTCGGCCGCGGTGCGCGCCGTGGCGGCCGGTCCGACCTCGGCCGCGAGCAGGTCGGCGGGATCGAGGTCGACGAGCAGGCCGGTCGCCCGCAGCCCGTCGAGGAGCCCGGTCACGGCGGCCGGGTCGAAGCCGGCCGCGGTGGCGTCGGCCAGCACGAGCCGCTGCGGACGGCGGCCGTCGAGCCCGCGCAGGAGGGCGGTGAGCTCCGCCGCGCCCGGCTGCACGAGCAGCCCGTCGCCGGTGTCCACGCCGCCGACCTGGACGGCGTCGGCGGCCCGGCGCAGCAGCGGGGTGGCCGGGGGGAGGAGCGGGTGGGCGGTGTCGGACACGCGCGGCAGCCTCGCACCGCCGGCCGGCCCGCGCCGCCGTCGTCCACAGCCCCCGGGGGCGGCCGGGAAGGGCGCCGGGGACGCCGACGGCGGCGCCCGCCGTGCGGGACGCCGCCGTCGTCGGCCCCCTCGCAGGGCCCCGCCGCGAGCTCGCGAGTGGCGGGGGGCGAGGGGGTCTCGCTCAGGCCTTGCCGAGGATCCGGTTCATCTTGGTGCCGCAGACCGGGCAGGTGCCCTGGGCCATCCGGCGGCCGGACTCGCTGACCTTGACCTCGCCGTCGAAGTCGCGCTTCTCCTTGCACTTCACGCAGTAGCCGTTGTAGCTCTCCGCCACGGTGCTCCTCCTCCTGCTGGTCGGCGTCCAGCGCCCGGTCGGGGCGCCGCTGGGCGAGAACGCTACCCGCCGGGCCGCCGCCGTCCGGCCCGTGCGGGGGGATCCGGGCCCGGGGTCCGGGGGCAGCTCCCCACAGCCTGTGGACAGCCCTGTGGACGCCCTGGGGAGGGGGCGGCGTGTCGCTGTGGGCCGGCGGGGGAGGGCGCCGGCCGCCACGCGGCACCGTGGGGCCGGTGCGGGCGCCCCACCTGCGGGAACGCCCGGACGGGGGGTGTGGAGAGCGCGGAGTGCAGCACGTCCCTAGGTCGGGCGCACCCGGTGTCCACCGACCGTGGGGACCTGCACCCGAGCGGGTGTCGCGGAGCGGCGACGCCCGGCGGCCATGACTACCGTGCAGACCGTGCCCGGAAGGACTCCAGACACCCCCAGCAGCCCCGGACCGGCGGACCGCCCGCCGGCGCAGCGGGCTGCCCGCGGCGTCCCCGCGACCGGCTCGGAGCCGTCCCGCCCGGGCCCGGGGCCGGTGGAGGTCCGCCGCAGCGCGCGGCGCCGGCGCACGGTGACCGCCTACCGCGAGTCCGGCCGCACGGTGGTGCTCATCCCCGCCGCGTTCACCCCGGCCGAGGAGCGGCGCTGGGTGGCGCAGATGGTGGCCAAGCTGCAGACCCGCGAGGAGCGGCGGCGCCGCTCGGTGGGCGGCGACGAGGAGCTCCTGGCGCACGCGCGGGCGCTCTCGGCGGCGCACCTCGACGGCGTGCCGCAGCCGGCCAGCGTGCGGTGGGTCGACAACCAGCAGCGGCGCTGGGGCTCCTGCACCCCCGCCGACGGCAGCATCCGGCTGTCCAGCCGGCTGCGCGGCATGCCCCAGTACGTCGTCGACTACGTGCTGGTGCACGAGCTGGCGCACCTCATCGAGCCCAGCCACGACGCGCGGTTCTGGGCGCTGGTGGCCCGCTACCCGCGCGCCGAGCGCGCGCGGGGGTTCCTCGAGGGCGTGGAGCTGGCCCGGCACGAGCCGGGCGAGCCCCTGCCCCCGGAGGACGACGACCTGGTCGACTAGGAGGAGGACCCCCTGCTCCCCACCGCTCGCGACCTCGCGGCGGGGCCCTGCAGGGAGCCGTCAGGCCTCGTCCTGGTCCTTCGGCGGCTCGTCCGTGAGCGAGCGCAGCTCGTCGTCCAGCCCCTGGCGGGCGACGAAGTCGAGCGGCTCGTCGAGGTCCTCGGAGGTCGGCAGCAGGTCGGGGTGGGACCACAGCCGGTCCCGGTCCTCCGAGCCGTGCTGCTGGCCCATCGCCCCCCAGACGGTGGCCGCGTCGCGCAGCCGGCGCGGGCGCAGCTGCAGGCCCACGAGCGTGGCGAACGTCTGCTCGGCCGGCCCGCCGGAGGCACGGCGGCGGCGCATCGTCTCGGCCAGCGCGCCGTGACCGGGCAGCCGGTCACCCGCCGCGGCCGCGACGACGACGTCCACCCAGCCCTCGACCAGCGCGAGCAGGGTCTCCAGCCGGCGCAGCGCCATCTGCTGCTCGGGGGTCTCCTCGGGCTCCAGCATCGGCAGCAGCCGCTGCAGGCTCTCGGGGTCGTTCGGGTCGATGCCGCCGGAGCCCATCGCCTCGGTGACGCCGCGCTCGATCGCCTCCCGGTCGACGGTGATGCCCCGGGCGTAGGCGTGGACGGCGTCGTGCAGTTGCTGACGCAGCCACGGCACGTGCGCGAACAGGCGCAGGGAGGCGGCCTCGCGCAGGGCGAGGAACAGCCGGACCTCGTCGGCCGGCCGGTCCAGGCCGGTGGCGAACTCGGCGACGTTCTGCGGCACCAGTACCGCGGCGCCGTCGGGCGCCAGGGGCAGGCCGACCTCGGTGCCGGTGAGGACCTCGCCGGCCAGCCGGCCGAACGCCTGGCCCACCTGGGCGCCGAACATCAGGCCGCCCATCTGGCCCATCATCCCGGCCAGCGGTCCGGCCATGGCCATCGCCTCCTGGGGGAGCGCGCCGGTCATCGCGGCCACCACCCGCTCGGCCAGCGGGTCGATCAGCCGGCTCCACTGCGGCAGCGTCTGCTCCACCCACTCGACGCGCGACCAGGCGAGGGTGCGCTCGACGCCGGAGGGGAGGTCGGTCACCTGGTCCAGCCACAGGTCGGCCAGGCGCAGGGCCTCGGCGACCGCGGTCCGCTCGCCGTCGGAGACCGGCTGGGTGCCGGCGGCCAGCGCGCTGATGGCGCCCTGGCGGGCGAGGTCCCAGTTGACCGGTCCGCCGGACCAGTTCATGAGCTTCTGCAGCTCGGCGAACAGCGGCATCTTGGCGAGGAACTCCTGCGGGGTGCCGGCCCCCGCGCCGCCGCCGAAGAGCGCGCCGAACCCGAAGGGGTCGTTGCCGGGCTGGTCCCGGCGCTCGGGGTCGCGGTCGGGGAGTCCGAAGCCGAACGGCACGTCGCTCATGGCCCCACGGTAGTCGCGGTGATCTCGTCCCGACCCGGCTGCGGCTGCCTTCCGCGCACAGCGGACGGGCTCGGAGCAGGGGCCCGTCGCGAGCGTGCGAGCGGCGGGGGGCTCCGAGGTCCTTTCTATAAGCTCGCCGGTCGTGACCCGTCGGATCGCCGTCCTCGGGACCGGCGTGGTGCTGCTGCTGGTCCTCGGTGTGCTGGGTGCCGCGCTGCCGGTGCCCTACGTCGCCCAGTACCCCGGCCCGACGGTGAACACCCTCGGCGAGGTCGACGGCGAGCCCGTCATCGCGATCGAGGGGCGCGAGCGCAACGACGTCAGCGGCAACCTGAACCTGACCACGGTGGGCGTCGGCCGCCCCGGGCTCAGCCTCGTCGAGGCGGTGCAGGGCTGGTTCGACGACGAGGTCAGCATCGTCCCGGAGGAGTCGGTGTACCCGCCCGACCGGACCGCCGAGGAGACGCGGCAGGCCAACCTGCAGGCATTCCTGAGCTCGGAGGAGCGGGCCGAGTCCGCGGCCCTGGCGCACCTGGGCTACCCGACGCGGCCCGTGGTCCGCGGGCTGTCCGGCGACGACTCGCCGTCCGCGGGCGCCCTGGAGGAGAACGACGCCATCGAGACTGTCGACGGGCAGCCGGTCGCCGACCTCGACGCGCTGACCGAGGTGCTGACCGGCATCCCCGCCGGCAGCACGGTGACCGTGGGCTACACGCGGCTGGGGGAGCCGGGCACCGCGCAGGTGACGACGGCCGCGGCGACCGAGCGGGAGGGGTCGCTGCTGGGCATCGAGGTGGCCGACCGACCGTCGGCGCCGTTCGACGTCGACATCCAGGTCGCCGACGTCGGCGGGCCCTCGGCCGGCCTCATGCTGACCCTGGGCATCCTCGACCTGGTCGGCGACACCGACCTCACCGAGGGGGCGGTCGTCGCCGGCACCGGGACGATCACCGAGGACGGCGTCGTCGGGCCCATCGGCGGCATCCAGCTCAAGATGGTGGCCGCCGACGAGATCGGCGCCGAGCTGTTCCTCGTCCCGGCCGACAACTGCGCGGAGGCCCTGGACGCCCCGCGTCCGGGGCTGGTCCTGGCGCGGGTGGCCACCCTCGACGACGCCCTCGAGGCGCTGGCCGACCACCGCGCCGGCCGCACCCCGGAGGGGTGCTGACCGCCGTCCCGCCCTCCGCCGTCCCGCCGGGCCGCGCGTTGGGGGAAGCTTGGCCGCGCCTGGGAACCCGGGACGACGCCGTGCGTTGTCCTGGGTTGACCGGGACGACGCCGGATCGGCCGACCCGGTCCCGACGCCGCCCGAGACCGCCCGCGGTCGAACGACTGAGCACCACCGGCTCCCGGGAGCCCGGGCTCCCGGGTCCCGCGCCACACCGCAACTGAAGGAGACCGCTCGTGGCCATGCGGCCCCCCGTGTCCGTGCCGACGCTGTCGCGGCGCGCCAAGATCGTCATCGGGGCCATCGCCGTCCTGCTGGTGCTGTTCACGGCCATCGGGACGCTCACCAACGTCTACGTCGACTACCTGTGGTTCGACGAGACCGGCTTCACCGAGGTGTTCTGGACCGAGCTCCAGACCCGCGCGCTGCTCTTCGCCGTGGCGGGCGTGGCCACCGGCGGGCTCACGGCGCTGGCGATCTACCTCGCCTACCGCTTCCGGCCGACGTTCCGGCCGATGTCGCTCGAGCAGCAGAACCTCGAGCGGTACCGGCAGTCGCTGGAGCCGCGCCGCACGCTGGTGCTGTCGGCGGTGGCCGTCGTCGTCGGCCTCTTCGCCGGGTTCACCGCCCAGGGGAACTGGGAGACCTGGCTCGAGTTCCGCCACGCCTCCGACTTCGGTCAGACCGACCCCGAGTTCGGCCTGGACCTGTCGTTCTTCGTCTTCGACTACCCCTTCTACCGGCTGCTGCTCGGCTTCGGCTTCGCGATCGTGCTGCTGGCCCTGGTGGGGTCGCTGCTCACGCACTACCTGTTCGGCGGGCTGCGGCTGCAGACGCCGGGCCAGAAGCTCACGTCGGCGGCGATGGTGCAGCTGTCGGTGCTGCTGGGCCTGTTCGTGCTGCTCAAGGCGTTCGCGTACTGGATGGACCGCTACGGCCTGGTCTACTCCGAGCGCGGTGAGCTGTTCACCGGCGCCAGCTACAGCGACGTCAACGCGCTGCTGCCGGCCAAGACGATCCTGGTGTTCGCGGCGGCCTTCTGCGCCGTGGCCTTCTTCGCCAACGTCGTCGTCCGCAACATCCGGCTCCCCGCAGCGGCCCTGGTGCTGCTGCTGCTGTCCAGCCTCGTCATCGGCGTGGCCTACCCGGCGATCGTGCAGCAGTTCGTCGTCCGGCCCAGCGCCAACGAGCGCGAGGCCGACTACGTCGCCCGCGCCATCGAGGCGACGCGCGAGGCCTACGGCCTCGGCGACGTCAGCTACGTCGACTACGCGGAGGACAGCGTCGGCGACCAGCCGGACACCCAGGCCGCGCTCTCCGAGCTGCGGGCCGACAGCAACACGATCCCGAACGCCCGCCTGCTCGACCCGAACGTGCTGGCCGCGACCTTCACCGCGCGCCAGCAGATCCGCAACGTCTACGGCTTCCCCGAGAAGCTCGACATCGACCGCTACACGCTGCCCGACCCCGAGACGGGGGAGCCGGTCACCCGTGACTACGTCGTGGCGGTGCGCGAGCTGGACAGCGAGAGCCTGTCGGAGAACCAGTCGAGCTGGATCAACCGGCACACCGTCTACACCCACGGCAACGGCTTCGTCGCCGCCCCGGCCAACCAGGTCGTCACCGGCCAGGAGGGCGGGGAGCCGAACTTCACCACCCGCGACCTGCCCACCGAGGGCAACATCGAGGTCGAGCAGTCGCGGATCTACTACGGCGAGCTGATCCAGGACAACGGCGAGGACGTCTACTCGGTCGTCGGTGCGCCCGAGGGGCAGGCGCCGCGCGAGTTCGACCGGCCCGAGGACAACACCGACGAGGGCGAGGTCAACAACACCTACGACGGCGAGGGCGGGGTGTCGATCGGCAGCTTCTTCCGGCAGCTGACGTTCGCCATCTACTACCGCGAGCGGAACTTCCTGCTCTCCAGCGCGGTCAACGACGCCTCGCGGGTGCTCTACGTCCGCGACCCGCGGGACCGGGTCGAGAAGGCCGCGCCGTTCCTGGAGGTCGACGGCGACCCCTACCCGGCGGTCGTCGACGGGCGGATCACCTGGATCCTCGACGGCTACACCACGTCGGACTCCTACCCCTACGCCGAGTTCATGGAGCTGCGCGAGGCGGCACAGGACGCGCTGACCGGCACCGGGACGACGGCGCTGCCGGAGGAGCAGTTCAACTACATCCGCAACTCGGTCAAGGCCACCGTCGACGCCTACGACGGCACCGTGACGCTGTACGCGTGGGACGAGAGCGACCCCGTCCTGCAGACCTACATGAAGGCGTTCCCCGGCGTCGTCCTGCCGCGCGACGACATGCCCGAGGCGCTGGAGAGCCACGTCCGCTACCCGGAGGACCTCTTCAAGCTCCAGCGGGACATCCTCACGCGCTACCACGTCGACGACCCGATCGACTTCTACGCGCAGAACGACCGCTGGCAGGTGCCGGCCGACCCGACGGTCGACACCGACGACGCCCAGCCGCCGTACTACATCCTGGCCCAGCGGCCGGGGGACGACGGGGCGGTCTTCCAGCTCACCAGCGCGCTGAACGCGTTCCGGCGGGAGAACCTGTCGGCGTTCATCTCGGCGTCGAGCGATCCCGACAGCTACGGCCAGATCCAGGTCCTGCGGCTGCCCGGCAACACACCGTTCCGCGGGCCGCAGCAGGTCCAGGCCGCGTTCAACACGAACGAGGACGTCGCCCGGGACCTGACGCTGTTCAACAGCCAGGACTCGCAGGCGGTGTTCGGCAACCTGCTGACCCTGCCCATCGGGGAGGACGGCCTGCTCTACGTTCAGCCGCTGTACGTGGAGGGGACCGGCCAGAACTCCTTCCCGCTGCTGCGGAAGGTCCTCGTCGCCTACGGCACGCGGGTCGGCTACGCCAACACGCTGTCCGAGGCGCTGGACCAGGTGTTCGGGGCCGGGGCCGGGGAGTCGGCCACCGACAGCGACGACACCGACACCGAGCCGGATCCGGAGGAGCCGGCCACGCCGACGACGCCCAGCGAGGAACCGACGCCGAGCGAGGAGCCGACCACGCCGACCACGCCGGCGCCGCCGGCCGGCGGGACCGGCTCCACCCCGGAGCTCGACCAGGCGGTCGCCGACCTCGACGCGGCGCTGGACGCGCTGGCCGAGGCGCAGCGCAGCGGGGACTTCGCCGCGCAGGGCCAGGCGCTCGAGGACCTGCAGGCGGCGGTCGAGGCCTACCAGGCGGCCCAGGCCGCGGCGAGCCCGGGCGGCTGACCCCCGCGGGGGCGGGTGTGCCCAGCGGCACCCCCGCCCCCCGGGGCGCGGCCCCCGGGACCGTGTAGAGTGGTGTCACCGACGCGGGGTGGAGCAGCTCGGTAGCTCGCTGGGCTCATAACCCAGAGGTCGCAGGTTCGAATCCTGCCCCCGCTACTCACAGCAGGGCCCCGGCACTCACCGAGTGCCGGGGCCCTGTCACGTCAGGGGTGTCCGGGCCGTCGAATCCGTGCCGTCGCGTCCGGGCCGTCACCCGGACCGGATCGAGGAGGACCGCGGTGGCCAGCCTGCAGATGGGGGCGGTCGCGGCCGTCCTCCGGCTCACCCGCAAGCGCGCCATGGCCACTCCCGAGCGGGCCCGCCGGCGGCTGGCCGCCCCGAAGGGGTCCGCCACGCCCCCGGCCGCCCTCGCCCGGCGGCACGAGGTCGGCCAACGGGAGGTCGGCGGCTTCGTGTGCACCACGGTCGAACCGCGCGGCCGGCGGGCCGACCGGGCGGCGGTCTACCTGCACGGCGGCGCCTACGTCAGCGCCGTCGCGCCGCAGCACTGGGCGCTGGTGTCCCGGCTGGCCGACGCCGGGGTGCGGGTCGAGGTGCCGCACTACGGCCTGGCGCCGCAGCACACGTACCGGGACGCCTACCCCTTCGTCACCGCGGTCTACCGGGAGCTGCTGGCCGGCGCCGACGCCTCGACCGTCACCCTGGCCGGCGACTCGGCCGGCGGCGGCCTCGCCCTCGGCCTCGCCCAGACCCTGGCCGGCGCGGGTCTGCCGCAGCCCCGGCGGGTGGTGCTGCTCTCGCCGTGGCTGGACCTCACCCTGGGCCACCCCGACCTCCCCGCGGTGGAGCAGCGCGACCCGTGGCTGTGCAGCGCGGGCCTGCGCGTCGCGGCCGACGCCTGGGCCGGCGGCGACGACCCGACCGATCCGCGGCTGAGCCCCGGCAACGGCCCGCTGGCCGGGCTCGCGCCGGTGCACGTGTACGTCGGCACGCGGGAGATCTGCCTGCCCGACGCGCTCGCCCTGCGGGACCGGGCACGGGCCGAGGGCGCCGACGTCGAGCTGACCGTCTGCTCGGGCGCCGTCCACGTGTACCCGCTCGTCCCGGCGCCGGAGGGCCGGGCCGCCGCCCGGGCGGTCGTCCGGGAGATCGCCGGAGGGTGACCACCGGGGCATGATCGCTGCATGCCGCGGGTCCTCGTCGCCGGCTGCGCCGATGCCGCCGGACGGGACGAGGACGAGCCGCTGCTCCTGGCCGCCCTCGCCGATGCCGGCCTGACCGCCGCTCCCGCCGACTGGGCCGACGCCGGGGTGGACTGGGCCGCCGCCGACCTCGTCGTCGTCCGCTCGACCTGGGACTACGCCCCGCGCCGGGACGAGTTCCTGGCGTGGGCCCGGCGGGTGGCCGCGGGGACGACGGTGCTCAACCCCGTCGAGGTGCTCGCGTGGAACACCGACAAGCGCTACCTGGCCGAGCTCGCCGCCGCGGGCCTGGCCGTCGTCCCGACGGCGTGGGCGACCACGGCCGCGGAGCTGCCGGAGGCGCTGGCCGTCGGCGCCGGTGACGTGGTGGTGAAGCCGGTGGTCTCGGCGGGCGCCCGCGACACCGCCCGGTTCGCCCCCGGCGAGCGCGAGCAGGCCGCCGCCTTCGCCCGGCGGCTGCTCGACGCCGGCTGGCCGGTGATGGTGCAGCCCTACCTCGACCGGCTGGACGCGGAGGGGGAGACGGGCCTGGTCTACCTCGACGGCGCGTACAGCCACGCCTTCGGCAAGGGGGCGCTGCTGGCCGGCGGCCCGCTCGGTCCCGGGCTGTTCGCCGAGGAGACGATCACCGCGCGGACGGCGACGGACGAGCAGCGCTCCCTCGGGGACGCCGTGCTGGCCGCGGTCCAGGCGCGGACGCCGGAGACGCCGCTCTACGCCCGCGTCGACCTCGCCCCGGGCCCGGACGGGCGGCCGCTGCTGCTCGAGCTGGAGCTCACCGAGCCCAGCCTGTTCCTGACCGTGGGCGACGGCGCGGCACAGCGGCTCGCGGCCGCGATCGCGGCCCGGCTGGGCTGAGCCCGGGCGGTCAGACCCGGGCGGGCCGGACCTGCCCGGCGGTGCGTCCCGGCTCCGGCCGCGGCCGGGGGAGTGCCGGCAGCGGGCTCCGGACGCCGCGGTCGCCGTGGCGGGGGAGCCGCTGCGTGCGCGGCTCGTCGTCGTCGGCGGTCCGGGCAGGCGCGGCCGGCCGGTCGGGACGGCCGGGCGGCAGGGGCAGCCGGACGGTGTCCATGCCCACCCACGCCGTCCGCTTGTAGCCCTCGACGAGGGCGGTCACCCGCAGCCAGCAGGTCCCGTCGGCGTCGTGCCGCCACCCGAGCAGCGCGCCGATCCACCAGCGGTCCCGGTGGAGCACCTCCACCGGCTTGGGGCGGCGGAGGAAGGTCACCGTCGACTCCGCACCCACGTCAGCGACTCTAGGTCGCCGGACGGTCACGCTCCGGGAGGCGCGCGAGCCCCCGGCGGGGCCCGGTGACGGGTGTGTACAGTGGTGTCACCGACGCGGGGTGGAGCAGCTCGGTAGCTCGCTGGGCTCATAACCCAGAGGTCACAGGTTCGAATCCTGTCCCCGCTACTGCCACGAGGGCCCGGTCACCACGGTGACCGGGCCCTCGTCGCGTCCGCGGCCGGCAACCGGGGAACAGGCGACCCGCGGGTCGGGTTGGGCGGGGGCATGGAACCCACCGTGCAGGACGTCCCCGAGTCCTCCCGCTACGAGATCCGCGACGGCGACCGGGTCCTCGGCCACGCCGCCTACCGGCGGGAGGGCGAGCACGTCGTGTTCACCCACACCGAGATCGACCCCGACGCCGAGGGGTCCGGCCTGGGCGGGCGGCTGGTCCGCGGCGCGCTCGACGACGTGCGGTCGCACGGCGGGCGGGTCGTGCCCCGGTGCAGCTTCGTCCGCGGCTGGATCGACCGGCACCCCGAGTACGCCGACCTGGTCGACGCCGCGTGACGCGAGGAGGGCCGGCCGGGACACCGGCCGGCCCTCCTCGTTCACAGCACGTGCTGGCCGTACATCTCGCCCAGCGGGTCGGCGATGAGCTCGATGCGCGCGCCGTCGGGGTCGCGGAAGTAGACCGAGACCCCGCTGTGCACCTCGTGCGGCACCCCGGCGGCCTCCAGCCGGCCCACCAGCTCGCGCCAGCGCTCCGGCTCGACGCTGATGGCCATGTGGTGCAGGCCGCCGAGCACCTCCGCGTAGGGGCCGACGTCGAGGCCCGGGAAGTCGAAGAAGGCGATCAGGTTGCCGTTGCCGATGTCGAAGAAGAAGTGCGAGGAGCCCGGGTAGTCGCGGTTCTCGATCAGCTCCGTGAGCGGGAAGCCGAGCACGTCCTGGTAGAAGCGGACGGTCCGCTCGACGTCGGAGCTGATCAGCGCCGTGTGGTGCAGGCCGCGGGCGGTCGAGGCCGGCCGCTGCCCGGCGGGTCGCAGGTGCGCGGCCCGGATGCGCGCCCGCTCGGACTCGGCCGCGGCGGGGTCGACGGTGCTGTGGGGCGTGCTCATGGCGGTGATCCTCCCGTGTCGGCGCCCTCGTGGCTGCCCCCGACAACCGCCCCGGCGGGGCATCGCTTCCCGGCCGTCAGAGCCGGCGGTCGCGCCCCCGGAGGCCGAGCACGGCGGTGGCCACGAACAGCACCGCGCCGAGGACGGCCAGCCAGAACAACGCCTTCACAACGGCGCCGACGACGGTCACCACGAGCCACAGCACCAGCAGGGCGCCGATCACCTTGAGAGCCATGCAGTCATCCTCCGGGCGGGAACGGGGTCAGGCGAGCGCCTGCTCCAGGTCGGCGAGCAGGTCCTCGGCGTCCTCGATGCCCACCGACAGGCGGACCAGGTCGGCCGGGACCTCCAGGGGAGAGCCGGCGGCGCTGGCGTGCGTCATCCGGTGCGGGTGCTCCACCAGCGACTCCACCCCGCCCAGGGACTCGGCCAGCGTGAACAGCTCCGTGCGCTCGCAGACCCGCAGCGCCGCTTCCTCGCCGCCGGTCAGCCGGAACGACACCATGCCGCCGAAGCCGGACATCTGCCGGGCGGCGACCTCGTGCCCCGGGTGGTCGGGGAGGCCGGGGTAGAGGACGGCGCAGACCTCGGGCCGGCCCGTGAGGAAGTCCACGACCCGGGCGGCGTTGGCGCAGTGCCGGTCCATCCGCACGCCGAGGGTCTTGATCCCGCGCAGCACCAGCCACGCGTCGAACGGGCCGTTGACCGCGCCCATCGCGTTCTGGTGGAAGGCCAGCTGCTCGGCCAGGTCGGCGTCGGCGACGACGAGCGCCCCGCCGACGACGTCGGAGTGCCCGCCCAGGTACTTGGTCGTCGAGTGCACGACGACGTCGGCGCCGAGCGTCAGCGGCCGCTGCAGGTAGGGCGAGGCGAAGGTGTTGTCGACGACGAGCAGCGCGCCGGCCTCGTGCGCGATCCCGGCCAGGCCGGCGACGTCGGCGACGTTGAGCAGCGGGTTGGTCGGCGTCTCGCACCACAGGACCCGGGTGGTGTCGCGCACCGCCGCGCGGACGGCGTCCAGGTCGCCGAGGTCGACCGGCGTGTGCTCGACGCCCCAGCGCGCGGCCACCTTGGACAGCAGCCGGAAGGTGCCGCCGTAGGCGTCCCCGGCCAGGACGACGTGGGAGCCGGGCTCGCAGACGGTGCGCAGCAGGGTGTCCTCGGCCGCCAGCCCGGAGGCGAACGCCAGCCCCGCGGCGCCCTCCTCCAGCGCGGCCAGGGCCTCCTGCAGCGCCGTGCGGGTCGGGTTGGCGCTGCGGCTGTACTCGTAGCCCTGCCGCAGCCCGCCGACGCCGTCCTGCTTGAACGTCGTCGTCAGGTGCAGCGGCGGGACCACCGCCCCGGTGGCCGGGTCGGGGTCCTGCCCGGCGTGGATCGCGCGGGTGCTGAACCCGTGGTCGCTGCTCATGCGCCGACCGTAGGCGCGAGACCGGCTGTGTGACCGGCCAGGTGGCCGAGGACGTCCTGCCGGGTGACCACGCCGGCGGGCTTGCCGTCGACGTGCACGAGCAGGGCGTCGGCCGCGCCGAACGCGCTCACCGCCTCGCTCACCGGTTCGCCGGAGCCGATGATCGGCAGCGGGGCGGACATGTGCTTCTCCACCCGGTCGGCGAGCGAGGCGCGGCCGGCGAACAGCGCGTCGAGCAGCACCTTCTCGTCCACCGAACCGACCACCTCGCCCGCGGTCACCGGCGGCTCGGCGCGCACCACCGGCATCTGGCTCACGCCGTACTCGCGCAGGATGTCGATCGCCTCCCGCACGGTCTCGTTGGGGTGCGTGTGCACCAGCGACGGCGTCTCGCCGGACTTGGTGTGCAGCAGCTCGCCGACGGTCTCGCCGCCGGTCGCCGCCAGGAAGCCGTAGTCGGCCATCCACGCGTCGTTGAAGATCTTGTTCAGGTAGCCCCGGCCGCCGTCGGGCAGCAGGACGACCAGGACGTCGTCCTTCGTGAGCTTCTCGGCGGCCCGCAGGGCGGCGACCACCGCCATCCCGCACGAGCCGCCGACCAGCAGCCCCTCCTCGCGGGCCAGCCGCCTCGTCATGGCGAAGGAGTCGCCGTCGGAGACGGCGATCACCTCGTCGGCGATCCCGCGGTCGTAGGTCGAGGGCCAGAAGTCCTCGCCGACGCCCTCGACCAGGTACGGCCGGCCGGTGCCGCCGGAGTAGACCGAGCCCTCCGGGTCGGCGCCGACGACGCGGACCCGGCCGCCGGAGATCTCCTTGAGGTAGCGGCCGATGCCGCTGATGGTGCCGCCGGTGCCCATGCCGGTGACGAACGTGGTGATCCGGCCCTCGGTCTGCGCCCAGATCTCCGGGCCGGTCGTCTCGTAGTGCGACCGCGGGTTGGCCGGGTTGGAGTACTGGTCGGGCTTCCAGCCGCCGGGGGTCTCGCGGGCCAGCCGGTCGGAGACCGAGTAGTACGAGCGGGGGTCCGAGGGGTCGACGGCGGTGGGGCAGACGACGACCTCGGCGCCGTAGGCCTTGAGCACGTTGATCTTCTCCTGGCCGACCTTGTCGGGGCAGATGAAGACGCACCGGTAACCGCGCTGCTGGGCGACCAGGGCCAGCCCGATGCCGGTGTTGCCGCTGGTCGGCTCGACGATGGTGCCGCCCGGCCGCAGCGCGCCGCTCGCCTCGGCGGCGTCCACCATCCGGACGGCGATGCGGTCCTTCACCGACCCGCCGGGGTTGAGGTACTCGACCTTCGCCAGCACCAGCGGCGCGTCGGGGCCGAGGTCCCGGGTGACCGAGTTGAGCCGGACCAGCGGGGTGTTCCCGACCAGGTCGACCACGGATTCGGCGTACTGCACGGCGGACCTCCTCGTTCGGCGCCCGGGGGCCCGGACGGGCGGCGCCGTCCCCATCCCAGCAGAGCGGGCCGCCGCGCGCGCCGGGTGTCGTCGCGCCGGCCGGCGGGCACGGGACCGGCCATGACCGAGACCGTCCCCGCCGCGTCGCTGTCCGGCGGCGGCACCATGCCGCTGCTCGGGTTCGGCACCTGGCAGCTCACCGGCCGTGCCTGCTCCTCCGCGGTCGGCACCGCGCTGGACGCCGGGTACCGCCACCTCGACACCGCGACCATGTACCGCAACGAGGCCGAGGTCGGGCGGGCGCTGCGCGACTCGGGGCTCGACCGCGACGAGGTGTTCGTGACCACCAAGCTGCCGCCGCGGGAGACCGGCCGGGCCGACCGGGTGCTGGACGAGTCGCTCGACGCGCTCGGCCTCGACGCGGTCGACCTGTGGCTGCTGCACTGGCCGCCGCCCGGCGGGAGCGAGGCCGTCTGGGAGCGCTTCGTCGCCGCCCGCGAGGACGGCCGGGCGCGGGCCATCGGCGTGAGCAACCACTCCCTCGACCAGGTCGACGCGCTGACCCGGGCGACCGGGGTGACACCGCAGGTCAACCAGGTCAGCTGGGCGCCCGCGAGGTACGACCCGGCCGTGGAGGAGGGACACCGCGAGCGCGGGGTCGTCCTGGAGGGCTACAGCCCGTTCGAGAACACCGACCTGGCCGACCCGGTGCTCGCCGAGGTCGCCGCCGCCCACGGCGTCACCCCCGCGCAGGTGGTGCTGCGCTGGCACGTCGAGCACGGCGTCGTCGTCATCCCCAAGTCGGCCACCCCGGAGCGGATCCGGGCCAACCTGGCGATCGGCGGGTTCGCGCTCTCGGCCGACGAGGTGACCCGCATCGACGGCCTGGCGCGGCGCTGAGCGGGGAGGCGAGGATGCGGTGGTGACCGCACCCCTCGGCACCCGCACCCTCGGCGACGGGCTGACCGTCTCTGCCCTCGGCCTCGGCTGCATGGGCATGAGCGAGATGTACGGCGCCGCAGACCGGGACGAGTCGATCGCCACGATCCACCGCGCCCTGGACCTCGGCGTGACCCTGCTCGACACCGCCGACGTCTACGGCGACGGGCACAACGAGGAGCTCGTCGGCCAGGCGATCGCCGGCCGGCGGGACGAGGTCGTGCTGGCGACCAAGTTCTCGCTCTCGCCGGGGGAGCGCGGGATGCGCATCGACGGCCGGCCGGAGAACGTCCGCGCCTGCGCCGAGGCCAGCCTGCGCCGGCTGCGGGTGGACACGATCGACCTCTACTACCAGCACCGGGTCGACCCCGCCGTCCCCATCGAGGACACCGTCGGCGCGATGGCCGAGCTGGTGCAGCAGGGCAAGGTCCGCCACCTCGGGCTGTCGGAGGCCAGCGCGGCCTCGATCCGGCGGGCCGCGGCCGTCCACCCGATCGCGGCGCTGCAGAGCGAGTGGTCGCTGTGGACGCGCGACCTGGAACCGGAGGTGCTGGGGGTGGCGCGCGAGCACGGGGTCGGGCTGGTGCCCTACAGCCCCCTGGGCCGCGGCTTCCTCACCGGCGCCGTCCGGACCCCGGCCGACTTCGCCGAGGACGACTGGCGGCGGCGGATGCCGCGGTTCCAGGGCGAGGCGTTCACCGCCAACCTGCGGCTGGTCGACGCGGTGCGGGCGATGGCGGAGGAGAAGGGAGCGACCGCCGGGCAGCTCGCGCTGGCGTGGGTCCTGGCCCAGGGTGACGACGTCGTCCCGATCCCGGGCACGAAGCGGCGGCGCAACCTCGAGGAGAACGTCGGCGCGGCGGCGGTGGAGCTGACCGCGCAGGACCTGGCGCGGCTGGCGGAGATCGCCCCGCCCGACGTGGCGCAGGGCGCCCGGTACGCGGCCACCGGTCCCGGCTACGGCGACAGCCCGGAGCGGGGTGCGGCGTGACCGAGCGGGTGCTCGTCGCCGTCTTCGCCTCGCCGACCGCCGAGGTGCTGCTGCGCTGGGCACCGGAGCTGGGCTACCGCACGGTGCTGCTGGACCCGGACCCGGCGCGGGGTGCCGGGGCGACCCGGTTCGACGAGGTGGAGGTGCGGTTCGAGGACGCCGACGTCGTCGTCACCGACCACCACCGCCCCGAGCTGGGCGAGGTGCTGCGCGACGCGCTCGCCCGGCCGGTGCGCTGGGTCGGCGTCATGGGCAACCCGCGGCACGAGGGCCCGCACGTGGCCGCGCTGGCGGCGCTCGGCGTCCCGCCGGCCGAGATCGCCCGCGTGCACCGCCCGATCGGGCTCGACATCGGCTCGAAGGCGCCGGCGGAGATCGCGCTGAGCACGCTGGCCGGCCTGCTGGCCGACCGCAACGGCCGCTCCGGTGGGACGGCGCACGGCGCCGGCCCGGCTCAGGGCCGAGCGGAGGCCTTCAGGTAGGACAGGGCGGCCGCGTGCAGCGCGCCGTTGGTGGCCAGCGCGCTGCCGCCGGCCGGGCCGGGCGCGCCGGTCACGTCGGTGAACGTGCCGCCGGCCTCGCGGACGATGACGTCGAGGGCGGCGAGGTCCCACACCGAGACCTCCGGCTCGCAGGCGAGGTCGACCGCGCCCTCGGCGAGCAGCACGTAGCTCCAGAAGTCGCCGTAGGCACGGGTCCGCCACACCGTGCGGGTCAGGTCGAGGAAGCCGTCGAGCATCCCGCGCTCCTCCCAGCCCGACAGCGAGGAGTAGCTGAGGCTCGCGTCGGCCAGGTCGCGCACGCCGGAGACCCGGCAGCGGGTGGCCGACTCCAGCCGCCGTCCGGTCCAGGCCCCCACGCCCTTGGCGGCCCACCAGCGGCGGTTGAGCGCCGGCGCCGAGACCAGCCCGACCACCGGCTCGTCGCCGTCGAAGAGCGCGATGAGCGTGGCCCAGACCGGGACGCCGCGGACGAAGTTCTTCGTGCCGTCGATCGGGTCGAGCACCCAGCGGCGGGGCCCGTGTCCGGTCGTGCCCATCTCCTCGCCCAGCACGGCGTCGCGGGTGCGCGCCCGGGCGAGGGTGATCCGCAGCTGCTCCTCGACCGCCCGGTCGGCGTCGGTGACCGGGGTGAGGTCGGGCTTGGTGTCGACCTGGAGGTCCTGCGCGCGGAACCGGTCCATGCTGATCGAGTCGGCCTGGTCGGCCAGCACGTGCGCCAGGTGCATGTCCCCGGTGTGGTCGCGGCCCGACGTCATGGACACCGAACCTAGCGGGCGGCACCTGGTTACCGTCGGAGGTGTGGACGCGAGACCCGACGCGACGACGATCGCGGGGCTGCTCGCCGACCCGACGCGGCTGCGCGTCGTGGCCGCGCTGGCGCTGGGCGCGGCCACCATCGAGGAGGTCGCGCAGGCGTCCGGGCTGTCGCTCAAGGACGTCGCGCTGGCCGCCCGCCGGCTGGCCCGGGCGGGTCTCGTGCGGCGCGACCGGCACGCGCTCGAGCTGCTGACCGACCGGTTCGGCGCCGCCGCGCGGGCCGCCGCCCAGGCCGCGCCCCGGCCCGAGCCGCTGTCGGACGACCCGGCCGAGGACGCGGTGCTGTCGGCGTTCGTCCGGGACGGCCGGCTGGTGTCGATCCCGGCGCAGGCGACGAAGCGGCGGGTCGTGCTCGAGCACCTGGTGCGGGTGTTCGACGTCGGGGTCCGGTACCCCGAGCGCGAGGTCAACGCGCTGCTCGCCGTCTGGCACCCGGACACCGCCGCCCTGCGGCGCCACCTGGTCGACGAGGGCCTGCTCACCCGCGAGGCGGGCCTCTACTGGCGCAGCGGCGGCTGGGTCGACGTCTGAGGGAGGACCCCCTCGCCCACCGCCCGCACGCTCTCGGCCGGCCCCTGCGAGGGGGCAGAACCCGATGGTCCTCGTCCAGAGGTCGGTCCACACTCGACCGGTGCCCGACGCCGAGGACTTCCGCGCGCTCGCCCGGTCCTCGCCGTGGCTGTGGTCGACGCTGCGGTTCACCTACCGCGACGCGCGGTCCGGGGACCCGGTGCGCGCGTGGCTCCGCCGTCCCGACCGGCTGCGGGTCGAGACGCCGGACGGCGCACTGGTGCAGGTCGTCCGCGACGAGCCGCGACGGATGGGGCTGTTGACCGACGACGGGAGCAGCGCCACCGTCGAGCTCCTCCGCGCGGCCGACGTGCCGTCGCCGAGGCGCCGGAGCGACGGCCTCGTCGCGGAGCGGCCGTCGTCGCAGGGCGTCTCCTACGACGACCCGATGTACCGCGACTACCGGTGGGTGGCGGCGCTCGACCCGGTCGAGCTCGCCGACGGGCTGGAACCGGGCACGGGAGACCGCGCCGGCGTCGCGCTGCGGGTGGAGGGGGTGGCCGAGGTGGTGCACGGCGGCCGGCCGGCCTGGGAGGCGGTCGTCGTGACGACGGACCGCTACGAGCCGCGCTGCGGCTGCTGCTCGCTGCTGCGCGACGCGCGCATCGACCGGGACGAGTGGGGGGACTGGGCCGAGCGGTTCGGCCACCTGGTCTACCCGACCGCCACCCGTGTGCGGCTCGACGTCGGCACGGGCGTCTGCGTGTCCACCGAGGACCTCGACGGCACGCACACCGGGGAGGGCCTCGAGGTGCTGATCGAGGCGGTCGACGAGCCGATGGACGACGCGCTGTTCGTCGAGCCCCGGCGGAGTCTCCGCCAGCGGCTCGGCTCCAGCCGGTACGCCCGGCCCGGCCGTCAGGAGCCGGGGGAGGACTGACCCACCGCGCCGAGCAGTCGGCGCAGGCTGGCCAGCCGCTCGGCGCGCGCCGGGGGACCGGCCGTGGCCCAGGCGTCGAGCGCGCACTCCGGGTCCTCGGCGGTGTGGCCGCAGCCGGGCGGGCAGTCCGTGGCCGCCTCGGCGACGTCGTCGAACGCCGCGACGACGTCGGCCGAGGTCACGTGCGCCAGCCCGAACGACCGGATGCCCGGGGTGTCGATGACCTCCCCTCCGCCCGGCAGGTCGAGCAGCACCGCCGACGACGACGTGTGCCGGCCCTTGCCGATCTTGCTGACGTCGCCGGTGGCCCGGAAGGCGTCGGGCACGAGCCGGTTGACCAGCGTCGACTTGCCGACACCGGACTGGCCGACGAGGACGCTCATCCGCCCGCCGATGCGCGCGAGCAGCTCGTCGAGCGGCGCCTCCCGCGACATCGGGACGGCGTCGACGTCCAGGCCCGCGTAGCGGTCCAGCAGCGGCTGGGCGCTGGCCAGGTCGGTCTTGGTGAGGCAGAGCAGGGGTTCGAGCCCGCCGGAGTAGGCCGCGACGAGGCACCGGTCCAGGAAGCCCAGGGCCGGCTCGGGGTCGGCGACCGCGGTCACCACGACCAGCAGGTCGGCGTTGGCGACGACGACGCGCTCGGTCGGGTCGGTGTCGTCGGCGGTCCGCCGCAGCGAGGTGGCCCGCTCCTCGATGACCACGATGCGGGCCAGCGTGTCCGGCCGGCCTGTGGTGTCCCCGACGATCCGCACCCGGTCGCCGACGACGACGCCGTGCCGGCCCAGCTCGCGGGCGCGCATCGCGGTCACCTCCACCGGGGCGCCGTCCGGGCCCTCGATCCGGACCGCCATCCGGCCGCGGTCCACGCCGACGACCAGCCCGGGGACGGCGTCGTCGTGCGCGGGACGGGTGCGGGTGCGCGGTCGCGACCCCCGCCGGCTCGGCCGGGACCGGATGTCGTCCTCGTCCGAGCGGCTGTCCAACCGGCGGGGGCTCAGGACCCGCTCCCGAGCATCGCGGCCCAGCGCTCGCGGAAGTCCGGCAGCGTCTTGGTGACCGCGCCGGCGCCGGTGACCCGCACCCCGTCGACGACCAGCCCGAGGACGGCGGCGGCGTGCACCATCCGGTGGTCGGCGTAGGAGTCCAGCACCGCCGGGCGGCGCGGGCCGGGCTCGACGACCAGGCCGTCGGGCAGCTGCTCCACCCGCGCGCCGACCGCGGTGAGCACCTCGTCGAGGGCCTGCAGCCGGTCGGTCTCGTGGCCGCGCAGGTGCCCGATGCCGGTGAGCCGGGAGGTGCCGTCGGCGAGGGCGCAGAGCGCCGCCAGCACCGGGGTCAGCTCGCCGACCTCGCCCAGGTCGGCGACCAGCGGCGCGATCGACCCGGTGCCGGTGACGGTCAGCCCCTCGTCGGTGCGCTCGACCGCGGCGCCCATGGCCGGGAGCAGCCGCTCCAGCTGGGCGCCGGGCTGGGTGGTGACCGCCGGCCAGCCCGGCACGGTCACCCGCCCGCCGGTGACCAGGGCGGCGGCCAGGAAGGGGGCGGCGTTGGACAGGTCGGGCTCGACCACGCGGTCCAGCGCCCGGACCGGGCCGGGCGCGACCCGCCAGCCGCGGTCGGTGGCGGTCACGTCGACCCCGTGCTCGCGCAGCGTCGTCACGGTCATCGCGACGTGCGGCATCGACGGCAGCCCACCGGCGAGCGCGAGGTCCACTCCCTGGTCGAACCGGGCGGCGGCCAGCAGCAGGCCGGAGACGATCTGCGAGGACTCCGACGCGTCGACGGTCACCGCGCCGCCGCGCACGCCGCCGGCCCCGCGCACGGTGAAGGGGGCCCGGCCGCGGCCGCCGTCGTCCACCTCGACCCCGAGGTCGCGGAGTGCGGCGATCAGGCCGGCGTTGGGGCGCTCGTGCAGCCGCGGGTCGCCGTCCACCCGCACCGGGCCGTCGGCCAGCGCCGCGACCGGCGGGAGGAAGCGCAGGACGGTGCCGGCCAGGCCGGCGTCGACCTCGGCGGGACCGTGCAACGGCGCCGGGGTCACCACCTGGTCCGCGCCGTCGTCGTCGATCCGGACGCCGAGCGCACGCAGTGCGCCGGCCATCAGGTCGGTGTCGCGGGCCCGCAGCGGACGCACCAGCCGGCTCTGCCCGTCGGCCAGCGCGGCCAGGACCAGTGCCCGCGCCGTGATCGACTTCGACCCGGGCAGGACGACGACCGAGTCGACGGGGGAGGGGGCGTGCGGCGCCGGCCAGACCTCGGTCACGGCCTCAGTCTGCCCGAGCGCACGCACGCCCCCGTCCTCAGCCGGAGACCGGCTTCGAGGCCTTCTTCGCCGGGACGGTGCGCACCAGGCGGCGGTTGGCGAACTCGAACATGGCCAGCTCGGAGAGCTCCCGGCCGTAGCCGGACCGCTTCACGCCGCCGAAGGGCAGCTCCGGGGAGGAGCCGGTGGGCTGGTTGATCCAGACCATCCCGGCCTCCAGCCGCTCGGCCACCGCCCGCGCCCGGTCCAGGTCGCTGCTCATGACGGTGGCGCCCAGGCCGAAGTCGCTGTCGTTGGCCAGCGCGACGGCCTCCTCGTCGTCCTTCACCTTGTAGACGACGGCCGCAGGACCGAAGAGCTCCTCGCGGTAGGCGCGCATCTCCGGGGTGACGTCGGTGAGGATCGTGGCCTCGACGAACGCGCCGGGCCGGTCGGGTCGCCTGCCGCCCGCCACGACGGTGGCGCCCTTGTCGATCGCGTCCTGGATCTGGGCGTGCAGGTCCTGGGCGGCCCGCTCGCTCGACAGCGGCGCCAGCGAGGTCGACGGGTCGGCCGGGTCGCCGGGGGAGAACGTGGAGAACGCCTGCTTGAGCCCCTCGACGAAGGGCTCGTACAGCTCCTCGGTGACGATCAGCCGCTTGGACGCCGTGCAGGCCTGGCCGGTGTTCTGCATCCGGCCCGAGGTGGCGGCCTTGACCGTGGCGGCCATGTCGTCGGCGTCGAGCACGATGAACGGGTCGCTGCCGCCGAGCTCGAGGACCGACTTCTTCAGGTGCTTGCCGGCGAGGGCGCCCACGGCGCTGCCGGCCCGCTCGCTGCCGGTCAGGGTGACGCCCTGGACGCGCGGGTCGGCGATCACCTGCTCGACGTCGTCGATGCGCAGGAAGGTGTTGGTGAAGACGCCCTCGGGTGCGCCCGCGTCGGTGAACAGCTGCTCGATCGCCTCGGCGCACTGCGGGGTGATCTCGGCGTGCTTGAGGATCACCGTGTTGCCCAGCACCAGGTTCGGGCCGGCCACGCGGACCACCTGGTAGAAGGGGTAGTTCCAGGGCTCGATCGCCAGCAGGACGCCGATCGGCCGGGTCTCGACCACCGCCTCGCCCTTGCCCATCAGCGGCTGGATCGGCGTCGGCTCGAGGAAGCCCGGGCCGTTCTCGGCGTAGTACTTGAGGATCATCGAGCACAGGTACAGCTCGCCGGTCGCCTCGTCGTGCCGCTTGCCCATCTCGGTGGTGATCAGCTTGGCGAGGTCCTCGCGGCGCTCGTCCATCAGCTCGGCGGCCCGGCCGACGACGGCGGCGCGCTCGGCGACGGGCCGCTGCGCCCACTCCCGGTAGGCGGCGTGCGCCCGGCCGATGATCCCGTCGATCTCCTCGGTCGGGGTGAAGTCGAACTCCCGCTCGGTCTCGCCGGTGAACGGGTTCACCGTCGCGTACCGGCGCTCGGCGGAGTCGCTGGCGGTCTTGGCCTGCTGGGTGTCTGTCGCGGTCACGCCGTCATCCTCGTCTCGTCCTCGTCGTCTGCCACTGCCAGCCCCTACCCGCGCCGGGCCGGTTCCGCACGCGCCCGGCTGTCGGCCCCCGCACCTAGGCTCGGACCCGCCAACGCCCCTGCAGGGAGGAGCCGCCCGATGTGCGGTCGGTACGCCGCCAGCCGCCGTCCCGAGGACCTGGTGGTCGAGTTCGAGGCGGTCCCCGCCGAGGGGCAGCGGCCGCTCCCCGCGGACTACAACGTCGCCCCCACCAAGGACGTCTACGTGGTCCGGCACAAGCGGGAGCGCGACGCCGAGGGCGCGCTGACCGGGGGCGGCCACCGGGAGCTGCGCGCCGTCCGGTGGGGGCTGGTGCCCTCCTGGGCCAAGGACGCCTCGATCGGCAACCGGCTGCTCAACGCCCGGGTCGAGTCGCTCACCGAGAAGCCGGCCTTCCGCCGGGCCGCCGCCTCGCGCCGCTGCCTGGTGCCGGCCGACGGCTGGTACGAGTGGGCCAAGCGCCTGGACCGGCCGGGCAAGCAGCCGTACTTCATCACCCCGGCCGACGGCTCGGTGCTGGCCATGGCCGGGCTGTGGGAGGTGTGGGGCGAGGGCGAGGACCGGCTCTACACGTGCACGGTGGTGACCGCCCCGGCGCAGGTCCCGCTCACCGAGATCCACGAGCGGATGCCCCTGGTGCTGCCCCGCGACCGCTGGGCCGACTGGCTCGACCCGGGGCGCGACGACGTCGCGGCCCTGGCGCAGCCCACGCCGCCGGAGCTGGTGGAGGCCCTGGAGCTGCGGCCGGTGAGCCCGATGGTGAACAGCGTCAAGAACAACGGGCGCGAGCTGGTCGCGCGCTCGGAGTCGGTCAGCGAGCCGGCCGACCAGCCGGCGCTGTTCTGAGGTGGGGCAGCCCGCCGAGGCCACGGCTCCCGCGCCGGCCGGTCGCGCCCTGCCCGGCTGGGTCGCCGCCGGCCTGACCTTCCTCACCTCCGGCGCCGTGCTGGTGCTGGAGATCGCCGGGCTGCGGCTGATCGCCCCGTACGTCGGCATCACGCTGCAGACCAACACCGCGGTGATCGGCTTCGCGCTGGCGGCCATCGCCGTCGGCGCGTGGGCCGGCGGCAGCCTCGCCGACCGCACCGACCCGCGGCGGCTGATCCCGCCGCTGGTCGTGGCCGGCGGCGCCCTCGTCGTCGCGGTGCTCCCGCTGGTGCGCTTCACGGGCGAGGCCTTCAGCGGCGGGGACGCCGGCAGCGTCCTGCTGCTCGCCTTCGTCGCGATCGTCGTGCCCGCCGCGCTGCTGTCGGCCGTGCCGCCGATGGTGGTCAAGCTGCAGCTGGCCAGCCTCGCCGAGACAGGCGCGGTGGTGGGCCGGCTGTCGGGCATCGGCACGCTGGGCGGGATCGCCGCGACCTTCCTCACCGGCTTCGTGCTGGTCGCGCTCTTCCCGACCAGCGGCATCCTCGTCGGCACCGGGCTGGTCACCGTCGCCGCCGGGATCGCCGCGGCCGTGCACCTGCGCCGCAGCGCCGCCGGCACCGGCCGGCTGACCGGCGGGCTGCTCGCGCTGGCCGTCGTCGGCACCCTCCTGGCCGCCCTCGCGCCGAGCCCCTGCGAGGAGGAGACCGCCTACCACTGCGCGCGGGTGGCGACCGACCCCGACCGGCCCACCGGCCGGGTGCTGCTGCTGGACACCCTGCGGCACTCCTACGTCGACCTCGCCGACCCGACCCACCTGGAGTTCGAGTACATCCGGGCGATCGCCTCGGTCACCGACGTCGTCGCCCCCGCGGGCGAGCCGCTGTCGGCGCTGCACCTGGGCGGCGGCGGCCTCACCGTGCCGCGCTACCTCGCCGAGGTCCGGCCGGGCACCGAGAGCCTGGTGCTCGAGGTCGACCCCGGGGTCGTCGACGTCGACCGCGAGCAGCTGGGGCTGGAGACCTCCGACGACCTCGCGGTCCGCGTCGTCGACGCCCGCATCGGCCTGGCCGACGAGGAGCCCGGCGGCCGCGACCTCGTGGTCGGCGACGCCTTCGGCGGGCTCTCGGTGCCGTGGCAGCTGACCACCGTGGAGGCGCTGGAGGAGGTCGACGCCGCGCTGACCGACGACGGCGTCTACGTGGTCAACCTGATCGACCACCCGCCGCTGGACTTCGTGCGGGCGGAGCTCGCCACCCTGCGGCAGGTGTTCGCCTCCGTCGTGCTGCTCGCACGGGCGCCGGTGCTGGCGGGGGAGGACGGCGGCAACGTCGTCGCCGTCGCCTCGCAGCGGCCGCTGCCGGTCGAGGAGATCACCGCCGCGCTGCCCGGGCGCGACCTCGCCTGGCAGGTCGCCGCGGGCGCGGAGCTCGACGCGTTCGTCGGCGACGCCGGGGTGCTCACCGACGACCACGCCCCGGTCGACCAGCTGCTCACGCCCTACGGCGCACCGGGCCGGCGCGGGGGCTAGCGGCCGATCGGCGCGGTGCGGGCCCGCGTGAGCCGCACCAGCTCGGCGGGCGGCAGCTCCACCTGCAGCCCCCGGCGCCCGGCGCTGACCATCACCGTGGCGAACCCGAGCGCGGACTCGTCGACCACGGTCGGCAGCGCCTTGCGCTGGCCCAGCGGGCTGATGCCGCCCAGGACGTAGCCGGTGGTCCGCTCGGCGTCGGCGGGGTCGGCCATCGCCGCCTTCCGGCCGCCGGCGGCCGCGGCCAGCGCCTTGAGGTCCAGGGTCGTCGCCACGGGGACGACGGCGACGGTCAGCGTCCCGTCGACCCGGGTGACCAGCGTCTTGAACACCTGGCGGGGGTCCGAGCCCAGGGCCGCGACCGCCGCCTCGCCGTGCCCCTGGTCGGACGGGTGCTCGGGGTCGTAGGGGTGGAGGGTGTGCGGGACGCGGGCCTTCTCGAGGACCCGGACCGCGGGGGTGGCCGCCACGGCGCGGGACTCTAACGGCGGGCCGCCGGTTCCCGGCGGACGGGGAAGCGGCGGGGAACAGGCCGGTGCCGCCGGCGGTTGCACCGGCCGTGAGCAGCACCCTCCCCACCGCCCGCTCGCGGGCCGGTGCCGGCCCGGCCGTGCACCGGCGGCCGCCGGGCCGCCCCGATGCCGCGCGACTAGGATCGTCCGAGGTGGCACCCCGCGTCCGGGGTGCGCAGAGAGGACGGTCGGTGGCCCAGGAGCCCACGAGCACACCCCCGGAGGAGCCGGCGGTCGCCGAGGCGACGCCTGCCGAGGGCGGGCCCGCCGAGGGGACGCCCGTCGAGGTGCCGGAGGCGCGCGAGGGCGGCAGCCGCACCGAGGTGGCCGAGACCCGCGCCGAGCGCGACGCCCGCTTCGAGCGCGACGCGCTGCCCTTCCTCGACCAGCTGTACCCGGCCGCGCTGCGGATGACCCGCAACCCCGCCGACGCCGAGGACCTGGTGCAGGAGACGTTCGTCAAGGCGTATTCGGCCTTCCACCAGTTCGCCGAGGGCACGAACCTCAAGGCGTGGCTGTACCGGATCCTGACCAACACCTACATCAACAGCTACCGGAAGAAGCAGCGGCAGCCGCAGCAGTACCCCACCGACCAGGTGCAGGACTGGCAGCTGTACGCCGCCGAGGAGCACAGCTCCAGCGGCCTGCGCTCCGCCGAGATCGAGGCGCTGGACCACCTGCCGGACTCCGACATCAAGGAGGCCCTGCAGCAGCTGCCCGAGGACTTCCGGCTCGCGGTCTACCTGGCCGACGTCGAGGGCTTCGCCTACAAGGAGATCGCCGAGATCATGGGCACACCCATCGGCACGGTGATGTCCCGCCTGCACCGCGGCCGCCGGGGGCTGCAGAAGCTGCTGGCCGACTACGCCCGCGAGCGGGGCTTCGTCCGCGCCGGTGCCGGGGAGGAGGCGTCGTGAGCGAGCACTCCGGCCACCAGCACACCGAGGGCGCCGACGGCTCCCTGGAGATCAACTCCTGCGACGACGTCCTGTCGCACGTGTTCGAGTTCCTCGACCACGAGACCGACGACAGCCGCCGCGCCGTCATCGCCGAGCACCTCGAGGACTGCTCGCCCTGCCTGCGGCAGTTCGGGATCGAGCAGGAGTTCAAGGCGCTGGTCCGCCGCCGCTGCGGCGGGGACGCGCCGCCGGTCGGCCTGCGCGACCGGATCAAGCTGCAGCTGACCACCGTCTCCTTCGAGGAGGACGGCACCACGGTCAGCGTCGAGCGGGTGACCACCGAGGTCGTCACCGAGCGGACCGGCGAGCGCCCCACCGCCTGAGCGGCGGGGCGGCTCGCCGCCGGCCCCCTCGCCGGGGGCCGGCACCTCAGGCGTTGGGCCGCTTGCCGTGGTTGGCCTTGTTGCCCTTCCGGGAGCGACGCTTGCGTCCACGCTTGGACATCGCTGCCCTCCTTCCCTCGTTCGCGCGAGAGGCGCCCGGTCGGGCGCCCCGGACCGGCGGGTCGGGGCCGGGGACCCGGTTGTGCGGGCGCCCGGCGGACCCGCCAAGCTGACCGGACAAGCCTCTCACGTCCGGGGCGGGGGACCGCGCCGGGCGGCACGGACGGACACGGGGAGGACCACGGGCCGTGGCGCAGTTGGGGATCGAGAGCGTGCTCGTCGCCGGGCGCGGTCCCGCGGCGTGCGCGGTGATCGCCGCCTGCTCGCGGCTGGAGGTCAAGGCCGTCGCCGTCCACTCGGAGGCCGAGCGGTCCGCGCTGCACGTGCGGCTGGCCGACGACGCCGTCCTGCTCGGGCCCGCGCCGGCCGCCGAGTCCTACCTCGCCGTCGACCGGATCGTGGAGGCCGCGCGCCGCAGCGGCGTCAGCGCCGTCCTGCCGGTCCCGCCCGCGCTGGCCGGCAACGCCCGGCTCGCCGGGGCGGTCGTCGCCGCCGGGCTCACCTGGGTCGGTCCCGACGCCGCCGTGCTGGAGCGGCTCGGCGGGGACGGCGTGGAGCCGGCCAGCGAGCGCGGCCTGCTGGCCTGGGTCACCGACGAGGGGCTGCACTGCCTCACCCCCGTGACCCGGGACCGGGCCGCCGGCATCGCCCGGGTCTCGTGGACGCCGGGGGAGCCGCCGCCGCTGCCCCCCGCCGTCCGCCGGCTGGTGGACGTCGGCTGGCGCGGGCTGGTCACCGTCGGCGTCGACCCCGACGGCGAGCTGGCCGAGGTGGCCGCCGGCTTCTCCCTGGACATGGCGGTGCTCGAGCGCGCGCACGGCGTGGACGCCGTCGAGCTCGCGCTGCGCAGCGCGGCCGGCACGACCGGTCGGCTGCCCACCCCCGCGGACCCGACGCGGGCCGCCGTCGCGGTGCAGCTGCGCGCCACGTTGCCGCCGGGGCAGGCCGGGCGGGTCACCGGCCGCCTGCCCGGGCCCGGCCGGCTGCGCGGCCGCCGCCGGTCGCTGGAGCTCGTGGCGACCCGCGGCTACGAGCCCGGTGACCGGCTCGACGGCTGGTACGACGCGCTGCTGGCCACGGTCAGCGCCGGCGCCGCCGACGTCCCGGCCGCCGCGCGGGCGGTCAGCGACGCCCTCACGGGCCTGGGGGAGACCGGCGTCCCGCACGACGGGCCCGAGGTCTGCGCCGTGCTGGAGCGACTGGCCGCCGGGGACCTCGCGCCGGGTGCCTGACCCGAGGGAGGACCCGCTGCCCCCCACGCCGCGCGAGCCCGGCGCGGGCCCCTGCAGCGGGGCCGGTGCAGGCCCGCGGGTGGTTGGATGAACCGGCAGCGTCGAGGTGGGGAGGTGCCGGTGGCGGTCGAGGAGATCCACGCCGAGATGGTGTCCAGCGTGTGGAAGGTGCTGGTGACGCCCGGCACCCCGGTCGCCGCGGGCGACACGCTGGTCATCCTCGAGTCGATGAAGATGGAGATCCCGGTCCTCACCGAGCGGTCCGGCACCGTGACCGGACTGCACGTGGTCGAGGGCGAGGTCTTGCAGGAGGGCGACCTCATCGCCACCGTCGACGCCTCCTGAGCCGGCCGGGCCTCAGAGCGGCAGCGCGTACACCCGCAGGTCCACGCCGGGCACCGGCGACCAGTCGCGCTCGGGCAGCCGGCGGAACCCCAGCCGCTCGTACAGCCGGTGGGCGGCGGTCATCCGCGGGTCCGTGGAGAGCACCATCGTGGTCTTCCCGGCCGCCCGGGCCCGCGCCAGGCAGGTGGTGACCAGCAGCTCCCCGACGCCCGCGCCGCGCGCGCCCGGGTCGACGACGAGCATGCGGAACGCGGCCTCGGAGTCGTCGGCCGTGATCTCGCCGAAGTCGCCGTCCAGCACGAGCGCGACGCTGCCCACGACCCGGCCCGCGAGACGGGCCACGAGCAGCTGGGCGCGCCCGACCCGGCCCTCCACGTCCCCGAGCTCGCCGAGGTAGGCCTCGCCCGCGAGCTCCTCGTCGCGGTAGACGCCCACGGTGAGCCGGCGGATGTCGTCGAAGTCGGCCGCGGTCGCCGGCTCGACGACGACGGCTGCGGCGGGGGAGGTGGCGGAGGAGGTGGCGGAGGAGGGGGCGGAGCGGGTCACGTCCGCCGAGACTAGGCGGGGCCGGCGCCTAGTCTCGGGGCCACCATGAGCAGCCTCTCCGACCGCCTGACGCGCGGCTCGGCCACCTCGCCGTCCCAGGTCGACCACGCCCGCCGGCTGGTCGCCGACTGGCAGCTGCTGGCCGACCTCTCCTTCGCCGACCTGACGCTGTGGGTGCCGCTGAAGACCGGCGCCTGGTGGTGCGTGGCCCAGGTGCGGCCGCTCACCGCGCCCACCAGCCAGCCCGACGACCTGGTCGGCAGCGAGGTCGAGGGCGCGGACGCCGAGCCCTTCGTCGTGGCCCACCGGGAGGGCCGGCCGGTCACCGAGGGCGAGCCGGACTGGTCGGGAGCCGCCCCCCGGCGACGGGAGGTCATCCCGGTGCGCCACGACGGCGTCGTCGTCGCCGTCCTGGCCCGGGACACCAACCTCGCCGTCACCCGGTCGCCGTCGACCCTGGAGCTCACCTACCTCGACATCGCCGCGGACCTGTGCCTGATGGTGTCGGCCGGCACCTTCCCGCCGCAGAAGGTCCTCGACGCCGAGATCAGCCCGCGGGTGGGCGACGGCCTGGTGCGCCTGGACGGCGCCGGCCGCGCGGTCTACGCCAGCCCCAACGCCCTGTCGGCCTACCGCCGGATCGGGGTGACCGGGGACGTGGTGGGCGCCGACCTCGCGCGGCTGAGCCGGGAGGTCGCCGCCGACCGGGTCGCGGGCGAGGCCGTGGGCGCGGGGATCCGCGCCGCCGTCGCCGGCCGGTTCCCCGAGCCGATGGACCTGGAGGGCGTCAGCGCCACCCTGCTCGTGCGGGCCCTGCCGCTGCAGGCGCCGGGGGCCGAGGAGGGCGCGCTGGTGCTGGTCCGGGACGTGACCGACGTCCGGCTGCGCGACCGCGCGCTGCTCACCAAGGACGCGACGATCCGCGAGATCCACCACCGCGTGAAGAACAACCTGCAGACCGTCGCCGCGCTGCTGCGGCTGCAGGCCCGGCGGATGACCGAGCCCGCCGCCCGCGCCGCGCTCGAGGAGTCGGTGCGCCGGGTCGCCTCCATCGCGGTCGTGCACGAGACGCTGGCCGGCAGCCGCGAGGACGTGGTGGACGTCGACGACGTCCTGGACCAGGTGCTGCCCATGCTCGGCGACCTGGCCTCGATCGGCCCCGCTGCGCGCACCTGCCGCATCGGCGCCTTCGGCGAGCTGCCCGCCGCCGCGGCCACCCCGCTGGTCCTCGCGGTCACCGAGCTGCTGCACAACGCCGCCGAGCACGCCTTCCCCGACGGCGAGACCGGCAGCATCGAGCTGCAGGCGCAGCGGGACGGCGACGACCTCGTCGTGCGGGTCCGCGACGACGGCACCGGCCTGCCGGCCGGCTTCGACCCCGCGGCCAGCGACGGTCTCGGGCTGCAGATCGTGCGGACGCTGGTCACCAGCGAGCTCGGCGGGAGCCTGACGATGGGCCGGCCGGGCGACGGCGGCACGGGCACCGAGGTCGTGCTCGACCTGCCCGGGGCGGGCCGCCCCCGCCGGTGACCCGCGCGGGCGCCACGACCGGGTGAGCCGGTCGCGGCGGGCGTCCCGCGGGTGTCCCGGGCGGTCGGGACGCACCGCCCCATGCGGCCGGGTCACCCGCGGCGCGACGGTTCCCTCCCCGAACCGAGCCCGAGGAGGACCCGTGACCGCCACCCACCCCGCCCCCGCCACCCCGCACGCGCCGCCGGCGCAGCCCGGCCGCCCGCCCGGCCGCGCCTGGGCCTGGACCGGCCTGGCCGGCGCCGTCGTCGGCGTGCCCGGGCTCGTGGTCACCGGCAACACCTACGACGCGTCCGCCGGCGTCGTCGAGGACAACGACGCCCTGCTGGCCGCCGTCACCGGCAACGCCGGCCTGGTGTGGGCGCAGCAGGTCGTCTGCGCCGTCGTCGCCGTCTGCTTCCTCGTCTTCGCCGCCGGGCTGCGCCGGTCGCTGGCGCGGCAGGAGCCGGCCGGCAGCCTCGTCCCGGGGCTGGCCGCGGCCGGGATCGCGGTCACGGCCGTCGCGGTGCTGGTCGGCGGCGGCATCTGCACCGAGCTGTACTGGGCGCTCGCCGGCGACCAGCCCTTCGACCCCGACACCGTCGGCGCCCACCTGGCGCTCTACAACACGATCCCGTGGCTGTGGGGTGCGCTGGGCGTCTCGGCCGCCGCGGTGGCCGTCGGCGGCCTGAGGAACGGCTCGGTGGGCCGCCCGACCGCCGTCCTGAGCCTCGTGCTCGCGCTGCTGCTCGCCGCCTCCCAGGTGCTGCCCGTGCAGTACGTGGCCGTCCTCCCCGGCGGGCTGTGGGTCGCAGTCACGGCGCTCACGTCGGCCCTGGCCGCGCGCCGGCCGGGCGCCGTGCCCGCCGTCGTCACCCGCTGACCACTACGGTGCCCGCCGTGTCGTCGACCACGGCCGGCCACCGCGCCGCCCCGCCCGCGCCCGCGGCGGTCCCGGCCGGGGCCGCCGCGGCACGGCCGGCGCGGCTGCGGTCGCTCGCGCTGCCGGCCACGGCGGTCGTGCTGGCGCTCGCGGCCGCCGGTCTGGTGCTGGGTCTGTCCGCCGGTCTCCCGGCCGGCGGCACCCTGCACCTGCTCCCGGTCACGGCCTGCGCCGTCACCGGCGGCCTGGTGGCGCGCCGCCGGCCCGACAACCCGGTCGGCTTCCTGCTGCTGGGCAGCGCCGCCTGCTTCGCGCTGCTCGACGCCTGCGGCTTCGCCGCCCTGCGCGCCCCGGACGGCTCGGCGGCGGCCGCCGTCCTGGGCTGGCCGCAGACGTGGCTGTGGATCCCCGCCAACGTCCTGCTGAGCGTCACCCCGGTGTTCTTCCCCGACGGCCGGGCGACCGCGGGCTGGCGGTGGCCGCTGCGGGCGCTGGCGGCCCTGGCTGCCGTCGCGGTGGTGCTGTCCGCCCTGCGCCCGGGGACGGACGTGGAGCTCGGGGTCCCGGGCCGGCCCAACCCCCTGGGCGTCCCCGGCCTGCTGCCCGTCGCCGGCGCGGCCGGCTCGGCCTCCGTCCTCGCCTCCGGGCTGGTCCTGGTCGCCGGCGGGATCGACCTGGTCCGCCGGGTGCGGCGGGAGCCGCCGGGCTCCCGGCTGCGCCAGCAGGCGGAGTGGCTGGCGTACGCGGTCGGGCTGGCGGTGCTGCTCGTCCTCGCCCGGCTGCTCGGCGGGCTGGCCGACGACGACCCGGACGCGCTCTTCCCGGCCGGCCTCGGCTGGGAGGTCGCCGGCGCCGTGGCGGCCAGCCTCCTGCCGGTCGGCCTCGGGGTGGCCGTCGTCCGCCACCGGCTCCTCGACATCGACCGGCTGATCAGCCGCACGGTGGTGCTGGTCGTGCTGTCGGCCGCCGTCGCGGCCTCCTACCTCGCGGGGGTCGCCGCGGCCGGCGCCCTGCTCGGCACGGTGCGGCTGCCCGCCTCGCTCGGCGCGGCGGTCGTCGCCGCCGTGCTGCTGGCGCCGGTGCGCAGCGGGCTGCAGCGCCGGGTGGACCGCCTGCTCTACGGCGAGCGCGGCGACCCGCACGCCATCCTGGCCCGCCTGGGCCGGCAGCTGGAGTCGGCGCCGGACGCGGTGTCGCTCGCCTCGGCCGCGGAGACGGTGCGCGACGCCCTCCAGCTCCCCGGCGCCGGCATCGACCTCGGCGGCGGTGCCCGGATCGCCGCGGGCGACCTCCCCGGCGTCCCCGTCGCGCTGCCGCTGCTCTCCGGCGGCGAGCAGGTCGGGCGGCTGCTGCTCGCACCACGGCCGGGGGAGGCCACCCTCGGCCGACGGGACCTGCGGGTGCTCCGGGACCTGGCGCCGGGCATCGCCGGCGCCGTGCGGGCGAGCCGGGAGAGCGAGCGCGCCGGGCGGCTCGCCGCCGACCTGCAGCGCTCGCGGGAGCGGCTGGTGCTCGCCCGGGAGGAGGAGCGGCGCCGGCTGCGCCGGGACTTCCACGACGGCCTCGGCCCGGTCCTGGCAGGGCTCGCGATGCGCGCGGAGACGGCGCGGGAGGTCGACGACCCCGCCGTCGTCCGGCAGCTGCTCGACGAGGTCGCCGAGGACGCGCGGACGGCGCTGGCCGACGTCCGCCGGCTCGTCGACGGGCTGCGGCCGCCGGCGCTGGACCACCTCGGCCTGGCCGGCGCGCTCGCCGCCACGCTGGCCGGCCGGCCCCGGTCGGGGACGCCGGTCACGCTGGAGGTGCCCGGGCCGCTCGGGTCGCTGCCGGCCGCGGTGGAGGTCGCCGCCTACCGGATCGCGGTCGAGGCGGTCACCAACGTCGACCGGCACGCCGGGGCGACGGCGGCGCGGGTGCGGCTCACCGAGGACGGCGGCCTGCTCGTGGTCGAGGTGGCCGACGACGGCCGGGGCGGCGCGCGGTCGTCGGCGACCGGCGTGGGGCTGGCGTCGATGCGGGAGCGCGCGGCCGAGCTCGGCGGGAGCTGTACCGTCACCGGCCGCGCGGGCGGGGGCACGGTCGTGCGCGCGGAGCTGCCGCTGGAGCCGGGGGAGGACGGAGGACACCGTGGACCGCATCCGCGTCCTGCTGGTTGACGACCACGCGCACTTCCGCGCCGGGCTGCGGGCCCTGCTGGGCACCGCGCCGGACCTCGAGGTGTGCGGGGAGGCCGCCAGCGGCGAGGAGGCGCTCGCCGTCGTCGTCCGGACCCAGCCCGACGTCGTCCTGCTCGACCTGGGGATGCCGGGGATGGGCGGCGTCGCGGCGACCGAGCGGCTGGTGGCGGCCAGCCCGCACGCGCGCGTGCTGGTCCTGAGCATGTCCGACGACGACGACTCGGTGTTCGCCGCGCTGCGGGCCGGCGCCCGCGGCTACCTGCTCAAGGGCGCCGGGCGGGCGGAGATCCTGCGCTCGGTGCGGGCCGTCGCCGAGGGGGAGGCCATCTTCGGGCCGAGCATCGCGCTGCGGCTGGCGGCGTTCTTCGCCACGCCGCCGGCGGCGCCGTCCGAGCCGCCGTTCCCCGAGCTGACGGCGCGGGAGCGGGAGGTGCTGGAGCTGGTGGCCCGGCACCGGACCAACCCGCAGATCGCCGAAGCGCTGGGCGTCAGCAGCAAGACGGTGCGCAACCACGTGTCCAACGTGTTCGCGAAGCTGCAGGTCGCCGACCGGGCGACCGCCGCGGAGCTGGCCCAGCGCTGCGGCCTGGGCGGCCCCGCCCGCTGACGGCGACCGGGCCCGGACGCGCGAGAGGCCGGCCCGGGAGCCGGGCCGGCCTCTCGCGCGGTGCTGGGTGTGCGGGTGTCAGGCGCGGACGCGGGTCCGGGACTGCCGCCGCTTGAGCGCGCGGCGCTCGTCCTCGGAGAGACCGCCCCAGACGCCGGAGTCCTGGCCCGAGCGCAGCGCCCAGTCCAGGCACGACTGCACGACCGGGCAACGCCGGCACACCGCCTTCGCCTGCTCGACCTGGACGGTGGCGGGACCCGTGGTGCCGATCGGGAAGAACAGCTCCGGGTCCTCGTCGCGGCAGAGGGCGCGGTGGCGCCAGTCCATGGTGGTGTGCTCCTCGAAGTCGTCTACGGTGTGCCGGTCAGGGCGCTGTCTCGGGCGTCTGCGCGGGCGACACCACTCCGTGTCGTCGACCAGCGACCGCCTACCCCTTGTTACCGGCAGGTTGCGTTCCTGCTCGCGATGTTTTCACGACACGGACGCCTGTCAAGCGATGCGAGGGCCCGGTGGGACCCCTCGTGAGCAAGCTCACCACGCTCGTGATAGGGCCGCCACTCGGGCGGGCGGAACCGTTGACAGGAGCCCCCGGACGTGCCCTCCCGCGGCGCCGCGGGGAGCCGCTCAGGCGACGACGCGGAGGGCGGACGGGACCGAGCGCAGCCGCAGTCCGGTCGCGGTGCCGAGGTGGTCGCCGTCGAGCTGCCAGCCCTGCGGCCGGGTCGCGGTGAGCGTGACCTCCGGCAGGTCGTGCCAGCGGTGCACCCGGCGCCCGCGGACGGCCGGCTGCGGGCGCATCACCTGGCGCAGCGTGCGCAGCATGCCGACCGACCCCATGCGGCCGAGGGCGAACACGTCGAGCTCGGTGTCGAACGAGGCCTCGGGGCTGGGGTTGATCGGGCGGGCGCCCAGGTAGGTCCACGGGCTGACGTTGGAGACCAGGCAGAGGAAGACGCCGGCCCGCGGGTCCGCGCCGGGCACCTCGACGGTCACCGCCGGCCGGCGGCGCTCCCGGCCGAGCAGGAACGCCGTCGTCGCCTCGCGGATGTACAGCGCGCCGGTCGAGCGGCGGCCGCGGGCACGCTGCGCCTCGACGCGGGCGATGACCTCGGCGTCGAAGCCGAGGCCGGCGGCGAACACGAACCAGCGCGGCTCGGTCCAGCCCGGGTGCGCGGCGGCGTCGCGGGCCGCGATCACCGGCGCCGCGGCCGGGTCGACCGGCTCGACCGGGGCAGTGCTGGTGCCCGACGCGCTGGCGGTGCCCAGCGACACGCGCCGGGTGCGCCCGGCCCGGATGCTGTCGAGGATCTCGGCGGTGGCCTCCACCGGGTCGCGGGAGCGGCCCAGCGCCCGGGAGAACACGTTGGTCGAGCCCCCCGGCACGACGGCGAGCGTGGGCACGTCCGGGCCCGGGCCGGCGTGCAGGAGGCCGTTGACGACCTCGTTGACCGTCCCGTCGCCGCCGAGGGCCACCACGATGTCGACGCCGTCGTCGCGGGCCTCGCACCCCAGCTCGCGGGCGTGCCCGCGGTGGGTCGTCTCGGCGAGGTCGACCTTCAGCTGGCTGCCGAGGGCGCCGACGAGGACGTCGCGGACCTTGGCGTTGGTGGAGGTCGCCGCGGGGTTGGCCACCACGAGCGCACGCATGCTGGCCAGGCTAGCCACGCGGGGTGCTGTCCCCGGCCAGCGGCGGCTCAACCCTGTGACCGCTGACGCGTAGCCTCGCTGGTGTGACGCAGGAGAGCGGAGCGGTCGGGCGCGGCGGGTCGCGGGAGCCCCGGCGGAGCAGCCGGGCCGACCGGCTGCTCGGCGGCGCCGCCGACCCGGGCACGCCCCGGCCGCGGGTGGAGCGGCCGGAGGCGCCGGTCGCCGTCCGCCGCGCCGCGCTCGTCGTGGCCCTGGAGGCGGCGCTGCTGTTCGGCGGCGCGCTCGTGCTCCTCTACCTGACGCTCACCGGCGACCCCGAGAGCGTGAAGAGCGCCGTGGGGGAGGTCGTCTACGTCTCGCTGTTCGGCGCGGCCATGACCGCCGCGGCGGTGGGCCTGTGGCGGGCCTCGGCGTGGGCGCGGGGGCCGGTGGTCACCCTCCAGCTGATCCTGGCCGCGGTCGGCTTCTACGCCGCCTTCCACGCCGACCGCCCGGAGATCGGCATCCCGGTGCTCGCCCTCGTGGCCGTCGAGCTCTACTTGCTGGCCACGCCGGAGGCGCGGCTGGCGTTCTTCCAGCGCTCGGGGGAGTAGGCCCTCACACGAGGTCGACGACGTCGGCGATCGAGTCGAGCACCCGTCCCGGTCGGAACGGGAAGCGGGACACGTCGGCGGCCCGGGTGGAGCCGGTCAGCACGAGGATCGTGTCGAGCCCGGCCTCGATGCCGGCGACGACGTCGGTGTCCATCCGGTCGCCGATCATGACCGTGCTCTCCGAGTGCGCCTCGATCCGGTTCATCGCGCTGCGGAACATCATCGGGTTGGGCTTGCCGACGAAGTAGGGCTCCGCCCCGGTCGCCTTGGTGATCATCGCCGCGACCGCGCCGGTCGCCGGCAGCGGGCCCTCGGCCGACGGCCCGGTGACGTCGGGGTTCGTGGCGATGAAGCGGGCGCCGGCCTCCACCAGCCGGACCGCCCGCGTGATGGCCTCGAACGAGTACGTGCGGGTCTCGCCGAGGACGACGTAGTCCGGGTCGACGTCGGTGAGCGTGTAGCCGGCCTCGTAGAGCGCCGTGGTCAGCCCGGCCTCGCCGATCACGTAGGCCGACCCGCCCGGCAGCTGGGTGGACAGGAAGTCCGCCGTCGCCAGCGCCGAGGTCCAGATGGCCTCCTCCGGCACCTGCAGGCCCGAGCGGGTCAGCCGCGCCGCGAGGTCGCGCGGGGTGAAGATCGAGTTGTTGGTCAGCACCAGGAAGCGGCGGCGGCGCTCCACCAGCCGGGCCAGGAACTCCGCGGCGCCGGGCAGCGCCTGGCCCTCGTGCACCAGGACGCCGTCCATGTCGGTGAGCCAGCACTCGGCCGGCTGGCGGCCGGTGCTCATGCGCGCCGGTCCGCGGCGAAGCCGGTCAGCGCGTCGTCGGTCAGCCGGAACACGGTCCACTCGTCCATCGGCACCGCCCCCGCCGCCTTGTAGAAGTCGATCGAGGGGGTGTTCCAGTCGAGCACCGACCACTCGAGCCGGTCGTACCCGCGCTGCACGCACACCTCGGCGAGCGTCCGCAGCAGCTCCCGGCCCAGGCCGCTGCCGCGGTGCTGCGGCTGCACGTAGAGGTCCTCGAGGTGGATGCCGTGGGTGCCGCGCCAGGTGGAGAAGTTGAGGAACCACAGCGCCGTCCCCACGACGACCCCGTCGTCGGCCACGGCCACGTGGCCGAACAGCGCGGGCGACCCGCCGAACAGCGCCGCGGTCAGCTGCTCCTCGGTGAGCCGCACCTCGTGCAGCGCCTTCTCGTACTCGGCCAGCTCGCGGACCAGGCCGACCACCGCCGGGACGTCGGCGGGCGTGATCTCCCGGATGCTCATGTGAGCAGCTCCTTCACACGGGCGGGCACCAGGCGCGACAGCGGCGACAGCGCCGGCACCAGGACGGGGGCGAACAGGTAGCCGTAGGCGAGCACGCAGCCGGTGACCACCGGCACGGTCGCGAACCCGACCACGATGACGACGGCGGCGGCGATCAGCCCATACGGCCGGCCGCTCTTGGGGCTGACCAGCGAGCGGAACGACCGGAAGCGGACGGTGCTGACCATCAGCAGCGCCGGCAGGGCGACGATCAGCAGCACCCACAGCCGGTCGCGGCCCTGCATCTGGTCGCCGAAGGCGAAGACCGAGGCGAGGACGACGCCCGCGGCGCCGGGGCTCGGCATGCCGGTGAAGTACCGCTTGTCGGCCGTCGGGTCGATCGTGGTGTTGAACCGCGCCAGCCGGATGGCCGCGCACGCCACCCACAGGCCGCAGGCCACCCAGCCCAGCGGGTCCCACCCGTCGCGGCCCTCGGAGAACAGCGTGAAGGCGATCAGCGCCGGCGCCATGCCGAAGGAGACCAGGTCGGCCAGCGAGTCGAACTGCAGGCCGAACGGGGTCACCGCGCCGACCAGCCGGGCGACCGCGCCATCGGTGATGTCGAAGACGATCGACAGGCCGATCAGGACGGCGGCCAGCGTGTGGTCCCCGCGGATGGAGACCAGGATGGCGACGAAGCCGCACATCATGTTGGCCAGCGTGAACAGGCTGGGGAGCGTGGCCAGCGCCCGCCGGCGGGTGCTGCGCACCGAGCCCCGGACGAACTCCACGGTCGCCGTCCGCCGGGTCTGCGGGAGGCCCGCACCGGACGCCGAACTGGGCATGCCGCCGCTCCTCAGCCGGCCGCGGGGAAGCGCGCGATGACGGTCTCGCCCCCGCGCACGCGCTGACCCCTGGTCACCGTGACCTCGCACTCGGGCGGGACGAAGACGTCCATCCGCGACCCGAACTTCATCAGACCCATCCGCTCGCCGGTGGCCAGGTGCTGCCCGACCCCGGTGCGGGTGACGATCCGGCGGGCCAGCACGCCCACGAGCTGGCGGAAGACCACGGTGCGGTCGCCGTCGCGCAGCCACAGCTCGCTGCGCTCGTTCCGGTGCGCGGACTCCTTGCGGTACGCGGCCAGGAAGCTGCCTTTGCGGTAGGAGCTCTCCACGACCTCGCCGCGGTAGGGCGAGCGGTTGACGTGCACGTCGACGACGGACAGGAAGACGCTGACCTGCTGCCAGTCCCCGGGCGGGGCCACGCCCTCCTGGGGCTGCCCGGCGACCATGACGACGCCGTCGGCGGGGGAGAGGACGTCGTCGGGCGGAGGTGTCTCGCGGTCGCAGCGGCGGTCGGGGTCGCGGAAGAACAGCGCCATGTAGGCCGACAGCCCGACCAGGGGCCAGGCCAGCCGGGCCGGCCAGCGGCGGCCGGACACGGTGGCGGCGGTCGAGAGGACGGCGGCAGGGGCCAGCGGGCCGGCGACGAAGGGCCAGCCGGCGGGGTCGATGCGCATGGTGCCCCCACGCTACCGGTGGCGCCCGGCGGGGGCGGGGCGTTCCCCGGGCCGGCGGGCGGCCCGGGGACGCCGGGGGCTCAGGAGGCGGGTGCGGAGGCGTTGACCAGCCAGCGGATGCCGAAGCGGTCGGTGACCTGCCCGAACGTGTCGCCCCACATCTGCTTCTCGAAGGGGACGTCGACGGCGCCGCCCTCGGCCAGCCCCTCGAAGTAGCGGGTGAGGGTCTCGACGTCGTCGCCGGACAGGGAGCAGGAGACCTTGTCGGGGCCGCCTGCCTCGGGGTCGTGGCCGTCGGAGGCCATGAGCTCCAGGCCGGCGTCGGTGCGCAGGAAGGCGTGCATCACGCCGTCGTCGGGGTACTGGCCGCCACCCCCGCCTACGTCGCCGAAGGTCATCACGTCGAGCTGCCCGCCGAGGACCGAGCGGTAGAACTCCATCGCCGCGCGGGCGTCGCCGGCGAAGTGCAGGTAGGGGTTGAGCCGGATGGCCATGGTCGCTCCTGGGGTCGTGGGACGTCGCAGGTCGGACCGGACCGCAACCGCGGACTCATCGGTCCCGGGGACGCCACCGGCCGGCGCCCCGAGGGGACGCCGGCCGGTGTGGCCTCCCCGCCCCCGCCGCGAGCGGTGGGGGCAGGGAGCTCCTCGATCAGGCCGCGGCCTTGGTCTCCCAGAAGATCTTGTCGATCTCGGCGATGTAGTCGAGCAGCTTCTGGCCCTCGGCGGGGTCCATGCTGCCCTTGCCGCCGGCGGCACCGGCCTGCTTGGTGGCCTTGTTGAACAGCTCGTGCAGCTGCGGGTACTTCTCGAAGTGCGGGGGCTTGAAGTAGTCGGTCCAGAGCACCCACAGGTGGTGCTTGACCAGGTCCGACCGCTGCTCCTTGATGAGGACGGCGCGCTGCCGGAAGACCGGGTCCTCGTTGGCCTGGTACTTCTCCTGGATGGCCTTGACGGACTCCGCCTCGATGCGGGCCTGGGCCGGGTCGTACACGCCGCAGGGGAGGTCGCAGTGCGCGGTGGCCTCCACGGCGGAGAACATGCGGGACAGACGCATGGACGTGCCTCCGGGGATCGTGTGGTGGGTCGTCTGCGACCCTACTCGCGGTGAGCGGGGGAGACAGCGGGGAGGACCGGGTCCCCGACCAGGTCCCTGATCTGGTCCCCGCCCTGCTCACGCCCTGGGTCCTGGTCCGGGTGAGCGGTCCGTCGATGTCCCCGACGGTGCGCCACGGTGACCGTCTGCTGGCCAGGCGGGTCCGTCCGGGCGGGCGGGTGCGCGGCGGCGACGTCGTCCTCGCCCGGTTCCCGGCGCGGCCGGAGCTGCTGGTGGTCAAGCGGGTGGTGCACCCGCTGCCCGGCGGCCACTGGGTGCAGGGGGACAACCCGCTCGTGACCGACGACAGCCGCGCGTTCGGCCCGGCCGTCGTCGTCGGCCGGGTGGTGGCCCGGCTGTGGCCGCGCCCCGGGCGCGTGGGCCCGCCGCCGCCGGGCCCGGAGCGGCCCCGGCGCTGACTAGCCCTGCGCGCGGCGCTCGGCGTAGCGGGCGGTGCACTCGGCCATGGTCGGCAGCAGGCCCTGCTCGCGGGCCTCGGCGAGGGTGGGGGCGGCCTGGTCCTTGGCCGACAGCTCGAAGTCGACGTCGGCGGGCCAGGGCAGGTCGAGCTCCGGGTCGAGCGGGTGCACGCCGAACTCCCGGGACGGGTCGTAGCCGCTGGTGACCAGGTAGGTCACCGAGCTGCCGTCGGCCAGCGACACGAAGGCGTGGCCCAGGCCCTCGGCCAGGTACACCGCCCGCGGCTGCTGGCTGTCGAGCAGCACCGCCTCGGAGACGCCGAAGGTGGGGGAGCCGACGCGCACGTCGACGACCACGTCGAGGACGCGGCCGGCCGGGCAGTAGACGTACTTGGCCTGACCGGGCGGCACGAGCGCGAAGTGCACCCCGCGCAGGGCACCGCGGGCGGAGACGCTGTGGTTGGCCTGCACCAGCGGCAGCGCCGAGCCGGTGGCCTCGGCCAGCACGTCGGCCCGGTACCACTCGGTGAACCGGCCGCGGGCGTCACCGTGGGACACCAGGTCGATGGCGTAGGCGTCGGGCACGGCGAGCTGGCGGGTCTGCACGGTCGCACCGTAGCGATGCGCCGGGAGGGACCCGGATTACGCTGCCGTGTCCATGGACAGCAACGACACCGCGCACGCCCCCGACCGCTTCGCCGACGACCCGGCGTTCGCGGTACACGAGGGCGGCAAGCTGGTCGTACGGTCCACCCGCGCGATCGACTCGATCGCCGACCTGGCGCTCACCTACACCCCCGGCGTCGCCCGGGTCAGCAGCGCCATCGCCGTGGAGCCCGGGCTCGCCCGCCGGTTCACCTGGGCGCCGCGCACGGTCGCGGTCGTCTCCGACGGCACCGCCGTCCTCGGGCTGGGGGACATCGGCCCCACCGCCGCGCTGCCGGTGATGGAGGGCAAGGCCTGCCTGTTCAGCGAGTTCGCCGGGCTGTCGGCGGTGCCGGTGGTCCTGGACACCACCGACGTCGACCGCATCGTCGACACGGTGGTGGCGATGGCGCCGTCCTTCGGGGGGATCAACCTCGAGGACATCAGCGCCCCGCGCTGCTTCGAGGTGGAGGAGCGGCTGCGCGAGCGGCTGGACATCCCGGTCATGCACGACGACCAGCACGGGACGGCGATCGTCGTCCTCGCCGCCCTGCGCAACGCGGCGAAGGTGGTCGGGCGGGAGCTGGGCAGCCTGCGCGTCGTCGTGTCCGGTGCGGGCGCGGCGGGTGTGGCATGCACCAAGATCCTGCTCGAGGCCGGCGTGGGGGAGATCGCCGTCGCCGACTCCCGCGGGGTGCTGCACACCGGCCGCGACGACCTGACGCCGATCAAGCGCTGGGTCGCCGAGAACACCAACCGGGCGGGCTACGCCGGGACGATGGTGGGCGCGCTCGAGGGCGCCGACGTCTACCTCGGGCTGTCGGGCGGCTCGGTGCCGGAGGCGGCGATCGCGGCCATGGCGCCGAACTGCATCGTGTTCTCGCTGGCCAACCCCATCCCCGAGGTCGACCCGGAGATGGCGGCGCGGTACGCGGCCGTCGTCGCGACCGGCCGCAGCGGCGAGCCGAACCAGATCAACAACGTGCTGGCCTTCCCCGGGGTGTTCCGCGGCGCCATCGACGCAGGCGCCAAGCACATCACCGAGGAGATGAAGCTGGCCGCGGCCACCGCCATCGCCGACGTGGTGGGCGAGGACCTGCGGCCCGACCACATCGTCCCCAGCCCGCTGGACCGCCGGGTGGCCGAGGCGGTCGCCGCCGCGGTCGCCGCCTGCGCCCGCGAGCAGATGGACGGCCCCGCCCCCCTCACCCCTCGCTGACCCGGGGCGAGCCGCCGGAGGCGGCCGAGGCCCCGCTGGGGCGGTAGACCAGGTCGAGGACGCCGGCCAGCAGCCGTTCGGCCACCGGCCGGGGGAGCGCCGACACCAGCGCGTGCACCGGCGCCATCCGCTCCGGCAGCCGCCCGCCGCCGACGCCCGCGACCTCGAGCAGCGCGTCGACCTCCGCGACCGTGAGCGCCGCGGGGTCGATGGTCGCCGCCGCGGCCACCAGGTCCGGGTCGGCCACCGGCCGGGGGAGGGCCGCGGCCGCCCGGGCGGCGCCGGCCAGGTCGGCGAGCAGCGCGTCGACCCGGCCGGCGGTGGCACCGGTGACCGTCAGGTGCAGCGTCGCGGGCAGGTCGCCCCCGGGCTGGGCGAACGGCGGCTGGGGCTGCAGCAGCCAGCCGCGGGCGGTCATCTCGTCGGCCAGGGTGAGCACGTCGACGCCGTCCGGCCCGTCCTCGGCGACGGCGACCAGCGTGGCGACCGGCGTCCCCACGACCCGCAGCCCGCCGATGCGCGCGATGCCGTCGGCGAGGGCGACGGTGGCGGCGCGGGTGTCGCGGGCCAGCCGGGCGTAGCCGTCGCGGCCGAGCCAGCGGTGCACCGCCCACGCCGCGGCCATCGGTCCCGCCGGGCGGGTGCCGGCCAGCGTCGGGTTGACCACGGGGTAGCCGGGCCAGCCGGCGGTGGCGAACCAGTGGCCCTGCCGCAGCTCCGGGTCGGCCGTGAGCAGCACCGACACGCCCTTGGGTGCGTAGCCGTACTTGTGCAGGTCCACCGACAGCGACGTCACCCCCGGCACGGAGAGGTCGAAGGGCTCGGGGACGTCGTCGAGGAAGGGCAGCACCCAGCCGCCGATGCAGGCGTCGACGTGGCACGGCACCCCGGCCGCGGCGGCCAGCGCGGCGACGTCGCCGACGGGGTCCAGCACGCCGTGCGGGTAGGACGGCGCGCTGACCACGACGAGCGCGGTGCCGGCGTCCAGCGCGGCGGCGACCGCCGCCGGCTCCGCCCGGCAGGTGACCGGGTCGACCGGCACGTCGACCACGTCGAGGTCGAACAGGTGCGCGGCCTTGCGGAACGCCGCGTGGGCGGTGACCGGCAGCAGCAGCCGCGGCCGGCCGGTGGGCGACCCGGTGCGGGCCCGCCAGCGCTCCCGGGCGGCGAGGACGGCCAGCAGGCAGCTCTCCGTGCCGCCGGTGGTCACCGTGCCCACGGTCGCCGGGCCGCCGCCGAGCAGGTCGACCGCCGCGGCGACCAGGTCGTCCTCGATCCGGGCGACGCTGGGGAAGGCGGTCGGATCCAGGGCGTTCGTCCACTGGTAGGCCGCCTGGGCCTGCGCCGCGAGGGAGTCGACGCCCGCGCGGCCCGAGTCGTAGACGTAGGCCATCGTCCGTCCGCCGTGGGTGGGGACGTCGCCGGCCTGCAGCGCGGTCAGCGCGGCCAGCACCTCCTGCGGGGTCACACGGGCTCCTCGCCGTGGGTCGGGACGGGGTCGAGCCGGTAGCGGGCCAGCACCGGCAGGCTGGCGAGCACGAACAGCGCGGGGACGACGCTGAAGCCGAGCCGGACGGCGAGCTCGGCGGCCGACGACTGCGGCACCACCTCGTCGCCGGTCGAGGACACGTAGCCCGCGGCGGCCAGCAGCAGCCCGAGCAGACCGGGGCCGACGGCCAGCCCGAGGGTCTCGGCCGCCGTCCAGACGCCGGTGAACACCCCCGCCCGGCGCTGCCCCGAGGCCCGCTCGTCGGCGGCGATGACGTCGGGCAGCATCGCCAGCGGGAACATCTGCATGCCGGCGTAGCCGACGCCGACCAGGACGACGAGGACGACGACCAGGCCGGTGCCGGCGACGTCGCCGACGGCCAGCGCCGCCGCGCCGACGGTGAACACCGCCGACGAGACCAGCAGCGCGGCCCGCTTGCCCAGCCGCCGGCCGAGTCGCAGCCACACCGGCATCACCACGATCGCGGGGCCGACCAGCGCGGCGAACAGCAGCGCACCGGCCGCCTCGTCCCCGAGCACCTGCCGGGCGTAGTAGGGCACCCCGGCCAGCATCACGCCGATCCCCAGCGCCTGGACGACGAAGCCGGCCAGCAGCACGCGGAAGGGCCGCGACCGCCAGGCCAGCACCAGCGTCGGCCCCAGCCGCCCCTCGCTGCGCACCCGGGTGAGCGTCGGCGCCGAGCGCGTGCCGGCGACCGCGCCGAGCATCCCGCCGGCCAGCAGCACCGCGACGAACACCGCCATCGCCAGGTGCCCGGCGCGGCCCCCGCCGGCCAGGTCCACGACGGCGGGGGCGCCCGCGCCGGCCAGCAGGATGCCGAGCGCGAGCGCCGCCACCCGCCACGACATGAGGGTCGACCGCTCGGCGGGGTCGTCGGTGATCTCCGCGGGCTGGGCCACGTAGGGCACCTGGAAGCAGCCGTAGGCGGTGGCCGCCAGCAGGAAGGTGGCCGCCACCCAGCCCGCCGCCAGCGCCGGGGGGCCGCCCGGCCCGGCGAAGACCAGGACGAACAGCGGCGGCAGCGCCAGGCCGCCGGCCAGCATCCACGGCCGGCGCGGGCCCCAGCGGCTCTCGGTGCGGTCGGAGCGGCTGCCGATCCAGGGGTTGAGCAGCACGTCCCAGGCCTTGGGGGCGAACACCACCAGGCCGGCGACCCCCGCCGCGACGCCCAGCACGTCGGTCAGGTAGTAGAGGAGCAGCAGCCCGGGCACGGTGCCGAACGCCGCCGTCCCGATCGAGCCGACCGCGTAGCCGAGGTGGGTGCCCCGGCCCAGCCGCGGGGCGGAGGAGGCGGCGGTCACAGCGGGGAAGGTAGCCGCGCGGTCCTCAGACGCGGGCGAGCAGGTCGCTGACCAGCGGGTCGACGGTGTCGCGGACGGCGGTGTTGGCGTAGAGGAACCACAGGGCGGCGAGCACGAACGCCGGCACGAGCACGGCCTTCTCGAGGAACGCGCCGGTGTGCATCGGGGTCAGCACCAGCCGGCAGCGGTGCAGGACCCAGATCAGCGGCACCGGGACGCCCTGGCGGGTGATCATGTCGCCGGCGATGTGCACCAGGCAGCCCAGCCCCACCGCCCAGGGCAGCCACATCGGCTGGGGCATGTGGTCGAGGAGGAGCCAGGCCCCGGCCCAGGAGAGGACCAGGTTGCCGACCACGGTGTTCTCCGCGCGGCCGGGGATGATGAAGTGCAGCGCCCGCAGCGCCAGCCCGATGGCCAGCGCCACGAACAGCAGGCTGGACCAGTAGGTCTTCGCGGCGGCCATCGCCAGCGCGCCGAAGGCCAGCGGGGCGATCAGCGCGTCGTGCGTGCCCCAGCGGTGCCCCTGCGCCAGCCGGCCGATCGCTCCGGAGGGCACGTCGGTGAGCGGGCCCCACATGTCCGAGACCGTGGAGCCGTGGGCGTCGAGGTCGGGCAGCATGGCGAAGCCGCCGACGGCGGCCACCCACGCGACCTGGGCGACCGTCCCGTCGACCGGGGCCCAGGGCAGCGACGCGGCGCCGGCGGCCAGGCCCGACAGGGCGTGGGAGTGACCGAGCACGCGCGGAGAGTGCCGCGCCGGGCGCCGCCGGCGGGGGAGGCGCGCGGGAGGCTCAGGCCTGCGGCGTCGCCGCCGGCTCGGCGACCGGCGTCCGCGCGGGGTCGGTGCGGCCGGCGAGGGCGGCGGCGGCCAGCCCGCCGAGGAGCGCGAAGCCCAGCATCACCGCGGCCATCGGCAGCAGGGTGCCGGCCGGGCCCAGGCCCGCCAGCGGGGCGCCCACCCCGGCGACGGCGAACTGGCCGACCCCGACCAGCGCCGAGGCGGTCCCGGCCGTCCGCGCGGCATCGGCCATCGCCAGGGCGGTGGCGTTGGGCAGCACCAGGCCCGTCGCGGAGACGACGACGAACAGCGCCGGCAGGACGACGGGCAGCCCGGCGCCGGCCAGGGCGGCGACGAGGAGCGCGGCCGAGCCCAGCGCCTGGGCGCCGAGGCCGGCGCGGACGAGCAGGCGCGAGCCGGTGCGGGCCACCAGCACCCGGGAGACCTGCCCGGCGAGCACGATGCCGACCCCGTTGGCCGCGAACACGAGGCTGAACTGCTGCGCGGACAGGCCGAAGCCGTCCTGCAGCACGAAGGAGGAGCCGGAGATGTAGGTGAACAGGGCGCCGAAGGCCAGGCCCTGGGAGAGGACGGCGGCGAGGAACGCGCGGCGGCGAAGCAGGCTCCGGCCGTTGCGCAGCGTGGTGCGGACCCCGCCGGGCACCCGCCGGTCCGGCGGCAGCGTCTCCGGCAGCCGCCAGGCCGCGGCCACGAGCAGGGCCAGGCCGATGCCGGCCAGCACGACGAACAGGCCGCGCCAGTCGGTGACCCGCAGCAGCTGACCGCCCACGACCGGCGCGAGGACCGGGGCGGCCCCGCCGATCGAGGCCAGGACGGCGAACACCCGCGCCGCCTCGGTGCCCTCGTACCGGTCCCGCACGATGGCCCGGGCCAGCACGATCCCGGCCGCGCCACCCAGGCCCTGCAGCAGCCGGATGGCCACCAGGACCCACACGGTGGGGGAGAGGGCGCACAGCAGGGACGCCAGCGCCCAGGCGCCCACACCCAGCAGCAGCGGCCCGCGGCGGCCGAAGCGGTCCGACAGCGGCCCGGCCACCAGCTGACCGGCGGCCAGCCCGAGGGCGACCGCCGACAGGGTCAGCTGCACCGGCGACTGGCCGGCCCGGAGGTCGTCCTCGACCGCCGGCAGCGCCGGGAGGTAGAGGTCCATCGACAGCGGCCCGAACGCCGACAGGGCGCCGAGCAGCACGAGCAGTCCCCGGGGGGAGCGGTCGCTCACTCCTCGTCGTCGTCGGTGCCGCCGCGGGCCAGCCACGTGGCCAGCCGCTCGACGGGCACCTCGAACTCCGGGTTCTGGTCGACGAAGGCCTGGAGCTGGTCGGCCAGCCAGGCGAGGGTCACCTGCTCCTCGCCCCGCCGGTCGACCAGCTCCTCCAGGCCCCTGTCCGTGAAGTACACGGGTCAGTCGGCGAAGGCCTGCGCCACGAGCTGGCGCTGCTCCACCTCGTGGACCTTGGCCGAGCCGACGGCCGGGCTGGCCGAGGCGCGGCGGCTGACCGGGCGCAGCCGCCGGCCCTCCGGCATCTCGGTGTAGAGGTTCAGGGCGATGAACTGCCAGGCGCCCATGTTCGCCGGCTCCTCCTGCACCCAGACGACGTCCGAGGCGTTCGGGTAGCGCCGCAGCTGCGCCTGGATCTGCTCGGCCGGCAGCGGGTAGAGCTGCTCCACCCGCACGACGGCGACGTCCCGGGCGCCGGTGCTCTCCCGGTGCGCCATGAGGTCGTAGGCGACCTTGCCGCTGCACAGCAGCACCCGGCGCACCGCGCCGTCGTCCAGCGGCTGCCCGCCCACCCCCGGGTCGGGCAGGACCGGCTGGAAGCCCTGGTCGGTGAACTCCGAGACCGCGCTGACCGCGGCGCGCGAGCGCAGCAGCGACTTCGGCGTGAAGACGACCAGCGGCCGGTGCACGTCCGACAGCGCCTGGCGGCGGAGCAGGTGGAAGTAGTTGCCCGGCGTCGTGCAGTTGGCGACCGTCATGTTGTTCTCGGCCGACAGCTGCAGGAACCGCTCGATCCGGCCGCTGGAGTGGTCCGGGCCCTGGCCCTCGAGGCCGTGCGGCAGCAGCAGGACCACGCCGGAGCGCTGGCCCCACTTGGCCTCACCGGAGCTGATGAACTCGTCGATGACCATCTGCGCGCCGTCGACGAAGTCGCCGAACTGCGCCTCCCACAGCACCAGCGCCTTGGGGTTGGCCACCGAGTAGCCGTACTCGAAGCCCAGCGCGGCGTACTCCGACAGCAGCGAGTCGTAGACGAAGAACTTCGCCTGGTCCTCGCCCAGGTGCAGCAGCGGGGTGTACTCGGCGGCGGTCTCCCGGTCGATGAGGACGGCGTGCCGCTGCACGAAGGTGCCGCGGCGGGAGTCCTGACCGGCCAGGCGCACCGGGATGCCCTGCATGAGCAGCGACCCGAAGGCGAGCAGCTCGCCCATCGCCCAGTCGATGCCGCCCTCGCTGACCATCGCCGCGCGCCGCTCGAGCATCTTCTGCAGCTTCGGGTGCGGGGTGAAGTCCGGCGGGAAGGAGACGTGCGCGTCGCCGATCGCCTTGAGCACCTCGGTGGAGATGGCGGTGGCGACGTCGGACTCCTGCGCCGTGCGCGGGTCCATGACCGGCTCGGGCTTGGAGGTGTCGCGGGCGTCGTGGGTCTCGGCGAAGGCCCGCTCCAGCTGGCCGCGGTAGTCCTTGAGCGCCTCCTCGGCCTCCTGCAGCGTGATGTCGCCGCGGCCGATCAGCGCCTCGGTGTAGAGCTTCCGGACCGAGCGCTTGCGGTCGATGATGTCGTACATCAGCGGCTGGGTCATCGACGGGTCGTCGCCCTCGTTGTGCCCGCGGCGGCGGTAGCAGACCAGGTCGATGACGACGTCCTTCTTGAACGCCTGCCGGTAGTCGACCGCCAGCCGCGCCACCCGCACGCAGGCCTCGGGGTCGTCGCCGTTCACGTGGAAGACCGGGGCGCCGATCATCCGCGCGACGTCGGTCGAGTAGAGGCTCGAGCGGGCCGCGGCCGGGCTGGTGGTGAAGCCGACCTGGTTGTTGATGACGACGTGCACGGTGCCGCCGGTGCGGTAACCGCGCAGCTGGGAGAGGTTCAGCGTCTCCTGGACCACGCCCTGGCCGGCGAACGCGGAGTCGCCGTGCAGCAGGACGGGCAGGACCGTGAAGCCGTTCTCGCCCTTGTCGATCATGTCCTGCTTGGCCCGGACGACGCCCTCGAGCACCGGGTTGACCGTCTCCAGGTGCGAGGGGTTGCTGGCCAGCGAGACGGCGATCTCCTTGCCGTCCTCCAGCGGGTTGCGGAAGGTCCCCTCGGCGCCCAGGTGGTACTTGACGTCGCCGGAGCCCTGGACGGTCCCCGGGTCGATGTTGCCCTCGAACTCGCCGAAGATCTTGGCGTAGCTCTTGCCGAGGACGTTGGCCAGCACGTTCAGCCGGCCGCGGTGGGCCATGCCGATGGCGACCTCGTCCAGCTGGTGGTCGGTGGAGGCGATGAGCACCTCGTCGAGCAGCGGGATGACCGACTCGCCGCCCTCGAGGCTGAACCGCTTCTGGCCGACGTACTTGGTCTGCAGGAAGGTCTCGAACGCCTCAGCGGCGTTCAGCCGCCCGAGGACGTGCTTCTGCTTCTCCCGGTCGGGCTGCTCGGCCTTGAGCTCGACCCGCTTCTGGATCCACTCGCGCTCCTCGGGGTCGGTGATGTGCATGTACTCCACGCCGACCGTGCGGCAGTAGGAGTTGCGCAGCACGCCGAGGATGTCGCGCAGGGCCATCATCCGCTCGCCGGCGAAGCCGCCGACGGGGAACGTGCGGTCGAGGTCCCAGAGGGTCAGCCCGTGCTGGAGGATGTCCAGGTCGGGGTGGGTGCGGACCTTGAACTCGAGCGGGTCGGTGTCGGCCATGAGGTGGCCGTTGCGCCGGTAGGCCTCGATGACCTCGATGACCCGGGCTTCCTTGTCGATCTGCCCCTCGCGGCTGACCCGCACGTCGGGCATCCAGCGCACCGGCTCGTAGGGGATGCGCAGCGACCGGAAGACGTCGTCGTAGAAGCCGTCCTCGCCCAGCAGCAGCGCGTGCAGCCGGCGGAGGAAGTCGCCGGACTCGGCGCCCTGGATGATCCGGTGGTCGTACGTCGAGGTCAGCGTGATGATCTTGGAGACGCCGAGGTCGGTGAGGGCCTCGGGGCTCATCCCCTGGAACTCGGCCGGGTACTCCATGGCCCCGACGCCGATGATCGCGCCCTGGCCGGCGGTCAGCCGCGGCACCGAGTGGTTGGTGCCGATCGTGCCCGGGTTGGTCAGGCTGATGGTGGTGCCCTGGAAGTCCTCGAGGGTCAGCTTGTTCTGCCGGGCGCGGCGGATGACGTCCTCGTAGGCCGCCCAGAACTGGGCGAAGTCCATGGTCTCGGCGGCCTTGATGGAGGCCACGACCAGCGACCGGGAGCCGTCGGGCTTGGGCAGGTCGATCGCCAGGCCGAAGTTGACGTGCTCGGGCTGGACCAGCACCGGCTTGCCGTCGACCTCGGCGAAGGCGTTGTTCATGTTCGGGAAGTCGTCCAGCGCCCGGACCAGCGCGTAGCCGATCAGGTGCGTGAAGGAGACCTTCCCGCCGCGGGCGCGGGCGAGGTGGTTGTTGACGACGATCCGGTTGTCGGCGAGCAGCTTCGCCGGCACCGCGCGCACGCTGGTGGCCGTCGGGACGGTCAGCGAGGCGTTCATGTTCTTCACGACGCTGGCCGCGGCGCCGCGCAGCGGGGACTGCTTCGGCCCCTCGCCGGTGGCGGCCGGCTGCTTCTTGGCCGGCTGGGGCGCCGGCGCGGCCTTCTGCTGCTGGTCGGTGCGGTCGGCGGCACGGGCGACCACGGTGGCCTCGGTCTTCGGCTCGATGCCGACGGCGGGGGCCGCGGGCGCGGGCCTCGCGGCCGGCTTGGCGGCGTTGCCGGCGGCGGGCTCCGCCGGCTCGGCTGCCGGGGCCGCCTGCTGCGCCGGGGCCGAGGGCTGCTGCGCCGCCGGCTCCGGCGCGGGCGCCGGGGGCTGCTCGCGGTCGTCGCCGGCCGACACGGGGCTGCCCGGCCGGTAGTCGGCGAAGAAGTCGTGCCAGGCCTGGTCCACGCTGGACGGGTCGGCGAGGTACTGCTGGTACATCTCCTCGACCAGCCACTCGTTGGTGCCGAAGCCGGCCACCGCGGAGGACGGGGAGGAGGAGGTGGACGGCCGGGAGGGGCTCACGCTTGACACGGGGTCGAGTGCCTTCTTCGCATCGGTTGGACGTGTCTGGACCGGTGTCCGACTCTACGCCCGCCGGTTGCTCCGGACCGGCGGGCGTCGGGGCGGCCCGGCCGCACGTGACCAGCGGGGCCGCTGGGGCACGGCGACCCCGCCCCACCCGGCCGCGGCGGCCTCAGACCACGTCGCGGCGGCTGGCCAGCACGGTGCCCACGAGCGCGGCGACGAGCCCGTAGGCCAGCAGCAGCACCGCCCCCTGCCAGGGCTCGAGCAGGTCGGGGGCCTCGAAGTCGGAGGTGATGGCCTGCACCGCGCCGCCGGGCAGCCACTTGTAGGCCCCCGAGATCGCGCCGATGGAGGCGACGATCGGCTCGACGACGTTGAGGTAGACCAGCGAGCCGACGATCGCCCCGACCTGGTTGCGCACCAGGGCGCCGACCCCGACGCCGATCACGGTGAACACCACGAGGACCAGCCCGGAGGCGGCCAGCGTGCGCAGGTTGTCCCCGCCGAGGGACGGCGCCCCGCCCCGCGCGCCGGCGTACAGCTGGACGACGACGACGGTCACCACGAGGACGACCAGCGCCATGGGCACCGCGACGAGGGCGTAGGCGAGCACCTTGGCGGCGATGACGCGGCCGCGGCGGGGTGTGGTCAGGAAGGTGGGCGTCGCCGTCCGGTGCCGGTACTCCTGGGTCATCCCGATGATCCCCAGGATGAGGAGGAAGACACTGGCGTTGGCCGCCACCGAGAAGACGAGCTCCTCGAACTGGTCGCTGCCCAGCGCAGGCAGCCCCTCCTCGCCGGCCAGCCCGGTGAACAGCGCGGCGAAGCCGCCGGCCAGGGCGCACGCGCCGAGCAGCATGCCCAGCCACGTCCGCGTCGTGAACAGCTTGGTCCACTCGGACCGCACCAGCGCGCTCATCGGAGGTCCCCCTCGGTCCGGGCGCTGCCGGCGGGTGCGGCGGCGTACTGCTCGGTGCCGCTGGTGAGCTGGAAGTAGATCTGCTCCAGGCCGCTGGACCGGGAGGCCAGCTCGTGCAGCTCGACCCCGGCGGCGAACGCGGTCGCGCCCACCTGGTCGGTGGTCGCGCCGGTGACGGTGAGCCGGGTGCCGTCCTCGACGGCGACGGAGCGGCCCGGGCCCTCCAGCAGCGGGGCGAGGCGCGCGGCCTCGGGGCTGCGGACGACGACGCTGCCTGCTCCCTCCGCGCCCGCCCGCAGCTCGGCGATCGAGCCCTCGCGGACGAGCCGGCCCGCGCCGACGATCACCACCCGGTCGACGGTCTGCTCGACCTCGGCCAGGAGGTGGCTGGAGACCAGGACGGTCCGCCCCTCCACGTGTGCGAGGTGGCGCAGGAAGCCGCGCAGCCACTGGATGCCCTCGGGGTCCAGCCCGTTGGCCGGCTCGTCGAGGACCAGCACCGCCGGGTCCCCGAGCAGCGCGGTCGCGAGGGCCAGCCGCTGCCGCATGCCGAGGGAGTAGCCCCCGGCGCGGCGGCCGCCCGCGTCGGCGAGGCCGACCTGGTGCAGCACCTCGTCGGCGCGGGTGAGCGGGAAGCCGGCGGCCCGGCAGTAGACGCGCAGGTGGTTGCGGCCCGACCGCGCGGGGTGGAAGGCCGTCTCCAAGACCGCGCCCACCGTCCGGGTCGGCTCGGGCAGGTCGCGGTAGGGGCGGCCGTTGAAGGTCGCCCCGCCGCTGTCGGCCACGAGCAGGCCCAGGGCCATCCGCAGCGTCGTCGTCTTGCCCGCCCCGTTGGGTCCGAGGAAGCCGGTCACCGACCCCGGCTCGACCGTGAAGCTCAGGTCGTCGACGGCCCGGACGGCGCCGAAGGTCTTGGTCAGCCCGGTGACCTCGACCCGGACCGGGTCGTGGGGGACCGGGCTCCCGGTGGTGGTGCTGCCGGTGGCGGTGCTGCCCGTGGCGATGACGCCCTCCTCGGGGGGCTCGGGGGACTGGCGTGATCATCCAACCGCACCGGCGGAGCTTCTTGCGAACAGTTCGCGAAGAGTTCGCCGTGTCCTGCCGCTCCCGTCCTCGTTGCACCGGGCGCGCAGGGCTCGCCGGTCACCTACAGTCCGGCGACGGGTCGACAGAGCGGAGCGGGCGGACGTGAGCGGGTATCGCACGGTGGTCGTCGGGACGGACGGCTCGGAGTCGTCGTTGCGGGCCGTGGACCGGGCCGGGGCCCTGGCGGGCGCGTGCGGCGCGCAGCTGGTCATCGCCTGCGCCTACCTGCCGACCGAGACCGACGACCGCGAGCTCACCCGCGCCCAGGACGTGCTCGGCGACGAGGCCTACCAGGTGGTCGGCTCGTCACCGGCCGACGAGACGGTGCGGGCGGCCGCCGAGCGGGCCGCGTCGGCCGGCGCCGGCCAGGTGCGGTCGGTGGCGGTCGCCGGCTCGCCGGTGGAGGTGCTGATGGAGGTCGTGCGGCGCGAGGAGGCCGACCTGCTGGTCGTCGGCAACCGCGGCCTGAACAGCGTCAAGGGCCGGCTGCTGGGATCGGTGCCGGCCGACGCCACCCGCCGGTCGGGCTGCGACGTGCTCGTCGTCCACACGACCGGCTGAGCTCCGGGCGGTCGGCGGTGGACGAGCCGGGTGCCGACCCGGGCGGGCAGGCCCGCGACGCCCTGGAGCGGCTGCTGCTCGGCGGTCCCCGCCGCTGGACCCGGCACCAGGTGGCGGAGATGGCCGGGATGCCGCCGGCGCGCACGCAGCGGCTGTGGCGGGCGCTGGGCTTCCCGGACGTCGCCGACGACGCCGTCGTCTTCACCGACGCCGACGTGCACGCCCTGGGCCTGCTGTCGTCGCTCATCGACGCCGGGTTCGTCGACGAGAACACCGAGGCCTCCATCGCGCGGGCGCTGGCCCAGGCGCTGTCGCGGCTGGCCGACTGGCAGGCCGACCTGCTCGCCGAGACCCTCGTCCGGACCGCCGGGGGTACCGGGGATCTCGACGTCGACCGGGTGATCGAGGCCGCCCAGCGGCTGCTGCCGGTGCTGCGCGCGGTGCAGGACTACGTCTGGCGCCGGCACCTCGCCGCCAACGCCGAGCGGCTGCAGGCCACCGGCGGCGTGGGCGGGGACCGCCGCGAGCTCGCCGTCGGCTTCGCCGACCTGGTCGGCTACACCTCGCGCAGCCGCGGCATGGGCGGCCGGGAGCTCGGCGCCATGATCGAGGACTTCGAGTCGATCGCCGCCGAGGTCGTCGCCCGGCGGGCCGGCCGGGTGGTCAAGACGGTCGGGGACGGCGTCCTGTTCACCGCGACGACGGCGGCCGCGGCGGCCGAGATCGCCCTGGACCTGCCCGAGGCCTGGGACGCCCCGGACCGGCCGCCGCTGCGCGTGGGGGCCGCGTACGGGACCGTGCTGACCCACCTCGGCGACGTCTACTCACCGGTGGTGAACCTGGCCAGCCGGCTCACCTCGGTGGCCCGGCACGGCACCGTGCTCGTCGACCGGGAGCTCGCCCGCCGCCTGCGCGGACTGCCCGCCTACCGGGTGCGGCCGCTGCGCCGGGTGTCGGTGCGCGGCTACGACCACCTGCAGCCGTGGCTGCTGCGCCGCCGTCCGCCCGGCGAGGAGGACCCGGCCTTCGAGGGGATGCTCGACGAGATCGCCGACGACGTCCTCGAGCAGGAGGAGGACGACGACCCGGCGGACGAGCGCGAACCCGGTTGAGCCGCCCTGGCAGGCTGGTGTCCCGTGAGCGCCACCCTCGTCGCCCGGGAGCTGGCCGCCGGCCACGGCGCCCGCGTCCTGTTCTCCGGTCTCGACCTCGTGGTCGCCCCGGGTGACGTCGTGGGGCTGGTCGGCGTCAACGGCGCCGGCAAGTCGACCCTGCTGCGCATCCTCGCCGGCGAGCTGCCCGCCGAGTCCGGCAGCATCGCGCTGAGCCCGCCGCACGCGACCGTGGGCCACCTGCCGCAGGAGACCGAGCGGCGGCCGGGGGAGACCGTCGCCGGGCTGCTGGCCCGGCGGACCGGTGTGGCCGCGGCCCAGGCCGCGATGGAGGCCGCGACCGAGCGGCTCACCGCGGGCGAGCCCGGGGCCGACGACGAGTACGCCGAGGCGCTGGAGCGCTGGCTGGCGCTCGGCGGGGCCGACCTGGACGAGCGGGCGGAGCAGGTGGTGGCCGAGGTCGCCCCCGGCGTCGCGCTGGACGCGGTCACCGCGGGGCTGTCCGGCGGGCAGGCCGCGCGGGTGGGCCTGGCCGCGCTGCTGCTGTCCCGCTACGACGTCCTGCTGCTCGACGAGCCGACCAACGACCTGGACCTGGCCGGGCTGGACCAGCTCGAGCGCTTCGTCACCGGCGCGCGCAGCGGCGTCGTGGTGGTCAGCCACGACCGGGAGTTCCTGGCGCGGACGGTCACCCGGGTCGTCGAGCTGGACCTGGCGCAGCAGCTGGTCCGGGTGCACGACGGGGGCTACGAGAGCTACCTCGTGGAGCGGGAGGTCGCCCGCCGGCACGCCCGCGAGGAGTACGAGGAGTACGCCGACACGAAGGCGGAGCTCGAGGCGCGGGCGCGGATGCAGCGCAACTGGCTGGCCAAGGGCGTGCGGGACGCGGTCAAGAAGAAGAAGGACCCCGACAAGCACATCGTGGCCCACAACCGGTCGACCGCGGAGAAGCAGGGCGCCAAGGCCAAGCAGACCGAGCGGCGGATCGAGCGGCTGGAGGTGGTCGAGGAGCCCCGCAAGGAGTGGGAGCTGCGGATGGAGATCGCCGCGGCGCCGCGGGCGGGAGCGGTCGTGGCGACGCTGCGCGGCGCCGTCGTCCGGCGGGGCGGCTTCACCCTCGGCCCGGTGGACCTGCAGGTCGACTGGGGGGACCGGGTGGCGATCACCGGCCCCAACGGCTCCGGCAAGACGACGCTGCTGGCCGCCCTGCTCGGCCGGGTCGCGCTCGACGAGGGCAGCGGGTCGCTCGGCCCGGCGGTGCGGATCGGCGAGATCGACCAGGCCCGCGGCCGCTTCGTGGGCCCCGAGCCGCTGCTCGACGTCTTCTCGGCCGAGGTGCCCGACCGGCCGACCGCCGAGGTGCGCACGCTCCTGGCCAAGTTCGGGCTCGTGGCCGACCACGTGCTGCGCCCGGCCGAGACGCTCTCGCCGGGGGAGCGCACCCGCGCCGGGCTGGCGCTGCTGCAGGCGCGCGGGGTCAACGTGCTGGTGCTCGACGAGCCGACCAACCACCTGGACCTGCCGGCCATCGAGCAGCTGGAGCAGGCGCTGGCCGGTTACCGCGGCACGCTGCTGCTGGTGACGCACGACCGCCGGATGCTGGAGGCGGTCGACACGACCCGCCGCCTCGACGTCCGGGAGGGGCGGGTCACCGAGTAGCAGGACCCCGCTGCCCGCCACCCCTCGCAGGCTCGGGGCGGGCCCCTGCAGCCAGGCCACCGGGGAGTGCGGTCAGCGCGCGGCGGGCGCCGTCGGCCAGCGCCGCCGGGTCCCCGGTCGCGCCCGCCACCTCGGGCAGCAGGTGCAGCTCCACGACCGTGACCCCGGCGCCCGGCCGGCTCCGCACGGCGACCGGGCACACGGGGGCACCGGTGGCCGCGGCGGCCGCGAAGCCGGCGGGGGACAGGCGGCCGTCGGCGCCGGGCCGCACGGTCACCGTCGTGCCGGCGCGCAGGGCGGCGGCGATCGCGTCGGCCGACGCCGGCAGCACCGGCAGCCGCAGGGCGCGGGCGTGCCGGCCGGGGCGGCCCTCGACGGCGACGGTCCCGGGGACGGCGGTGGTCAGTGCCAGGTGGGCGAGGTCGGAGCGGGAGTCGGCGACCACGAGGACGCCGGGGGAGCCGGGCCGCACGCGGGGCCAGGCGACCAGCGGCGCCTGCACGCGCACCCGGACGCCGAGTGCGGTCAGCAGGCGGGCGGCGCCGCACACGGCGGCGCGGCGGGAGGTGCCCGGCCGCAGCCCGGCGCCGGCCAGTACGGCGGCGGTGCGGAGCCGGCGGAGGCGGGGGGCGGCGGGCTCGGGGGCGGCGGGCGCGATCAGCGTCGGGCTCACGCCGAGCAGCGTCGGTGGCCGAGGTGTCGGGCCGGTGACGGCACGGGGACGGTCGCGATGACCTCCGACGACGGCTGTGCGCCGGTGAGGTCAGGCAGGACCGTCGCCCAGCGCCTCGGCCAGGCCGACGGCGTCCATCCCGGCCCAGGTGTCGCCGACGTGGTGTGCCAGCACCATCAGGTCGCGCAGCCGGCCCTCGCGGTCGCGGACGTGGTCGACGAGGACGGCCTCCCCGCGGAACCCCAGCCCGGTGAACAGGGCGAGCGCCGCGCCCTGCTCCGCCATCACCTCGACGACGATCTTGGTGAGGCCGGCCGACACCGCCTGCACCAGGGCGTGGCGCGCGAGGTCGCGGCCGAGCCCGGAGCCACGGGCGGCGGGCGCGACGACCAGCCGCAGCCGGCCGACGTGGTCCGACCACCCGGGCAGCGGGCGGACGGCGACGTAGCCGGTCACCACCGCGCCGTCGGAGCCCTCGTCGACCGCGACCCACCGGGAGCCGCCGCCCTCGCCGCGCGCCCACGCGCGGACGACGTCGGGGTCGGTGACCTCCTCCTCGATGAAGGTGAGGTCGCCCTCGGGCAGCTCGCGGAAGAACCGCAGGAGCGCCTCGCAGTGCTCCGGGCGCAGGTCGGTGAGGGCCACGTCAGGCCTCGGCGGCGGCGTCGGGGCGGACGGAGTCGGCGGGGGCGACCTCGTCGCTGCGCCGCCGCAGGAAGTCGAGGATGGTCGGCACCGTCGTCCGCGCCGCCGTCCGCCCGACCACCAGGCCCATGTGCCCGGCCGGCAGCCGCAGCTCGTGCTTGTCCTCGGAGCCGACGAGGTCGATCAGCGGGGCGGTCGCGTCCGGCGGCACGATGTGGTCGCGGTCGGCCCGGACGGTGAGGAACGGGACCCGGACGTCGCGCAGGTGGACGCGGTCGCCGGCCACGGTCAGCCGGTCGGTGACCATGCCGTTGTCGCGCACGAGCATCCGCACCGTCTCGCGCGCGGCGGCGCCAGGGAAGGGCACGTGGTCGTCGGCCCAGCCGGTCATCGCCTGGTAGGAGTTCACGTACTCGTCGTTCCACAGCCGTTCCCAGAGGGTCACGTACCGGGTGACCTCCGCCGTCGGCGTCAGCGACCGGAAGCCCTGGACGACGACCCGTGGCGGGACGTTGCCGTCGGCGTCGACGACCTGGTCGACCTCCAGCCCGCCGACGCGGAACACGTCGGCCAGCGGCCCCATGTGCCGGAAGTCGACCGGCGTGGCCAGCACGGTGAGGCTGCGCAGCGGCGCGTCGGGGTGGTGGGCGGCGTACAGCAGGGAGAGGTCGCCACCGAAGCAGTAGCCGAAGAGGTTGACCTCGCCGCAGCCGGAGATCTCCAGCACCCGGTCGACCGCCGCCGGGACGTAGTCGTCCACGTAGTCCTCGAGCCGGTTCTCCGCGTCCCGTTCGTCCGGCTCGCCCCAGTCCAGCATGTACACGTCGAAGCCCGCGTCGAGCAGCTGCTCGACGAAGCTGTTGCCGGGCTGCAGGTCCAGGATGTAGCTGCGGCTGACCAGGCTGAACACGATCAGCAGCGGTGGGGAGTACCGCACGCCGCCGTTGCCCTCGAGGTCGTTGCGGTAGTGCCACAGCTGGGTGCGCCCGCGCTGCCAGACGACGTCCTTCGGCGTGCAGCCCACGCCGGGCCGGTCGACGCCGGCGACCAGCCTGATCCCGTTACGGGCGCGGAGGGCGTTGCGCTCGACGTCGCGGCGGACCCGGTCGAGGACCGTCCGCGGGTCCGGCAGAGGGGGCCTGGGCAGGGGAGGCATCGGGCTCCTCGTCGGGGGTGGGGCTGCCGGCGGTCGGGCGGCCGGGGCGGCGCCGCTCGTTCTCCAGCTGCAGGGTCAGCCGGCGGACCTCCCGGTCCAGCGCGCCGAGCTGCGCGCGCAGGCGGGCCACGTCACTGCCGGCCGGCAGGTTGACCAGGTGCCAGGCCCGCGCGGAGACGTCCCGGGCGGTGTCGCGGGCCAGCACCTGCGCCCGTCGGAGCAGGGTCACCCCGAGGGCGAAGCCGGGGGTGCGCACCAGCCGGTCGGCGTGCGGGGTGACCCGCTGCTCGGCGGCGTCGAACGCCTGCCGCCACCGCGGCGGGCCGCTCACGGCCCCACCGCCACGGGCGCCCCGACCGCGCAGCGGTCGCCGTGGGCCCCGGCGGTGTCGACGACGTGCTGCGCGAGGTCGCTCATCGGGACTCCTCCCTCGGGAGGACCGGGCCCTACCCAGAGCCCGGTGTGGTCTACCGCACACGACTCGCCGCCCGCGGTGGCGCGCTCCCCCGGAGGGCGACAGGCTCGGGGGGAGGCGGCACCGACGAAGGGGACACGCGTGGCGGACGAGGGCGTCGACCAGAACGTGCTGGACATGTTCCGGCTCGACGGGAAGGTGGCGATCGTGACGGGGGCGTCGTCCGGTCTCGGCGTCGTCTTCGCGCGGGCGCTGGCGCAGGCCGGTGCCGACGTGGCGCTCGGCGCGCGGCGCGAGGACCGGCTGACCGCCACCCGCGAGGCGGTCGAGGCGGCCGGCCGGCGGGCGATCACCGTGCGCACCGACGTCTCCAGCCCCGAGGACTGCCAGGCGCTGGTCGACGCGACGATCGCCGAGTTCGGCCGGGTCGACGTGCTGGTCAACAACGCGGGCATCGGCACCGCGGTGCCGGCCACGCGCGAGACGCCCGAGCAGTTCCGCTCGGTCATCGACGTCAACCTCAACGGCTGCTACTGGATGGCCCAGGCGTGCGGGCGGGTGATGCAGCCGGGCAGCTCCATCGTGAACATCTCGAGCATCCTGGGGCTGACCACCGCCGGGCTGCCGCAGGCCGCCTACGCCGCCAGCAAGGCCGGCCTGATCGGGCTGACCCGTGACCTCGCGCAGCAGTGGACCGGCCGCAAGGGCATCCGCGTCAACGCCCTGGCCCCGGGCTTCTTCGACTCCGAGATGACCGAGCAGTACCCCGAGGGCTACATCGACCAGCAGCTGGGCCGGGTGCTGGTCGGCCGGCCGGGCGACCCGATGGAGCTCGCCGCCGCCCTGGTCTTCCTGGTCAGCGCGGCCGGCGGCTACGTCACCGGCACGACCATCCCGGTCGAGGGCGGCCTGCTCACCAGTTGAGCGCTGTCGGTGGCGCCTCCTACGGTGCCGCCGTGCCCGACACCCTGGACGAGCGGTTCCCCGGCCACGACCTCGACCTCGACGTCTGGTTCCCGTACTACCTGCCGCACTGGAGCTCGCGGGCGCAGTCGGCGGCGACGTACGAGGTGGGGGACGGCGAGCTGCGGCTGACGATCCCCGCCGACCAGCCGCTGTGGTGCCCCGACCTGCACGCGGAGCCGCTGCGGGTCTCCTGCCTCCAGACGGCCTGCCTGGCCGGCCCGCTCGGCAGCACCAGCGGGCAGCAGCCCTTCGCCGAGGGGCTGGTCGTGCGCGAGGAGCAACCCGACTTCCGCGGGCTCACGCCCACCCACGGCCACCTCGAGGCGACCATGCGGGCCACGGTCACCGACCGGTCGATGTTCGCCTTCTGGCTGTCGGGCATCGAGGACGTGCCGGAGCACTCCGGCGAGATCTGCGTGGCGGAGGTGTTCGGCGACACCGTCACCGAGGGGACGGCGGCGGTCGGCATGGGCCTGCACCGCTTCCGCGACCCCCGGCTGACCGAGGAGTTCGCGGCCGAGCCGATGGCCCTCGACGTCAGCCGGGACCACACCTACGCCGTCGACTGGTCGCCCGGCGCGCTGGTGTTCAGCGTCGACGGCGAGGTGGTCCGCCGGGTCGGCCAGGCCCCCGACTACCCCGTGCAGCTGATGCTCGGGGTGTTCGACTTCCCGGCCAAGGCCCCGGCCGGGCAGACCGGGGTGCCGGTGCCCGAGCTGGTCGTCTCCTCGGTCGTCGTCCGCCCGCTGCCGGGCTGACCCGGCGTCAGCGGGCGGCCTCGGCGGGCGGCCTCAGCGGGCGGCCTCGCCCCGCTCCACGAGCCCGGCGATCCGGTCGACCAGGTCGCCCCACAGCTCGCGCGGCAGGTCGTGGCCCATGCCCTCGACCACCCACAGCTCCGCGCCGGGGATCGCCGCCGCGGTCGCGCGCCCGCCGCTGACGTCGACCAGCGTGTCCTGCGCGCCGTGGACGACCAGCGTCGGCACCGCGATCTCGCCCAGGTGCGGCGTGCGGTCGTCGGTGGTGAGGATCGCCGCGAGCTGGCGGGCGACGCCGGCCGGGTCGTGGGCCCGGTCGAAGGAGAGGCCGGCCCGCTCGCGCAGGGACTCCTCGTCGAACTCGAAGCCGGGGGAGCCGATGACCCGGTAGGTGTCGACCGCCCGCTGCAGCGCCTCCTCGCGGGTGCGCGCCGCCGGGGCCAGCAGCACGCCGAGGGCCACCTCGGCCGGGCTGCCGACGCTGCGGTCACCGGTCGTCGACATGATCGAGGTCAGGCTGCGCACCCGCTGCGGGTGCCGGATGGCCAGCATCTGGGCGATCATCCCGCCCATCGAGGCGCCGACCACGTGCGCGCTGTCCCAGCCGAGGGCGTCGAGCAGGCCCGCGGTGTCGTCGGCCATGTCGGCGAGGGCGTAGGGCGCGGTGCCGGTGCCGGCGAGCAGCGACACCACGTCGGGGGCGCCGGCGTCGTCGAGGTGGGTGGACAGCCCGATGTCGCGGTTGTCGAACCGGACGACGTGCAGTCCGCGCGCCGCCAGCGCCTCGCAGAACCCGTCCGGCCAGCCGACCATCTGCGTCGCCAGCCCCATGACCAGCAGCAGCGGGGTGTCCCCGGGCGACCCGAAGCTCTCGTAGGCGATCTCGACGTCCCCGACGCTGGTGCGCTGCACCCCGTTGTGCTCCATGCCCCGGACGTTAACCGGATGCCGGTCGGGCCGGTCCACCGGCTGTAGCAGGACGCGGGCGGCGGTGTGGCGGCGCCGTGGCCGGGCACCCCGCAGGACGTGACCGCCGTGCCGCGCCCACTCGCCCGCCGCCGCTCGCTGCTGACCGGGGCGATGCTCGGCGTCGGCGTCATGGCGGCGGCGGACGTCGTCGTCTTCCACCTGGTGCTGGGCTGGCACCACTTCTACGACCGGTCGAGCACCGCCGTCGGGCTGCTGTCGGACGGGCTGCTGCAGACGGTCTACCTGGTGCTCCTCGTCGCCGGCGCCTTCCGGCTGGCGGACGCGCGGCGGGCCGGCGCGCTGGCTCACCGGTCGGCCGTCGCCGGGTTCGTCACCGGCCTCGGCGCGTTCCAGCTGTTCGACGGGCTGGTCGACCACAAGGTGTTCCGGCTGCACCAGGTGCGCTACGGCGTCGACCTGCTGCCCTACGACCTCGCCTGGATCGGCGGCTCGGTGCTGCTGCTCGGAGCCGGGACGGCGCTGGTGCTCGCCTCGCGCGGCGAGGGACGCGACCCGGCGTGACCGGCGCGCTCGCCGCAGGATGGCTGCTCGCCGGGGGCGCGGCGCTGCTGCCCGCCGCCCTCTACCTGGCCGGGGTCCGCGTGCGCCGGGACGGCGGCCGTGACTGGCCGACCGGGCGGACGGCGGCGTGGCTGCTCGGCTGCCTGCTCGTCGGCGTCGCGCTCGCCCCGCCGCTCGAGGAGGCCGCCGCGGGTGCCTCCGGCCACGTGGTCCAGCACCTCATCCTGGGCGCCGCGGCGCCGTTGGCCCTGGTCCTCGGCGCGCCGCTGACCGTGCTGCTCGGCGCGCTGACCCCGGCCGCGCGGCGGCCGCTCGCCGTCGCCCTGCACGCGCCCGCGCTGCGCGTGCTCACGCACCCGGGCACCGGCGCCGTCCTCACCGCCGGCGGCCTGTACCTGCTCCACCTCACCCCGCTGTACGCGCTGAGCACCCGCTCGGAGGCCGTGCACGCGCTAGTGCACGGCCACCTGCTGGCCGCCGGCTGCCTGTTCGCCTGGGCGGTGGCCGGCCCGGATCCCGCGCCGCGGCGGCCGGGCACCCGCGTGCGCGTGGCGGCCGTCGTCGCGGCCGGCGGAGCCCACGCGGTGCTGGCCCAGCTGCTGTACGCCCGCGCGGGGGAGCTGCCCCCGGGTGCGCGGCTCGGCGCACGGGAGGTCGAGGTGGCCGCCCAGGTCATGTACCACGGCGGCCACCTCGCCGACCTCGCCCTGCTCGTGGCGCTGTTCGCCGCCCGGTACCGCCGCAGCGCCCGCCGCCGGGGGACCCCGGTCCCCGGCGCCGTCACCCCGCGACGAGGGTCCGTTCCCGCCGCCGCGACCGCCGGGGAGCCGGGCTGACCCCCGACACGGCGAGCGTCGCGCCCGCCAGGGCCGGGTCCGCCACCGTGCCGGCGAGCACGCCGCCCACCGCCGCGCGGGAGACCCGCCAGCCCTGCACGTCGCCCGCCGGTGAGCACGTGGCCTCCTCCGCGCCGTCGGTGAGGTAGACCGGCTGGACGACCGTCCACTCCAGGCCGCTGGCCCGCACCAGCTCCTCCTGCCGCTCGTGGTCGGCGATCTGCGGGCGCAGCAGCGCCGCGAACACCAGCCGGCTCGACAGCGGCAGCCGGTCGCGGGTCGGCCCGACCCCGTACGACGACTGCACCACCAGCCGCCCGACCCCGTGCTCCCGCATGGCCCGCACCACCGCCGCCGTGCCACGCGAGCGCACGTCGGCGGCGGTCCCGGCGGCGCCGCGCAGCCGCACCCGCAGCGCGCTCTCGCTGATCCCGAGCGTGACGACGACGGCGTCCTGGCCGCGCACCGCCCGGTCGACGTCGGCCGCGACCGTGGCGTCGCCGTCCACCGTGCGGAGACCGGGGAACGCCGACGACGCCCGCCGCGCGAACGCCGTCACCTCGTGCCCGCCGTCCTGCAGCGCCCGCACCGCCGCTCGTCCCGAGCCGCCCGTCGCCCCCACCACCAGCACCCGCATGACCGTCTCCTCCGCCTCGCCGCCGGCCCTGGTGGCCGGCGGGCTCCAGCGTCGCGACGGCGGGCGGGACGCGGCAGCTCCGGCCGTCCGAGAGACATGACCGGACGTCCGGGGACGCTGGACGCCCGGTCCAGCGGCGGCCAGGCTCCTCCCATGGCAGCCGAGGTCGCGGTCCCGTGGGTGCCGGTCGACCCCCTGGGCGGGGTGTTCGCCGACCTGCGCGTGCGCGGGACCTTCTACAGCCGCGCGGAGGGCACCGCCCCCTGGGGCGTCGAGGTGCCGGTGCTCGAGGGGTGCCTGACCTTCCACGTGGTGACCGAGGGCAGCTGCCTGCTGGAGGTCGCGGGCACCACGCACCCGCTGGCCGCCGGCGACCTGGCGCTGGTCCCGCACGGTCGCGGGCACCTGCTGCGCAGCGAGCCGGGGGCGCGGATCGCCGGGCGGGCCGACCGGCTCCCGCAGGACTTCCTGGGCGAGCACTACTCGGTGCTGCGGATCGGCGGCGGCGGGGCCCGGACCGGCCTGGTCTGCGGGGTGCTGGAGGCCGAGCGCCCCGGGGCCGAGCCGCTGCTGGACCTGCTGCCGCCGGTGCTCGTGGTGCCGGCGCGCGACGCGGCGCGCCCGGCGTGGCTGCCGGTGCTGCTCGGGCTGCTGACGGAGGAGGTGCGGCACGACCGGCCGGGGTCGGAGGCCGTGGTGACCCGCCTGGCCGACGTGATCGTGATCCAGGTCGTGCGGAGGTGGCTGGAGTCCGGGGAGACCGGCCCGGGCTGGCTGCTCGCGCTGCGCGACCCGCAGGTGGGCCCCGTCGTGGCCCGCGTGCTGCGGGACCCGGGCGCCGACTGGACGCTGACCCGGCTGGCGCTGGAGGCCCGGATGTCGCGGTCGGCATTCGCCGCGCGGTTCACCGAGCTGGCCGGCGAACCGGCGGTGCAGTACGTCACCCGTCGCCGCATGCACGTCGCCGGCCGGGCACTGGCCCGCGGCGCGCGGGTCGGCGAGGTCGCCCGGCAGCTCGGCTACGGGTCCGAGGCGGCCTTCTCCCGGGCCTTCAAGCGGGTGAACGGCGTCGCCCCGGGCGCCGTGCGGCGCGGGGACTGAACCCGGGAGCCGGGCCGGCGGTGTGCCGGCCCGGGGCGTACGGCGGAGGGCCGTGGGCCCTTCCCGCCGGCGGCGCAGGACCCGATACTCGCAGTCCGTCCTCGGGGGGCCGCCATGGAACTCGCACACGTCAGGGGCATCGCCAGGCGGACGGAGGACGCCGCTCAGCGGGTCCTCGCGGGCGCCGGGCTGCGGCACTCCGAGCGCAGGATCTGCGCGGACGCCCAGGCCTACTGGCAGCAGCCCGGGGACCCGGGCTGGCAGTCCGACGCCCACTGGCGGACCGAGTCCGCGTTCGCGGGCAACGACCTGTGGCCGGAGATCGGCCGTCGCCACCTGACGATGTTCGAGCGCGGGACGCGGACGGTGCGGTTCGACCGGCCCTGGGGGCGGGTCCTGGAGTGGGGCTGCGGGGGCGGTGCGAACGCCGTCCACTTCGCGCCCCGCGCCGACGAGTTCATCGGTGTCGACGTCTCGGCCGAGACCCTCAGCCGGTGCGGCAGCGAGGTCGCCGCGGTGAGCGACACCCCCTGGCGACCGGTCCGCATCGCCGTCGACGACCCCGAGGCGGCACTCGACGAGGTCGACCGGTGCGACGTCTGGCTCAGCTTCTACGTCTTCGAGCTCATCCCCAGCCCGGAGTACGGGGAGCGGTTGCTGCGGATCGCGCACCGCATGCTCACCCCCGGCGGGCTCGCGCTGATCCAGGTGAAGTACTCGGACGGGCGGTGGCTGACGAGGCCACGGCGCCGGTCCTACCGGTCGGGGCTGGCGTCGATGACGACGTACGGCATCGACGAGTTCTGGCGGCTCGCGCAGCGGTGCGGCTTCGTGCCCGAGACCGTCGAGCTCGTGCCGCAGGACGCGCTGGACGAGCGGTACGCCTACTACCTGCTGACCCGCCCGGCGGACGGCGGCTGAGCGCGGGAGGAGGTCGGCTGGCCGACGGCCGGTGGTGTCGAGAGGTGCCCCCGGCAGGATTCGAACCTGCGCACCCGCCTCCGGAGGGCGGTGCTCTATCCCCTGAGCTACGGGGGCTCGGGTCAGGGAGGAAGTTACCAGCCCCGCCCGGCCGGGCCGACGGCGGTGTCGGCCCCCGGTCGGTCGCCGCTCAGGGCGGCGGCAGCGGCGTCCCGCCGCGGGCGGTGAGCATCGACGTCATCGTCGTCGTCTCGGCGGCCTGGGCCTCGGCGATCGAACGCGCCAGGGCCCGCACCGCGTCCTGCTCGGCGTGCTCGGCGGCGTAGCGGGCCATCTCCGCGCCGCCCTGGTGGTGCCGGGTCATCAGCCGGAGGAACTCGACGTCGAAGGCGGGACCGGTGAGGTCGCGCAGCTGCGCCAGCTCCTCCTCGGTCGCCATGCCGGGCATCACGGCGCCGTCGGTGCCGCCCGTGCCCATGCCGGACATGTCGTGCCCGGCCATGGCGTCGTCGCTCATCCACGTCATGTGCTCGGCGCCGGTGAGCGGCAGGTCCCACAGCGCCAGCCAGCCCTGCATGCGGCCGGCCTGGTTGGTCTGCGTGGCCGAGATGTCGAAGGCGAGCTGGCGCACCTCGGGGTCGGTGCTGCGCTCGAGCGCGAGGTTGGCCATCTCCACGCCCTGCAGGTGGTGGACCGCCATGTCCCGGGAGAAGCCGGCGTCGACCGAGTCGGCCGTCGGCGCGGCCGGCGCCTCGTCGGCGCCGATCCCGAACGCCACGGCCAGCCCGCCCCCGAGCAGGACGAGCCCGACGGCGATCACCGCCAGCAGCACCACCCGCAGGGGCTGGCGGGCGGGGGCGGCGGGGACGTCGGCGGCCGGGCGCTCGAGCACGGACGTCACGGCGCGGTCGACCCGGTGGCGCCGCTCGGGTCCGTCGGGGTCGACGGCGCGTCGGAGGGCATGCCGTCCTCACCCTCGCTGGGGGCGCCGGCGAGCAGCGGCGACGCCGCGAACTGCGGGTTCTCGCAGCTGGCGCCGGGCTCGGGGGTGTTGGCGTCGTTCTGGGTCAGCGCGTCGGCGAACTCGGCCAGCCGCGGGTCGTCGGCCGAGTCGACCTGCAGCTGGTGGTTCCAGGCCTGGATGCTGATCGGGGAGTCCTGCCCGGCGTAGGGCGACATCATCCGGTAGGGCGTGCCCTCGACCAGCTCGCTCAGCGTGGCGATGTCGTCGGCGGACACCCGGTCCGGGTCGTAGGTGATCCAGACCGCGCCGTGCTCGAGGCCGTGGACGGCGTTCTCGTGCCGGATGTCGACGTCGTAGACCGTGCCGGTGCAGTCGGCCCAGACGCCGTCGTGCGGACCGCCGACCGGCGGCGTCTCCGAGTAGTCGACGGTCGTGGTCACGTGGTCCTGGCCGGCCGAGTAGTCGTACTGCTCGACGCCGTCGATGTTGCCCGCCGGGTCCTCGGCGACGGCCTCGGACTCCCGCGCCTGCAGCACCGCGTAGGTGAGCACGGCCGCGGCGAAGACGACGACGGCGATCGCGGCGGCGATCAGGCCCCACGGCCGCTGGGGGGTGACCACGTTGGCCACCGGCCGGGTGCGGCCGCCGCCCTTGCCGGCGGCGCTGCGGCCCCCGGGGCCCTTGCCGGGCGTGCCCTTCGCCGCGCTGCCGGCGCCGCGCGCGCCGGACGGCCGGGAGCCGCTGCCGCCACGGCCGGAGGACGCCGAGCCGCCCTTGCCGGACGCTCCCCGCGCGCTCCGGGCGTCGTCGGGCTTACCGTCCTTGGGCACAGCGTCTCCTCGTCCTCGCGGGGCCCGCCGGGTGCAGGCCGGGGGAGAGCGCCGGGTTCGTCCGGTGGCTGCTCCCGACCGGCCAGTCTAGGTCGCGGACCTGAGCGCTCCCTGGACGTCGGACGGGGAGCGGCGGGGCGCGGCGACCGGCCCCGTACGATCGCGCGGTGACACCCGAGCAGTTGCGCGACCTCGTCCGGACCGCGGTCGGGGCGGCAGTCGAGCGCGGCACGCTCGCCGTCGCCGTCCCCGACGACCTGGTGGTCGAGCGCCCGAAGAACCCCGAGCACGGCGACTACGCGACCAACGTCGCGCTGCGGCTGGCCAAGCCCGCCGGCCGTCCTCCGCGCGAGGTCGCCGAGGTGCTCGCCGGGGAGCTGCGGGCGCTGCCGGGCATCGACCGGGTCGAGGTCGCCGGCCCCGGGTTCCTCAACATCACGCTCGCCCAGGGCGCGCTCGGCCGGATCGCCGTCGACGCGGTCACCGCCGGCGAGCGGTACGGCCGCACCGACGCGCTGGCCGGGCTCCGGCTGGACCTGGAGTTCGTCTCGGCCAACCCGACCGGCCCGGTGCACATCGGCGGCAGCCGGTGGGCCGCCGTCGGCGACGCGATCGGCCGGCTGCTCGAGGCCAGCGGCGCCGACGTGACCCGCGAGTACTACATCAACGACGCCGGCGCGCAGATCGACCGCTTCGCCCGCAGCCTGCAGGCCGCCGCGACCGGCCGGCCGGTGCCCGAGGACGGCTACGGCGGCACCTACATCGCCGACATCGCCGCGCAGGTGGTCGCCGTCGAGCCCGACGTGACCGGCCGCGACGAGGCCGAGCAGGTGCGGGTCTTCCGCGACCGCGGCGTCGCGCTCATGGTCGACGAGATCCGCCGGTCGATGGAGGACTTCGGCGTCGGCTTCGACGTCTGGTTCAGCGAGAAGTCGCTGTACGACTCGGGCGCGGTGGAGAAGGCGATCGGCCGGCTGCGCGACCAGGGGCACGTCTACGAGTCCGACGGCGCGGTGTGGTTGCGGACCACCACCTTCGGCGACGACAAGGACCGGGTGCTGGTCAAGGCCGACGGCGAGACGACCTACTTCGCCTCCGACTGCGCCTACTACCTCGACAAGCGGGCCCGCGGCTTCGACCGGGTCGTGATCATGCTGGGCGCCGACCACTCCGGCTACGTCGGCCGGTACAAGGCGCTGGTCGCGGCCACTGGCGACGACCCGGCCGAGCACCTCGAGATCCTCATCGGCCAGCTGGTCAACCTGCTGCGCGGCGGCGAGCCGGTGCGGATGAGCAAGCGCGCCGGCACGATCGTGCTGCTGTCGGACCTGGTCGACGCGATCGGCGTGGACGCCGCCCGGTACGCCCTCGCCCGCGCCTCGGTCGACCAGATGATCGACATCGACGTCGACCTGTGGAGCCGGCAGACCAACGACAACCCGGTCTTCTACGTGCAGTACGCGCACGCCCGGATCTCCTCGGTGCTGCGCAACGCCACCGACCTGGGGCTGGCGCTCGGTGCGGCCGCCGACGTCGACGCCGCGCTGCTCACCCACGAGCGCGAGAACGACCTGCTGCGGGCGCTGGGGGAGTTCCCGCGGATCGTCACCTCCGCCGCCGAGCTGCGCGCCCCCCACCGGGTGGCGCGCTACCTGGAGGAGCTGGCCGGCACCTACCACCGCTTCTACGACTCGTGCCGGGTGCTGCCGCGCGGCGACGAGGAGGCCACGCCGCTGACCACCGCCCGGCTGTGGCTGTGCGCCGCGACCGCCGTCGTGCTGCGCAACGGCCTGGGCGTGCTCGGCGTCTCCGCCCCGGAGCGGATGTGAGGGCGCACCCGGCGGGCCCGCTGCACGGCGCCTTCGAGGTGGCCGCGGCCGTCGGCGCCCCGCCGGCCGACCTCGGCGCGCTCGACCCGCACGTCTGGCCGCGCTCGGCGACCCGCGTCGACGGCGAGCTGCACCTGGCCGGCCGCCCGGTCACCGAACTCGCGCGGGAGCACGGCACCCCGCTGTTCGTGCTCGACGAGGCCGACTTCCGCGGCCGCGCCGAGGAGTTCGCCACCGCGTTCACCGACGCCGACGTCCACTACGCCTCCAAGGCGTTCCTCTGCGGCCAGGTGGCCCGATGGATCGCCGACGACGGCCTGCACCTGGACGCCTGCAGCGGCAACGAGCTCGCCGTCGCGCTGGCCGCCGGCTTCCCCGCCGAGCGGATCGCGCTGCACGGCAACAACAAGTCGATGGTCGAGCTGCGGTTGGCCGTCGACGCCGGCATCGGGCACGTCGTCGTCGACTCCTTCGACGAGATCGAGCGGCTGGTGCCGCTGGCCGCCGCGCGGGTCGCCGCCGGCGGGTCGCCGGTGCCGGTGCTGATCCGCACCACGGTCGGCATCGAGGCGCACACCCACGAGTTCATCGCCACCGCGCACGAGGACCAGAAGTTCGGCTTCTCCCTCGCCACCGGCGACGCGCTCACCGCCGCCGTCCGCGTGATCCGTGAACCGGCGCTGCACCTGACCGGCCTGCACAGCCACATCGGCTCGCAGATCTTCGACACCGCCGGCTTCGAGGCCGCCGCCCACCGCGTGGTCGGGCTCCTCGGCCAGATCGCGCAGGCGACCGGCCAGGTGCTCGGGGAGCTGAACCTCGGCGGTGGCTTCGGCATCGCCTACCTGCCCGACGACGACCCGGTCACCCCGGCCGACGTCGCCCGGCGGCTGCGCGCCGTCGTGGCGGCCGAGTGCGCGGCGCTCGACCTCCCGGTGCCCCGGCTGGCCGTCGAGCCCGGCCGCGCGATCGCCGGTCCGGGCACGGTCACGCTGTACGAGATCGGCACCATCAAGCCGGTGCGGCTGGGCGCGGGTGGCACGTCCGGCGCGCCGGCGGTGCGCAACTACGTCTCGGTCGACGGCGGGATGAGCGACAACATCCGCACCGCCCTCTACGACGCGTCCTACACCTGCGTGCTGGCCAACCGGACCTCGACCGCGCCGCCGGCGCTGTGCCGCGTCGTCGGCAAGCACTGCGAGAGCGGTGACGTGCTGGTCCGCGACCTGTGGCTGCCGTCGGACGTCGTCCCCGGCGACCTGCTCGCCGTGGCCGCCACCGGCGCCTACTGCTGGTCGATGGCGAGCAACTACAACTACCTGCTCAAGCCGCCGGTGGTGGCCGTGCGGGACGGCGTCGCCACCGAGATCGTGCGGCGTCAGACACTGTCCGACGTGTTCGCCCTCGACGCCGTCCTCGCCGACGTGCCCGCCCCCTCGCCGGCGATCGACCAGCCGGCCCCCGAGCACGCCGCCGGGGCCCGCTCGTGAGGCCGCTGCGGGTCGCGCTGCTGGGTTGCGGGACCGTCGGGGGAGCGGTGCTGCGGCTGCTCGACGAGCAGGGCGGCGACCTCGCCGCCCGCATCGGCCGGCCGGTGGAGGTGGCCGGCGTGGCCGTCCGCCGTCCCGACCGGCACCCGGAGGTGCCCGCGCACCTGCTGACCACCGACGCGCAGGCGCTGGTGACCCGGGACGACGTCGACCTCGTCGTCGAGGTCATCGGCGGCATCGAGCCGGCCCGCACGCTGCTGCTGGCCGCCTTCGCCGCCGGGAAGTCGGTGGTCAGCGCCAACAAGGCGCTGCTGGCCGACGACGGCGTCGAGCTGCACCAGGCGGCCGCGGAGGCCGGCGTGGACCTGTACTACGAGGCCGCGGTGGCCGGGGCCATCCCGATGCTGCGGCCGCTGCGCGAGTCCCTGGCCGGTGACCAGCTGCGCCGCGTGGTCGGCATCGTCAACGGCACCACCAACTACATCCTGTCGCGCATGGCCGAGACGGGCGCCGGCTTCGCCGAGGCGCTGGCCGAGGCCACCGACCTGGGCTACGCCGAGGCCGACCCGACCGCCGACGTCGACGGGTTCGACGCCGCCGCCAAGGCCGCGATCCTCGCCTCGCTGGCGTTCCACACGCCGGTCACCGCCGGCGACGTGTACCGCGAGGGCATCTCCGCGGTCACCGCGACCGACGTCGCCCGCGCGGCCGAGATCGGCTGCACCGTCAAGCTGCTGGCCATCTGCGAGCGGGTGGCCAACGGCTCCGGGGACTCCGTCGCGGTGCGCGTCCACCCGGCGATGATCCCGACCACGCACCCGCTGGCCGCCGTGAACGGCGCGTTCAACGCCGTCTTCGTCGAGGCCGAGGCCGCCGGGGAGCTGATGTTCTACGGCCGCGGGGCCGGGGGCGAGCCGACCGCCAGCGCCGTCCTCGGCGACCTCGTGGCGGTGGCCCGCAACCGGGTCGCCGGCGCGGCCGGCCCCGGCGTGACCACCTACGCGGGGCTGCCGGCCCGGCCGATCGCCGAGACGCCGACCCGCTACCACGTCAGCCTCGACGTGGCCGACAAGCCCGGCGTGCTCGCGACGGTCGCCCAGGAGTTCGCCCGGCACCACGTCAGCATCGCGACCGTGCGGCAGGACGGGCACGGGGACGCCGCGACGCTGGTCATCGTCACGCACAGCGCGCCGGACGCGGCGCTGTCGGCGACCGTCACCGCGCTCCGGGAGATGCCCGCCGTCCGCGGGGTCACGAGCGTGCTGAGAGTGGAGGGGCTGTCATGACCGGGACGCTGCGCGGAGCCGTGTCGCCGCACTGGCCGGGGCTCATCGAGGCCTACCGCTCGCGGCTGCCCGTGAGCGAGAGCACGCCGGTGGTGACCCTGCAGGAGGGCGCCACGCCGCTCGTGCCGGCGCTCGAGCTCTCCCGGCGCACCGGCTGCGACGTGTACCTCAAGGTCGAGGGCGCCAACCCGACCGGGTCCTTCAAGGACCGCGGGATGACCATGGCGATCACCAAGGCCGTCGAGGAGGGCTCGCAGGCGGTCATCTGCGCCTCCACGGGCAACACCAGCGCCTCGGCGGCCGCCTACGCCGCCCGCGCCGGGCTCGTCTGCGCCGTCCTCGTGCCGCAGGGCAAGATCGCCCTGGGCAAGCTCGCCCAGGCGCTCGTGCACGGCGCCAAGCTGCTGCAGGTCGACGGCAACTTCGACGACTGCCTGGCGCTGGCGAGCAAGCTCGCGATCGACTACCCGGTGAGCCTGGTCAACAGCGTCAACCAGTTCCGCATCGAGGGGCAGAAGACGGCGTCGTTCGAGATCGTCGACGTCCTCGGCGACGCCCCGGACGTCCACTGCCTGCCGGTCGGCAACGCCGGCAACATCACCGCCTACTGGCAGGGCTACCGCGAGTACGCCGCCGACGGCACCGCCTCCCGGACGCCGCGCATGTGGGGCTTCCAGGCCGCCGGCGCCGCCCCGATCGTCAACGGCGCCGTGGTCGAGCAGCCGCAGACCATCGCCACCGCCATCCGGATCGGCAACCCCGCCTCCTGGACCAAGGCGCTGGCCGCCCGCGACGAGTCCGGCGGCCTCATCGACGCCGTCACCGACCGGGAGATCCTGGCCGCCTACCGGCTGCTCGCCCGCAGCGAGGCCGTGTTCGTCGAGCCGGCGTCGGCCGCCTCGGTCGCCGGGCTGCTCAAGGTCGCCGCGGCCGGCGGGCTCGAGCCCGGGCAGCGCGTGGTGTGCACCGTGACCGGCAACGGGCTCAAGGACCCGGAGTGGGCCATCTCCGGCGCCCCGGCCCCGGTGACGGTCCCGGTCGACGCGGCGGTCGCGGCCGCGCAGCTCGGCCTGTGAGCACGGCCGCGCGCACCTCGGTCCGGATCCGCGTCCCGGCGACCAGCGCCAACCTCGGTCCCGCCTTCGACTGCGCCGGCCTGGCCCTGAGCTGCGCCGACGACCTGGAGTTCGGCGTCACCGACGGCGGGCTGTCGGTCGAGGTGACCGGCGAGGGCGCCGACACGCTGCCCGCGGACGAGTCCCACCTGGTGGTGCGGGCCTTCCGCGCGGCGTGCGCCGAGCTCGGCTGGACGCCGCCGGGCCTGCGGCTGCGCGCGGTCAACGCCATCCCGCAGGGCCGGGGGATGGGCTCCTCGGCCGCGGCCGTGGTCGGCGGGGTCTTCGGCGCGTGGGCGCTGTGCCCGGACGTCGGGTCCGTCGACCTCGACGCCGTCCTGCGCCTGGCGGCCCGGCTCGACGGCCACACCGACAACGTCGCCGCCTGCCTGCACGGCGGGGTGACGCTCGCGTGGGACGGCGTCGACGGCCCCGTCGCCGAGCGGCTCGACGTCGACCCCGCGATCCAGCCCCTGCTGCTGGTGCCCGGGTCGACGCTGTCGACGCACACGGCCCGCGGGCTGCTGCCCGACGTCGTCCCGCACGCCGACGCGGCGTTCAACGCCGGCCGGGCGGCGCTGCTCGTCGCCGCGCTGACCTGGGACGCCGGTCTGCTGCTCGCCGCCACCGAGGACCGGCTGCACCAGCGCCAGCGGGCCTCGGCCATGCCCGAGACCCTCGCCCTCGTCGGCCGGCTGCGGGCCGAGGGGCTGGCCGCCGTCGTCTCCGGGGCCGGCCCGAGCGTGCTGGTGCTCGCCCGCAGGCAGCCGGGCGACGACCTCGTCGACTTCAGCGACGGCGCGGCCGTGCGGCAGGTCGCGGGGCTGGTCCCGGACGGCTGGCGGCTGCTGCCGCTGTCGGTCGACCGGACGGGTGTACGGGTCCTGTCGGGGGCTCAGGTATCGTCTGCATAACGAGGAACACACCGGGCTCGACCTGTGTTGTCCTGCCCGTGAGCTGCATCTAGGCTCACGGCGTAGCCGCCCCGGTGGGGCTGGCCTCGCGCGGGGCGTTGCCGACGAAGAGTCCATCGCCGCAGATCCCGCCCCGCACCCACATGATCCCTTCGTCGTGCCGACCCCGGAAACAGCCCGGGTCGGCAGGTGGACCGGGTCACCCCCTGCGCCGGTAGGCGCAGGTCACCGCAGGGAAGGACCTGTACGTGAGCGAAACCACCGACCTCGTCGCCGCGCCCCAGGGTGCTGCCGACGAGGCGTCTGCCGTTTCTGGGCAGGCGGGCCGATCCCGCCGCCGCGGCAGCGGGCTGTCGGGGATGCTGCTGCCCGAGCTGCAGCGCCTCGCGGCCGAACTCGGCATCTCGGGCACCGCCCGGATGCGCAAGGGCGACCTCGTCGCCGCCATCTCCGAGCGCCAGGTCGGCGGCACCGGCACCGACGGCGGCTCGACCGCCGGAGCCCGTGAGGGCGTGCCGACCCCGCGCGGCGCCGCGGCCACCGCGGCCCCCCTGGAGGCGCCCGTCAGCGGCGGCGCCAACGGCGGCCCGCTGACCACCCCGGACGCCGCGGCCGCACCGGCCGCTCCCGAGACGCCGCGTCGTCGTCGTGCCGCCAGCCGCCCGGCCGGCGCGCCCGCCGCCGACGCTCCCGGCCCGCAGAGCACGGCGCCCGAGGCCCCCGAGGCCCCCGCGACCGCCGACAGCGACCAGGCCCCGGCGGCCCCCCGCGCCGACGACGACCGCTCCGACGGCGACCGCACCGACGGCGACCGCACCGACGAGCGGCCCGCCCGCAACCGCGAGCGCGGACGCACCCGCGACCGTGACGGTGACCGCTCCGGCCGGGACGGCGACCGTGCCGCCCGTGACGGCGACCGGGCCCCCCGTGACGGTGACCGTGCCGCCCGTGACGGTGACCGTGCCGCCCGTGACGGTGACCGTGCCGCCCGTGACGGTGACCGCGCCGCCCGCGACGGCGACCGCGCCCCCCGCGACGGCGACCGCGCCCCCCGCGACGGCGACCGCGCCGGCCGCGACGGCAACCGCGGTCCCGAGCGCGAGCGCAACGGGCGTCCCGACACCCGCACCGACGGCACCCGGTCCGAGGGGCGCGGCGACCGCGCTCCCCGCGACGACGAGGACGACGACGACTTCGAGGGCGGCCGCGGTCGCCGGGGCCGTCGCTACCGCGACCGCAACCGGCGCGGCGGGCGCGAGCGCTTCGAGCAGCCGAACGAGCCCACGGTCAGCGAGGACGACGTCCTCCTGCCGGTGGCCGGCATCCTCGACGTGCTGGACAACTACGCCTTCGTCCGGACCTCCGGCTACCTGACCGGCCCGAACGACGTCTACGTGTCGCTGTCGCAGGTGCGGCGCTACGGCCTGCGCCGCGGTGACGCCATCACCGGCGCCGTCCGCCAGCCCCGCGAGGGCGAGCGCAAGGACAAGTACAACGCCCTGGTCCGGCTCGACACGGTCAACGGGCTGGAGCCCGAGCAGGCGCGGCAGCGGCCGGAGTTCACCAAGCTGACCCCGCTCTACCCCCAGGAGCGGCTGCGGCTGGAGACCGACTCCCACCAGCTGACCACCCGGGTCATCGACCTGGTCATGCCGATCGGCAAGGGCCAGCGCGCGCTCATCGTCAGCCCGCCCAAGGCCGGCAAGACGATGGTGCTGCAGGCGATCGCCAACGCGATCACGACGAACAACCCCGAGTGCCACCTCATGGTCGTCCTCGTCGACGAGCGGCCCGAGGAGGTCACCGACATGCAGCGGTCGGTGAAGGGCGAGGTCATCGCCTCGACCTTCGACCGCCCGCCGGCCGACCACACCACGGTCGCCGAGCTGTCGATCGAGCGGGCCAAGCGCCTGGTCGAGATGGGCCACGACGTCGTCGTCCTGCTCGACTCGATCACCCGCCTGGGCCGCGCCTACAACCTGGCGGCCCCGGCCAGCGGGCGCATCCTCTCCGGCGGTGTCGACTCCACGGCGCTCTACCCGCCCAAGCGCTTCCTCGGCGCCGCCCGCAACATCGAGAACGGCGGCTCGCTGACCATCATCGCCTCGGCGCTGGTCGAGACCGGCTCGACGATGGACACGGTCATCTTCGAGGAGTTCAAGGGCACCGGGAACGCCGAGATCAAGCTCGACCGCCGCCTGGCGGACAAGCGGATCTTCCCGGCCGTCGACGTCAACGCGTCGGGCACGCGCAAGGAGGAGATCCTCCTCTCGCCCGACGAGCTGGCGATCGTCATCAAGCTGCGCCGGGTGCTGGCCGCCCTCGAGCCGCAGCAGGCGATGGAGCTGCTCCAGGACAAGCTGCGCAAGACGCGCAACAACATCGAGTTCCTGATGCAGATCCAGAAGACGACGCTGGGTCCCGGCGGCGACTGAACCACCCCGCCCGCCGGGCGGGCTCACCGATCGGGGATACTCGTCGGTCGAGTCCCGCCCGGCGCGCCTGGAATGCCCGCCCGGTAGGCGGCGTTCAGACAGACAGCACCGACACCTGCGGAAGAGGTCCACGGCATGAAGCCCGGCATCCACCCCGAGTACCACACCACCACGGTGACCTGTGGTTGCGGGAACACCTTCACCACGAAGAGCACCGTCCCCAGCGGTCAGCTGACCGTCGAGACCTGCTCCGCCTGCCACCCGTTCTACACGGGCAAGCAGCGGATCCTCGACACCGGTGGCCGCGTCGCCCGCTTCGAGCGGCGCTTCGGCAAGCGCGGCGCCGACGCCGGCGCCAAGGCCGGCCAGTAGCACCCCCGACGGCGCCCGCACCCACTCCTCCGGGAGTGGGGCGGGCGCCGTCGTCGTGTCCGCTCCCCGTCCCCCCGAGAGGCACTGCGCGATGACCACCACCGACGCCGGCACCGACCGGCTGCGCGGGTTGCTCGACGAGCACGCCGCCCTCGAGGTGGAGCTCGCCGACCCGGCCGTGCACGCCGACGCCGGCCGCGCCCGGCGGCTCGGCCGCCGCTACGCCCAGCTCGCCCCGGTCGTGGAGACCGCCCGGGCGCTGGAGCAGGCGCGCGACGACCTCACCGCCGCCCGCGAGCTGTCGGCCGAGGACGCGTCCTTCCGCGTCGAGGCCGAGTCCCTCGAGCAGCAGATCGAGGAGCTGACCGGCCGGCTGCGCGAGCTGCTGCTGCCCAAGGACCCCGACGACGACAAGGACGTCATCCTCGAGATCAAGGCGGGGGAGGGCGGCGCGGAGTCGGCGCTGTTCGCCGGCGACCTGCTGCGCATGTACCTGCGCTACGCCGAGCGGCGCGGCTGGTCGGCCGAGGTCATCGACGCCGTCGACGCCGACCTCGGCGGCTACAAGGACGTCTCGGTGGCGGTCAAGAGCCGCACCGACGAGGGCATCTGGTCCCGGCTGAAGTTCGAGGGCGGGGTGCACCGCGTGCAGCGGGTGCCGGTGACCGAGAGCCAGGGCCGCATCCACACCTCCGCGGCCGGCGTCCTGGTGCTCCCCGAGGCCGAGGAGGTCGACGTCACCGTCGACCCGAACGACCTGCGCATCGACGTCTTCCGCTCCTCCGGCCCCGGCGGGCAGAGCGTCAACACCACCGACTCGGCGGTGCGCATCACCCACCTGCCGACCGGCATCGTGGTGAGCTGCCAGAACGAGAAGAGCCAGCTGCAGAACAAGGAGTCCGCGCTGCGGATCCTGCGCTCGCGGCTGCTCGCCGCCGCGCGCGAGGAGGCCGACGCCGCGGCCAGCGACCAGCGCCGCAGCCAGGTCCGCACCGTCGACCGCAGCGAGCGCGTCCGCACCTACAACTTCCCGGAGAACCGGATCAGCGACCACCGGGTCGGCTTCAAGGCGCACAACCTCGACGCCGTCCTCGACGGCGAGCTGGACCCGGTCATCGACGCCCTCACCCGGGCGCACACCGCCGAGCTGCTGGCGGCCGGCTCCTGAGCCCCCGCTCGCTGCTGGCCGACGCCGCACGGCGGCTCGCCGAGGCCGGCGTCGCCAGCCCGCGGGTGGACGCCGAGCTGCTGCTCGCCCACGTCACCGGGCGGACCCGCACCGGACTGCTCACCCTCGACGACGTCGCGCCCGCCGCGGCCGCGCGCTTCGCCGAGCTGCTGGACCAGCGGGCCGACCGCGTGCCGCTGCAGCACCTGACCGGGCGCGCGGCGTTCCGGCACCTCGAGCTCGCCGTCGGCCCCGGCGTCTTCGTGCCGCGGCCGGAGACCGAGCAGCTGGTCGGCTGGGCGCTGGAGCGGCTCGCCGGCGTCACCGAGCCCGTGGTCGTCGACCTCGGCTCCGGGTCGGGCGCCATCGCGCTCTCGATCGCCGCCGAGCACCCGGGCGCCCGGGTCACCGCCGTCGAGCGCGACCCCGACGCGATCGAGTGGACCCGCGTCAACGCCGCGGCCCGGGCCGCGGCCGGCGACCGGCCGGTCGAGGTGCTCGCCGGGGACATGACCGACCCCGGGCTGCTGAGCGCCCTCGACGGCGCGGTCGACCTCGTCGTCTCGAACCCGCCGTACGTGCCCGACGGCGCCCGCCTGCCCCGCGAGGTGGCCGACCACGACCCGCCGCTGGCGCTGTGGGGCGGTCCTGACGGGCTCGACGTCGTCCGCGGGCTGCTCCGCACGGCGGCCCGGCTGCTGCGCCCCGGCGCGTGGCTGGGCATCGAGCACGCCGACCAGCAGGGCACCTCGCTGCCCGCGCTCGTGCGCGCGCAGGGCGGGTGGGACGACGTCGCCGACCACCCCGACCTCGCCGGCCGGCCCCGCTTCACCACCGCCCGTCGGTCCGGTGGCGGCACCCGGGCAGACTGACCGGTCGTGGCCGACCTCTACGACTGCTCCGACCCCGAGGCACGCGCCGCCGGCCTGGACGCCGCGGCCGCGGCGATCGCCGACGGCGAGCTGGTGCTGCTGCCCACCGACACCGTCTACGGCGTGGCCGCCGACGCCTTCACCCCCGAGGCCGTCACCCGGCTGCTGGCCGCCAAGAACCGCGGCCGTGCCATGCCCGTGCCGGTGCTCATCGGCGAGGCCTCCACGCTGGCCGGCCTGGTCGTCGACCTGCCCGAGGCGGCGAGCCGGCTGGCCGAGGAGTTCTGGCCCGGCGGGCTGACCCTGGTCCTGGAGCACGCGCCGTCTCTGGCGTGGGACCTCGGCGACGCCGAGGGCACCGTCGCCGTCCGGCTGCCCGACGACGAGATCGCCCGCGACCTGCTGCGCCGCACCGGGCCGCTGGCCGTCTCCAGCGCCAACCGCTCGGGCCGGCCGGCGGCGACCGACGCCGCCGCGGCGGTCGCGCAGCTCGGCGCCCGCGCGGCCGTGGTGCTGGACGGCGGCCCGCGCGCCGGCTCGGCCGCGAGCACGATCGTCGACTGCACCGCGCCGACGCCGCGGGTGCTGCGGATCGGCGCGGTCGACGTGGACCGCCTGCGCGCCGTCGTCCCCGACCTGACCGACTGAGCGGCCCCCTGCCCGGTGACGCTGCGTCCACGGGCGGGAGCGCTACCGTGGACCGACAGCCGTCGTCCAGTCCGGGAGATCCACCCGATGCGCATCCCCGGCCGGGGCACCCCGCCCGCACCGCAGGCCAGCGCCTGACGCCATGCGCGAGTACCTCGTCGTCCTGCTGACCGCCGGGCTGGTCACCTTCCTCGCCACCCCGGTGGTGCGGCTGGCCGCCGTGCGGCTCCGGATGATGGCCGCACCCCGCGAGCGGGACGTGCACGTCATCCCGACGCCGCGCGGCGGGGGAGTGGCGATGTACCTCGGGGTCGCCGCCGCCGTGCTGGTCGCGACGCGGCTGCCGGCGCTGCAGCGCACCTTCGACGACTCGCAGACCGCCGCGGTGCTCGCGGCCGGAGGGCTGATCTGCCTGCTCGGCGTGCTCGACGACAAGTTCGGCCTCGACGCGCTCACCAAGCTCACCGGCCAGATCGCCGCCGCCGGCGTCATGGTCCTGCTCGGCGTGCAGCTGTCGTTCGTCTTCCTGCCGGTCGCCGACCTGGGCACGATCTCGCTGGGGCCCGACGTCGGCGTGCCGCTGACCATCCTGCTCACCGTCCTGACGGTGAACGCGCTCAACTTCATCGACGGCCTCGACGGGCTGGCCGCCGGCGTCTCGGCGATCGCCGCGCTGGCCTTCTTCGCCTACAGCTACAACCTCGGCCTGACCGGCTACGACGACGTCGCGAGCGCGCCGGCGCTCATCACCGCGGTCCTGGCCGGGGCGTGCCTGGGCTTCCTGCCGCACAACTTCAGCCCCGCCCGGATCTTCATGGGCGACTCGGGCTCGATGCTGGTCGGGCTGATGCTGTCGGCGGCCGCGGTCTCGGCGACCGGCAACGTCGACCCCCAGTCGTTCGACTCCGCCGCGAGCCTGCTGCCCCTGGCGCTGCCGCTGCTCGTGCCGATCGCGGTCCTGTTCATCCCGTTCATCGACCTGCTCATGGCGGTGGTGCGGCGGACGCGGCGCGGGCGGTCCCCGTTCTCCCCGGACAAGATGCACCTGCACCACCGGCTGCTGGCCATCGGGCACTCGCACCGCCGCGCCGTCCTCGTCATGTACTTCTGGGCCGCGCTGCTCTCCAGCGGCGCCGTCGCGCTGTCCATCACCGGCGGCCGGGTCGAGCTCCTGGCCGCGATCGGTGCGCTGCTGGTCGTGGGCGTCGTCGTCGTCCTCGCCCCGCGCACCCGCCGTGCCGCCCGCGAGGCGCGCGCCGCGGAGCTGATCGCCCAGCGCCGGCGCAGCCGGGCCGCCCACCCGACGGCCCGGGCGCTGCGCTCGCCCGCCCCGCCGCCGCCACCACCGGCCGAGGCGCCGCTGCCGACCCCGAGCACGCCCGGCGCCGGGCAGGTGGTCCGATGAGCGGCATGCCCCGTGAGGACCCCGGCTGGGACCTGTCGTTCCTGCGCGTCGGCGCGCTCGCCACGCTGGCCGTGACGGCGGTCGCCGCCCCGGTGACCGGCCTGGTCGCCGGCTGGGACGACGCCGTCGGCGTGCTCGTGGGCGCGGCGGTGGTCACCGCGTTCTTCGTGGTCAGCGGCGTCGTCGTCGCCTGGGCCGGCCGCATCCACGACACGTTCACGCTGCCCGCGGCCATGGGGGCGTTCTTCGTCAAGGCGATCGTGCTCTTCGGTCTGCTCAACGCCCTGCCGGAGGACGGGTGGCTCGACCGGCTCACCCTCGCGTGGTCGGTCATCGTCGGCGCCCTGCTCTGGAGCGGGGTGCAGCTGCGCTGGGTCTGGACCCGGCCGCTGTACTACGTGACCCCGCCGCGGCCGCCGTCGGCGTAGCAGCCCGGCCCGGGGCCCCGTGCGCACACCCGGACAGGTGGTGGCCGCACCCCCACCACCGCACCCCGGCGGGCCTGCGACACGCTGCTGATAGTGTCCGCAGCGATGGCCGAGGACGACCCGACTCATGGGTCCGCCAGGCCCTCGCCCGACAGCCGCACCAGGAGCGGCAGCGGTGCCGAGACCGGATACGCGGTCATCGGGACGCTGATCTCCGGCATGGCGGTGTGGGGCGGGGCCGGGTGGCTGCTCGACCAGTGGCTGGACACGCGTGTGTTCTTCCCGGTCGGCATCATCCTCGGCATGGCGGTGGCGATCTACGTGGTCGTCCTCCGGTTCGGCGGTCTGCCCTCGCCATCAGGGGCCACGCACAGCACCACGCACACCAGCAGCACCCAGGGCGGACGACGGAGCCGGCCCAGGACGCAGAAGGGACAACGGTGACCTCCAGCGCCCACGCGCTCGGGACCGTGCTCGCGGTCGAGTCCGGCGGCGGGGACGGCTTCCAGGCCCCCGGCCTCAGCGAGTTCTACCCGGAGACGGTGGCCGAGTTCTCGTTCCTGGGCGTCGACTTCGCGATCACCCGCATCACGATCATCCTCTGGGTCGCGACGGCCCTGATGCTGGCGTTCATCATCGCCGCGGTCCGCAAGCCGCAGATCGTCCCGGGGAAGCTGCAGTTCATCGGCGAGAGCGGCTACTCCCTCGTCCGTGACGGCATCGCGCGCGACGTGGTCGGCCCGAAGGGCATCCCGTTCGCCCCGTTCCTCGCGGCGCTGTTCTTCTTCATCCTCGCGAACAACTTCATGGCCATCGTGCCGTTCGCGCAGATCTCCCCGATGTCGAAGTTCGCCTTCCCGCTGGTGCTGGCGGCGATCTGCTGGGTCATCTACATCTACATCGGGATCCGCGAGCAGGGCGCCGGGAAGTACTTCAAGGACATCCTCTTCCTGCCCGGCGTGCCCAAGCCGATGTACATCCTCGTCACGCCGATCGAGATCCTGCAGAACTTCGTGGTGCGGCCGTTCACCCTCGCGGTCCGGCTCTTCGCGAACATGTTCGCCGGTCACATGCTGCTCGTGGTCTTCTCGCTGGGCGCGGTGTACCTGTTCGGCCGGGACAACTTCTCGATCGTCTTCGGCCCGGTCTCGGCGCTCATGGCGATCGTGATGACCTTCTTCGAGCTGCTGGTCATCTTCCTGCAGGCCTACGTCTTCACGGTCCTGATGGGCACCTACCTCAACGGGTCCATCGAGGCCGAGCACTGATCCGCGCCGCGACCCGGTCGCGGCGCCCCCTGATCTGCACCACCCGCACCACCCCCGAAAGCCGCCCGGCAGACGCCGGGCGACGACACAGGAGGAACACCTCGCATGGACCTGTTGGCAGAGCTGACCGGCAGCATCGGTTCGGTGGGCTACGGCCTCGCCGCGATCGGCCCGGGCATCGGTGTGGGCATCGTGTGGGCGGCCTACATCCAGGCGACCGCCCGCCAGCCCGAGTCGGCCGGCCTCACCCGGACCTACGCCTTCCTCGGCTTCGCCCTCTCCGAGGCGCTGGCGCTGATCGGCTTCGTCGTCCCCTTCGTCTTCGGCACCTGATCCGTACCTCCGGGTACGGGTTCCGACTCCAGACAGGGACACTGAGAGCATGAGCATCCTCGCTGCGGAGAGTGAGAACCCGCTCCTCCCGCCGGTCGGCGAGATCATCATCGGGCTGATCGCCTTCGCGATCGTCCTGCTGGTGTTCTTCAAGTTCGTCGCCCCGCGGTTCGAGCAGGTCTTCCGTGCTCGTCGTGAGGCGATCGAGGGCGGCATCGAGCGGGCCGAGGCGATGCAGGCCGAGGCCAAGGCGGCGCTGGAGCAGTACCGCGCCCAGCTGGCCGAGGCCCGCACCGAGGCCGCGCAGATCCGCGACCAGGCCCGGGCGGAGGGGCAGCAGATCCTCGAGGAGCTGCGGACCCAGGCCCAGGAGGAGTCGGCGCGCATCGTCGCCCGCGGGGAGGAGCAGCTCGCGGCGTCCCGCCAGCAGGTCCTCAACGAGCTGCGCACGCACATCGGCACCCTCGCGGTCGACCTGGCCGGCCGGGTGGTCGGCGAGTCGCTGACCGACGACGCCCGTCGTCGCGGCACCGTCGACCGGTTCCTCGACCAGCTCGAGGGCATGGCCGGTGGCGCCGACGGCCGCGCGGGGGCGACCGTGCCGGAGGGCAGCCGCTGATGGACGCCGCCAGCCGGGCGGCCGTCGCCGAGGCGCGCGAGCGCCTCGCCGAGCTGACCCGACCCGCGTCGGGGCTGCTCGAGCGGGCTCGCGACCGGGTGACCGGTCAGCCGCGCGTGGTCGAGTCCGGCGACCTGGCCGGCCTCGCCGACGAGCTGTTCGCGGTCGCCCGCCTGCTCGACGCGCAGCCCTCCCTGCGGCGTGCGCTGTCCGACCCCGCCGGCAAGCCGGCGGAGCGGGCCGCGCTGGCGCAGCGGCTGCTCGCCGGCAAGGTGTCGGGCGCGACGCTCGACCTCGTCGAGACCCTCGCCCGGCAGCGCTGGTCGCGGCCGTTCGACCTCGTCGAGGCGGCCGAGACCCTTGCGACGGAGGCCGCGCTCGACGCGGCCGACGCGCGCGGCGAGCTCGAGGACGTCGAGGACGAGCTGTTCCGCTTCGGCCGGATCGTCGCCGGCGACCCCGCGCTGACGCGGATCCTCTCCGACCGGACCGGGCCGGCCGCCGGTAAGGCCGCGCTGCTGGACCGGCTGCTCACCGGCCGGGTCAGCCCGGTCACCGAGCAGCTGCTGCGGAACCACCTGACCCGGCCGGCCGTTGCCAACGCGGAGACGGCGATCGAGCGGCTGTCCGAGGTGGCCTCCCGCCGCCGCGGGCAGTCCGTCGCGCACGTCACCGCCGCGGCCCCGCTGACCCCTGCCCAGGAGCAGCGGCTGTCGGCCGTGCTCGGCCGGATCTACGGCCGGGCGATCGGGCTGCAGGTGACCGTCGACCCCGAGCTGCTCGGGGGCCTGGTGATCCGCGTCGGCGACGAGGTCATCGACGGCAGCGTCCTGCGCCGCCTCGACGAGGCCGGCCGCCGACTCGTCGGCTGAGCACCCGCCGACCGCCACCCACCCAGCCCGCACCACAGACACGAACCCCCGCAGGGAAGAGGACGCGAGCCATGGCCGAGCTGACGATCTCCGCAGACGAGATCCGCAGTGCCATCCAGAACTACGTCACCGAGTACTCCCCGGACGTCTCCCGGGAAGAGGTCGGGATCGTCACCGAGGCCGGCGACGGCATCGCCCGGGTCGAGGGCCTGCCCTCGGTCATGACCAACGAGCTGCTCGAGTTCGAGAGCGGCGTGCGCGGTCTGGCGCTGAACCTGGACGTGCGCGAGGTCGGCGTCGTCATCCTCGGCGACTTCGCCGGCATCGAGGAGGGCCAGCAGGTCCGCCGCACCGGCGAGGTCCTCTCGGTGCCGGTCGGCGAGGGCTACCTCGGCCGCGTCGTCGACCCGCTGGGCAACCCGATCGACGGCGGCGGCGCCATCTCCACCTCCGGCCGCCGGGCGCTGGAGCTGCAGGCGCCCACCGTCGTGCAGCGCAAGTCGGTGCACGAGCCGCTGCAGACCGGCATCAAGGCGATCGACGCCATGACGCCGATCGGCCGCGGCCAGCGCCAGCTGATCATCGGTGACCGGCAGACCGGCAAGACGGCGATCGCCATCGACGCGATCATCAACCAGAAGCAGGCCTGGGCCACCGGCGACCCGGCGCAGCAGGTCCGCTGCATCTACGTCGCGGTCGGCCAGAAGGGCTCGACGATCGCCTCGATCCGCTCGGCCCTCGAGGAGGCCGGCGCGATGGAGTACACGACCATCGTCGCCGCCCCGGCCTCGGAGGCCGCGGGCTTCAAGTACATCGCCCCCTACACCGGCTCGGCCATCGGCCAGCACTGGATGTACGAGGGCAAGCACGTGCTGATCGTCTTCGACGACCTCACCAAGCAGGCCGAGGCCTACCGCGCGGTCTCGTTGCTGCTGCGCCGCCCGCCGGGCCGCGAGGCCTACCCCGGCGACGTCTTCTACCTGCACTCCCGGCTGCTGGAGCGCTGCGCGAAGCTCTCCGACGACCTGGGCGCCGGCTCGATGACGGGTCTCCCGCTCATCGAGACCAAGGGCAACGACGTGTCGGCCTACATCCCGACCAACGTCATCTCGATCACCGACGGGCAGATCTTCCTCGAGACCGGTCTGTTCAACTCCGGCGTCCGCCCGGCGATCAACGTCGGCATCTCGGTGTCCCGCGTCGGTGGCTCGGCGCAGATCAAGGCCATGAAGTCGGTGGCCGGCCGTCTGCGGCTGGACCTCGCCCAGTTCCGCGAGCTCGAGGCGTTCTCCTCGTTCTCGTCCGACCTGGACGCCGCCAGCCGCGCCACCCTGGACCGCGGCCAGCGCCTGGTCGAGCTCCTCAAGCAGGGGCAGTACAGCCCCTACCCGGTCGAGCGGCAGGTCGTCTCCCTGTGGCTGGGCACCACCGGCAAGCTGGACAAGGTCCCGGTGAGCGAGGTGCGCCGGTTCGAGTCGGAGTTCCTCGACTTCATCGGCCGGGGTGACAACGGCGTCTACGACGAGATCCGCACCTCGCGGGCGCTCGGCGACGACGCCGTCTCCAGCCTCGAGCGGGCGATCGAGACCTTCTACGGCCAGTTCCAGCTGTCCGACGGCGGCACGCTGCTCAACGAGCCCGAGGCCGAGGCGATGGACGCCTCGGAGCGTGGCCAGGAGCGCGTCCAGGTCAAGCGGAGCGCCTGACCCATGGCCGGAAACCTCCGCGCGCTGCGGCGCCGCATCCGCTCCACGAAGTCGACGAAGAAGATCTTCTCGGCCCAGGAGCTGATCGCCGGCGCCCGCATCGTGCGCGCCCAGGCGCGGGTGGAGGCCTCCAAGCCGTATGCCCGCGAGATCACCCGGGTGCTGTCGGCGCTGGCGTCCTCGGCGTCGCTGGACCACCCGCTGCTCACCGAGCGGCAGAACCCGCGGCGGGCGGCGGTGCTCGTCATCACCTCCGACCGCGGGTTCGCGGGGTCCTACAACGTCAACGTGCTGCGCCGCACCGAGGAGCTGCTCTCGCTGCTGCGGCAGGAGGGCAAGGAGCCGGTCCTCTACGTCGTCGGCCGCAAGGGCGAGACGTACTACCGGTTCCGCAACCGGAAGATGGCCGACACCTTCACCGGGTTCTCCGAGCAGCCGTCGTACCCCGACGCGCAGGCGGTCGGCCAGGCCCTCATCGACGTCTTCACCGCCGGTGAGGACGACGACGAGACCGGCGGTGCCGGTGCCGACGGCGTCCTCGGCGTGGACGAGCTGCACATCGTCTACACCGAGTTCCGCTCGCTGCTCTCGCAGGTCCCGGTCGCCAAGCGGATGGCTCCGCTGGAGGTCGAGGAGGTCGAGGAGTTCGACTACGAGCGGGAGGACCGTGAGGCCGGCCGCACGGCCGACTCCGGCGTCCCCACCTCGTACGAGTTCGAGCCCTCGGCCGAGGCGCTGCTCGACGCGCTGCTGCCGAAGTACGTCACCACCCGCATCTACGCCTCGATGCTGGAGGCCGCGGCCTCCGAGTCGGCGTCCCGGCGGCGGGCGATGAAGTCGGCGTCGGACAACGCGGAGGAGCTGGCCAAGAACCTCGCCCGGCAGGCCAACCAGATCCGCCAGGCAGACATCACCCAGGAGATCAGCGAGATCGTCGGCGGCGCCGACGCGCTGGTCGCCGCGAACGCAGACGACTGAACGAGGGCAGGAGAGCCACTCATGACCGTCACCGAGGACCGTCCGACCACCCAGGCGACCGGCCGCGTCGTCCGGGTCACCGGGCCCGTCGTCGACGTCGAGTTCCCCCGCGACGCGATGCCCGACCTGTTCAACGCCCTGGAGGTCGAGGTCACCCTCGCCGACCTGGGCAAGACGCTGACCCTCGAGGTCGCCCAGCACCTGGGTGACAACGTGGTGCGCACCATCTCCATGCAGCCCACCGACGGGCTGATCCGCGGCGCCCAGGTCGCCGACACCGGCCGGCCCATCTCGGTGCCGGTCGGCGACGTGACCAAGGGCCACGTGTTCAACGCCCTCGGCGAGTGCCTGGACACCCCGGGCTGGGGCGCCGACGCGCCGCACTGGGGCATCCACCGCAACCCGCCGCGGTTCGACCAGCTCGAGGGCCGCACCGAGATGCTGGAGACCGGCATCAAGGTCATCGACCTGCTCACGCCCTACGTGGCCGGCGGGAAGATCGGCCTGTTCGGCGGCGCCGGCGTGGGCAAGACGGTGCTCATCCAGGAGATGATCCGCCGGGTCGCCCAGGAGTTCGGTGGTGTGTCGGTGTTCGCCGGCGTCGGCGAGCGCACCCGTGAGGGCAACGACCTCATCACGGAGATGACCGAGTCCGGCGTCATCGAGTCCACCGCGCTGGTCTTCGGCCAGATGGACGAGCCGCCGGGCACCCGCCTGCGGGTCGCGCTGTCGGCGCTGACGATGGCGGAGTACTTCCGCGACGAGCAGAACCAGGACGTGCTGCTCTTCATCGACAACATCTTCCGGTTCACGCAGGCCGGCTCCGAGGTGTCCACGCTGCTGGGCCGCATGCCCTCCGCCGTGGGTTACCAGCCGACCCTGGCCGACGAGATGGGCCAGCTCCAGGAGCGGATCACCTCGACCCGTGGCCGTTCGATCACCTCGATGCAGGCGATCTACGTCCCCGCCGACGACATCACCGACCCGGCGCCGCACACGACCTTCGCCCACCTGGACGCCACGACGAACCTGTCGCGGCCCATCTCGGAGAAGGGCATCTACCCGGCCGTCGACCCGCTGGACTCCACCAGCCGGATCCTCGACCCCCAGTACGTCGGGCAGGAGCACTACCAGGTCGCGCAGCGCGTCAAGCAGATCCTGCAGCGCTACCAGGAGCTCCAGGACATCATCGCCATCCTCGGCATCGACGAGCTCGGCGAGGAGGACAAGGTCACGGTCAACCGGGCCCGGCGCATCGAGCGCTTCCTCTCGCAGAACATGTTCGTGGCCGAGGCCTTCACCGGTCAGCCCGGCTCCTTCGTGCCGCTGTCGGAGACCCTCGAGGCCTTCAAGGCGCTCACCGAGGGCCAGTACGACCACGTGCCGGAGCAGGCCTTCTTCATGTGCGGTGGGCTCGAGGACCTCGAGCGCAACGCGGACAAGCTGAAGAAGGGCTGACGCCGGACGCAGTCCGCAGGGTCGACCCGCTCCGGCCGACGTGGAGCCCGCCACGGTGCGGCTCCAGCGTCGCCGGAGCGGGTCAGCCCGCACCTGCGTCGCCGTCTACATCCGATCCACAAATACCCCGAGGAGTGTCGTGGCGACCCTGCAGGTCGAGTTGGTGGCCGTCGAGCGGACCATCTGGTCCGGCGAGGCGAGCATGGTCATCGCCCGCACCACCGAGGGCGAGCTCGGTGTGCTGCCGGGGCACGCGCCGCTGCTGGGGCAGCTGGCCGACGGCGGCGTCGTGACGATCCGCACCACCGAGGGCGAGGACCTCGTCGTGGCCGCGCACGGCGGCTTCCTGTCGGTCTCGCCGCAGGGCGTCTCCATCCTGGCCGAGACCGCGGAGATCTCCTCCGAGATCGACGTCGAGCGCGCCCGCGAGGCGCTGCGCCGCGCCGAGGGCGAGGGCGACGACCCCGAGGCGCTCGCCGCCGCCCGCCGGGCCCAGAGCCGGCTGCGCGCCGCCGGCCAGGAGGCCTGAGCTCCCTGCCGGTCACCGCCGCCCACCAGCAGCCGATCCCCGGACGCGTCGCATGACCACCGTGGTGCTGGTCCTGGTCGGGGTGGTGCTGCTCGTCCTGGTCGTGGCCTTCCTGCTGCGCCGGCGGTTCCTGCTGTCCGGCCTCGGCGCGGTGACCATGTGGCTGCGGCCGGGCGGCTCCTCACGCTGGTCGGTGGGCGTCGCCTGGTACGGCGGGGACGCGCTGCTGTGGTACCGCGCCCTGTCGCTGTCCGTGCGCCCCCAGCAGCGGCTGTGCCGAGGCGAGCTGCAGGTCGGTGGCCGGCGCGGCGCGACCCGGGACGACGTCGCGCTGCCCGACGACGTCGTCGTCCTGTCGTGCTCCACCGCGGACGGTCCCCGGGACCTGGCGATGGACCCTTCGACGGTGACCGGCTTCCTGTCCTGGGTGGAGTCGGCCCCGCGCGGTCGCTAGCGGTCCCGCCCGCCGCCGGGCCGCCAGAGCACGTCGCCGTCGGGGTTGGCGCGGCGGGCGAGGATGAACAGCAGGTCCGACAGCCGGTTCAGGTAGCGCGCGGTCTCCGGGTTGGTGCGGTCGGCGTCGGCCTCCAGCAGCGCCCACACGCTGCGCTCCGCACGCCGGGCGACGGTCCGTGCCTGGTGCAGCAGCGCGCCCAGCGGCGTCCCGCCCGGGAGGATGAAGCTGGTGAGCGCCGCGAGGTGCTCGTTGTGCTCGTCGCAGGCCGCCTCCAGCCGGGCGGTGTACTCCGCGGTCACCCGCAGGGGCGGGTGGGCCGGCTCGGGCACGATCGGGGTCGAGAGGTCGGCGCCGACGTCGAACAGGTCGTTCTGCACGCCGCGCAGGAGGTCGGCGATCGCCGCGGGCGGCGAGCCGAGGGCCAGCGCCACGCCGAGGACGCTGTTGGTCTCGTCGACGTCGGCGTAGGCCACCAGTCGCGGATCGGTCTTCGCCACCCGGCTCATGTCGCCGAGGTGGGTCTGCCCGGCGTCCCCGGTGCGCGTGTAGATGCGGGTCAGCCGGACGGTCATGCCGGGCAGCCTATGTGCCTCCGACGCGTGACCGCGGGTCGCCGTAGGGTGATCGCGTGGAGTGCTTCGAGGTCACCGGCGGCACCGCGCTCGCCGGCCGCGTCCGCGTGACCGGGGCCAAGAACAGCGCCCTCAAGCTCATGGCCGCCGCCCTGCTCGCGGCGGGCCGCACCACGATCGACGAGGTCCCCGACATCCTCGACGTCGCGATCATGAGCGAGGTGCTGCGCCGGCTGGGCTGCGGCGTCTCCTACGAGCGGCGGCCCGGCACGGGGGGCGGCGGCCGGGTGACGATCGACGTCCCCGAGCAGCCGGGCACCGAGACCGACTACGACCTGGTGCGCAAGATGCGGGCCTCGATCAGCGTCCTCGGGCCGCTGGTCGCCCGCTGCGGCAGCGCCCGCGTCGCCCTGCCCGGCGGGGACGCGATCGGCTCGCGCGGGCTGGACATGCACATCTCCGGCCTCGAGCGGCTGGGCGCCACCATCGACAGCGAGCACGGCTTCCTCGTGGCCAAGGCGCCCCGCCTGGTCGGGACGACGATCTGGCTGGACTTCCCCTCCGTCGGCGCCACGGAGAACCTCGTGATGGCCGCCGTGCTGGCCGAGGGCACCACCGTGGTCGACAACGCCGCCCGCGAGCCGGAGATCGCCGACCTCTGCGCCATGCTCAACGCGATGGGCGCCCGGATCGACGGCGCGGGCACCTCCACCATCACCGTCCAGGGCGTGGCCGGGCTGCACCCGGTCGAGTACACGACCGTGACCGACCGCATCGTGGCCGGCACGTGGGCCATCGGCGCCGTCATGACCCGCGGGGACGTCGTGATCGAACGGGCGGTCCCCGAGCACCTCACCGTCGCCCTCGACAAGCTCACCGACGCCGGCGCCACCGTCGAGGTGCTGCCCGAGGGCCTGCGCGTGGTCATGGCCGACCGGCCCCGGTGCGTCGACATCGTGACGCTGCCGTTCCCCGGCTTCCCGACCGACCTGCAGCCCATGGCGGTCGCGCTGGCCGCCGTCTCCTCGGGCACGGCGCTGGTCACCGAGAACGTGTTCGAGGGCCGCTTCATGTTCGTCAACGAGCTGGTCCGGCTCGGCGCGCACGTGCGCATCGACGGCCACCACGCCGTCGTCCGCGGGCGCGAGCGGCTCTCCAGCGCCCCGGTGCTCGCCACCGACATCCGGGCGGGGGCCGGCCTGGTGCTGGCCGGGCTGGTCTCCGACGGGGTCACCGAGGTGGCCGACGTCCACCACGTCGACCGGGGCTACCCGGACTTCGTCGACCAGCTGCGCGGGCTCGGCGCGACGATCGAGCGGGTCACGAAGGCCGACTGAGGCTCAGCCGGGGAAGGTGGCCGCCAGTTCCCGGGCGCGCTCGGCGTCCTCGCGGAAGACCAGCACCTCGGCCCGGTGCGGCGCGGGGAACCGCACGGTCGAGCGGATGCCGGCGTCGGAGAGGACCGCTCGCAGCGCCAGGGCGGACTCGCGGCTCGAGGCGGTCGCGACGCGGGTCAGCAGCCCGTCGTCGGCCGGGGCGGGGCGGCGCCGGCTCTGCGTGCCGCCGTTGCCGAAGGCCCAGCGCATGAACAGGGCGAGCAGGGCCAGGACGGCGAAGACCACGACCGGCCCCGCAGGGTGGAACACGCTGTCCGCGACCGCCACGGCTCACCTCCCGACCGCCGCCCCTCGTGCCGGGGCCCGACCCGGGCGGAACACGGGTCGAGGGGGCACGGGGATCCTCCCGCCGTCCGAGTGTGCCACCGCGCGGCCACCCGGGGGCGGGGATGCTACTGGCGGGTAACCCCCCTATCCTCCCTCCATGCCGTTCCCCTCGTCGCCGGAGGAGCGCGACCGTCCCTGGGTCATGCGCACCTACGCGGGCCACTCCTCGCCCGCGGAGTCCAACGCCCTGTACCGCCGCAACCTGGCCAAGGGCCAGACCGGCCTGTCGGTGGCCTTCGACCTGCCGACCCAGACCGGCTACGACCCCGACGACGAACTCGCCGTCGGCGAGGTCGGGAAGGTCGGCGTGCCGGTCACGCACATCGGCGACATGCGGGCGCTGTTCGACGGCATCCCGCTGGACGAGATGAACACGTCCATGACGATCAACGCGACGGCGATGTGGCTGCTCGCGCTCTACCAGGCCGTCGCCGAGGAGCACGGCCACGACGTCAGCAAGCTGGCCGGCACCACGCAGAACGACATCATCAAGGAGTACCTGTCGCGGGGGACCTACGTGTTCCCGCCCGGGCCCTCGATGCGGCTGATCACCGACATGGTCGCCTACACGGTCACGGCGATGCCGAAGTGGAACCCGACCAACATCTGCAGCTACCACCTGCAGGAGGCCGGGGCGACGCCGGTGCAGGAGATCGCCTACGCGCTCTCCACCGCCATCGCGGTCCTGGACTCGGTGCGCGACTCGGGCCAGGTGCCGCAGGAGAAGTTCGGCGAGGTCGTCGCGCGCATCTCGTTCTTCGTCAACGCGGGGGTCCGCTTCGTCGAGGAGATGTGCAAGATGCGCGCCTTCACCCAGCTGTGGGACGAGCTGACCAGGAAGCGCTACGGCGTCGAGGACCCGAAGCACCGCCGGTTCCGCTACGGCGTCCAGGTCAACTCCCTCGGCCTGACCGAGGCCCAGCCGGAGAACAACGTCCAGCGGATCGTGCTGGAGATGCTCGCGGTGACGCTCTCCCGCGACGCCCGCGCCCGCGCGGTGCAGCTGCCGGCCTGGAACGAGGCGCTCGGCCTGCCCCGGCCGTGGGACCAGCAGTGGTCGCTGCGGCTGCAGCAGGTCCTGGCCTACGAGACCGACCTGCTCGAGTACGAGGACCTGTTCACCGGCTCGGTCGTGGTCGAGCGGAAGGTCGCGGAGCTGGTCGAGGGCGCCCGCGCCGAGATGGCCCGCGTGGAGGAGATGGGCGGCGCCGTGGCCGCCGTCGAGTCCGGGTACATGAAGGGCCAGCTGGTCGCGTCCCTCGCGGAGCGGCGTCGCCGGATGGAGAGCGGGGACGACGTCGTCGTCGGCGTGAACCGCTTCGACAGCACCGAGCCCAACCCGCTGACCGCCGACCTCGACACCGCGATCATGGTGGTCGACCCCGCCGTCGAGAACGCGGCGCAGGAGGCCGTCCGGAAGTGGCGGGCCGAGCGGGACCCCGAGCCGGTCGAGCGGGCGCTGGAGCGGCTGCGCCGGGTCGCGGGCACCGACGAGAACCTCATGGACGCGACGCTCGAGTGCGCCCGCGCCGGCGTGACCACGGGGGAGTGGGCCGGGGTCCTGCGCGAGGTGTTCGGCGAGTACCGCGCGCCCACCGGTGTCGCCGCGGCGACCGGCGGGGAGGCCGGGGAGGGCCTGGCCGCCGTGCGCGAGCGGGTGCGCGCCACCGGCGAGGAGCTCGGCGGCCGGCTGCGCTTCCTGGTCGGCAAGCCGGGGCTGGACGGGCACTCCAACGGCGCCGAGCAGATCGCCGTCCGCGCCCGGGACGCCGGCTTCGAGGTCGTCTACCAGGGCATCCGGCTCACCCCCGCGCAGATCGTGTCGGCCGCCGTCGAGGAGGACGTGCACGTCGTCGGGCTGTCGGTGCTGTCGGGCTCGCACCTGCAGGTGGTGCCGGCGGTCCTGAGCGGCCTCGAGGAGGCCGGCCTGGACGACGTCCCGGTCGTCGTCGGCGGGATCGTCCCCGACAGCGACGCCCGCCGGCTGCGGGAGCAGGGCGTGGCCCGGGTGTTCACGCCCAAGGACTTCGGCCTGACCGACATCATGGGCCAGATCGTCGACGTCGTCCGCGAGGCGAACGGGCTCCCCGCGGACTCCGGCGACCGGGTCCCGGCGCCGGCCTGACCGCGGTCGCGGCTCAGCCGAGCCGGACGACCTCGCCCGTGGTCCCGCTGACCCGGGCGGCGTCCAGCACGGTGGCGGTGGCGACCGCGTCGCGGGGGTCGACGGGCACCGGCCCCTCGCCGCGGACCGCCGCGGCGAAGGCGGGGTAGAAGACGTCCCACCGGCCCCGCTCGGTCGGGACGGTCTCCCCGTCGTCCCCGCGGCGCAGCCGGCCGTACCGCTCCGGCGGCTCGACGCCCCAGCGCTCTCCGTCGGTGGCCGGCGTCCGGCCGGCGAGGAGGGCGGCCTCCTGCCCGTCCATGGGACCGCCGACGACGTAGGCGCCCTCGGTGCCCGAGACCCGGAACCGGTCGCCCGGGGCGCCCTGGCTCCAGCTGCCCCACAGGTGGGACCGCGCGCCGTCGGCGTGGGTGAGCGCGATGAAGACGTCGTCGTCCAGCCCGCTGTCCCGCACCCGCCACTCGGCGTAGACCGCGGTGGCCGGGCCGAGCAGCACGAGCGCCTGGTCGACCAGGTGGCTGTGGAAGTCCCGCAGCGTGCCGCCGCCGGCGGCCGGCGGACCGGGCTCCGGGGCGAACCGCTCGAACCGCGACTCGAACCGGGTCACCCGGCCGAGCCGGCCGTCGGCGACCAGGGCGCGCGCGGTGCGGAAGTCGGAGTCCCACCGGCGGTTCTGGTACGGCGCGAGGGGCAGCCCACGGGCCGCGGCGAGGTCGACGCTGCGCCGGGCGGCCGCGGCGTCGAGCGCGAACGGCTTGTCGCAGACGACGGCGAGACCGAGCTCCAGGGCGCGGTCGGTCAGCGCGCTGTGGGTGTCGGCCGGGGTCGAGATCGCGACGGCCTCCGCGCCGGCCGCCGCGAGCTCCTCCAGCGAGCCGAACGTGGCCAGGCCGGGGTGGTCGGCGGCGACGAGGGCCTGCCGCTCCGGCGAGGTCGTCACCACGCCGAGGAAGTCGACCTCCGGTGCCGAGGCGAGCAGGGGGGCGTGGAACCACCGGCCACCGAAGCCGTAGCCGACCAGGCCGAAGCGCACAGGATGCATCCCGCGATCATGCACCCGCCCACCTCGCCGGGCGGCTCCCCGGAGCCGGCCCGGCCGTCCCGGGGCGATTCCACCCGCCGTACCGCAACGTGTGTGCACGGTGACCGAGAGCGGTTAACGTGCGCTGGGTGGAGTCACCCCGCAGCGCCGTCGCCGACCCCGCTCGGCTCGCCGCCCTCGCCAGCTACCGGCTGGGGGGCCACGCAGGGAACGACGACCTCGACGCGGTCGTCGCCTACATGGCCCGCGCCCTCGACGCACCCATCGCGGTGATCAACCTCGTCGGTCCCGACCTGCAGTGCTTCCCGGCGGAGATCGGCGTCGGGGTGCCGTTCTCCGAGGTGCCCGACGAGCTGTCCTTCTGCGCGTACGTGGTCGCCACCGGGGAGCCGCTGGAGGTCAGCGACGCCCTGGCGCACCCGGTGTTCGCCGAGAACCCCGCCGTGGCCGCCGGGGCGATCCGGTCCTACCTGGGCGTGCCGCTGGTCGACGAGGACGGCTTCGTCCTCGGCTCCCTCGGCGTCTTCGACGACGACGTGCGCACGTTCCTCGGCGACGACCTCGACGTCCTGCAGATCCAGGTGCGGCTGGTGCGCAGCGTGCTGTCGCTGCGGCGGCAGGTCGCCGCGCACCGCTGGGACGCGCGGCTGCTGGAGCTGCAGAACCGTGCGCTGGAGTGCGTCGCGACCGGCGGTCGCCTGGAGGAGGTCCTCGACCTCGTCGCCGCCGCCGTCCGCGGGCTGGCCCCGGAGGCCGACGCGAGCCAGCGCCTCGCGCTGGACGACACCGTGGCCCGGCTGTCCGCCATCGCGAGCGAGGCCGACGCCTGGCGCCGTGCCCTGACCCGCACCGCCCGGCAGGACCCGCTGACCGGGCTGGCCAACCGCGGCCACCTGATGGCGGCCGGCGAGGAGGCCCTGGCCGGCCGGGGCGGCGCGGTGCTCTTCGTGGACGTCGACCGGTTCAAGGAGGTCAACGACCGCGCCGGTCACGCCGTGGGCGACCGGCTGCTGACCCGCCTGGCGCAGCGGCTGGACGCGGGCCTGGCCGGTCTCCCCGGCGCGGTCGTCGGCCGGCTGGGCGGCGACGAGTTCGCCGCGGTCCTGCCGGGGCTGACCCGGGAGGAGGCCGCGGCGCTGGGGGAGCGGCTGGTCACCGAGCTCGCCGACGAGGTCGAGGTGGGACGGCGGACCGTGCGGGTCTCGGTCAGCATCGGCCTGGCCCTCGCCGAGCCCGGGACGACGTTCCCCGAGGTGCTGGCCGAGGCGGACCTGGCCATGTACGGCGCCAAGGCGCGGGGCCGCGGCCTGCTGCACGCCGGCGCCGGCGGCGACCTCCCCGTGCCGCGGCCCGGCGAGGACCTCCCGGCGGCCGGTGCCGCGGAGGCCACCGCTCGGTAGCGTCGCCGCATGAGCGCAGACGCCAGCGACGGCGCGCCCCGGGTCGAGCGGGACTGCGACGTCGTCACCGTCACGATGTGCCGCCCGGCGAGGCGCAACGCCCTCTCCCGCGAGCACCTGGGCCAGCTCCTGCGGGCGGTGACCGAGGCCGGTGGCACCGACGCGACGGGGATCGTGCTCGCCGCCGAGGGGCCGGTGTTCAGCGCCGGCCACGACTTCGCCGACGTCGCCGGGCGCCCGGTCGCCGAGGTGCGCAGCCTGCTGGCGCTGTGCACGGAGCTCGTGCAGACCCTGCAGGCGGTGCCCCAGGTCGTCGTGGCCCGCGTGCACGCGCTGGCCACCGCGGCCGGCTGCCAGCTGGTCGCCTCCTGCGACCTGGCCGTGGCGGCGGAGTCGGCGGGCTTCGCCGCGCCGGGCGGCAAGGGCGGGTGGTTCTGCCACACGCCGATGGTCGCCATCGCGCGCAACGTCGGCCGCAAGCGCGCGATGGAGCTGGCGCTGACCGGCGACGTCATCGACGCCCGCACCGCGCTGGACTGGGGGCTGGTGAACCGGGTGGTCCCCGACGCGGAGCTCGACGCCGCCGTCGCCGACCTGGTCGGCCGGGCCACCCGCGGCTCGCGGGCGAGCAAGGCCTGGGGCAAGTCGACGATGTACGCCCAGCTGGACCGGCCGGAGCGGGACGCCTACGACATCGCCGTCGAGGTCATGGCCGCCGCCAGCCAGCTCGACGGGGCCCGCGAGGGGATGGCGGCGTTCCTCGAGAAGCGGCCGCCCGTCTGGCCGGACTGAGCAAGGACCCCCGTGCTCCCCACGCCTCGCTCCGCTCGTCGCGGGCCGCTGCACGGGGGCCGGGACGCCCCCCGGCTGCGCTCGGCGTGGGCCCCTGCAACGGGGGCCGGAGCTGCGTCGGATAGACAGTCCCCGTGACCGATGTGACCGAGTCCGACGCCGGCTGGCTCGCCCCCGAGGAGATGGACGCCGCCCGCGGGCGGCTGCCGATCGTCTACGTCGACGCCGTGCCGGTCCGGGTGGACGACCAGGGGTCGGTCACCGCGGTCGGCCTGCTGTTGCGGATGGGCGAGGACGGGCAGGTGAAGCGGGCGCTGGTGTCCGGTCGCGTGCTCTACCACGAGCGGGTCCGCTCGGCGCTGCTGCGGCACCTGGAGAAGGACCTCGGCCCGCTCGCGCTGCCGCGGGTGCCCCCGGCGCCGCAGCCGTTCACCATCGCGGAGTACTTCCCGACCCCCGGGGTGACGCCGTTCCACGACCCGCGCCAGCACGCGGTGTCGCTGGCCTACGTCGTCCCGGTCGAGGGCGACTGCGCGCCCCAGCAGGACGCGCTGGAGCTCACCTGGTTCTCCCCGGAGGAGGCGCGCGACCCCGGGGTCCTCGCCGAGCTGGCCGGCGGCCAGGGGACGCTGCTGCTGCAGGCGCTGGCCCACCTGGGGGTCTGACCTGAGCGGAGTCGCGCGAGCGCGGTTCCCGCACCCGGGCGACTCCGCCGCCGGGCGTGAGACCGCGCACAGCCGGGACTGAGGCCGGCCCGCCCGGCATTGGACCTGCCGTGCACGACACCTGGGGCCTCACGAGGCGGCGCGCCGTCGACTACGGGCGCGTGACGACCGACCGCTGACGCGGACCCGCGTCCGGTCCCACCCCCTTCCTCGCTCTCCAGGAGTCCTCCCCGTGCTCGCACGTCTCCGCCGCGTCCCGTTCGCGGCGCAGGTCCTGCTCGGCCTCGCGCTGGGCGTCGTCCTCGGGCTCGTCGCCCGGGAGATCGGTCCCGTCGCCGACGGGACCCCGAACTGGCTGACCAGCACCCTGCAGACCGTCGGCAGCACCTTCGTCACGCTGCTCAAGGCCCTGGTGCCCCCGCTGATCGTGACGGCGGTCATCGTCAGCATCGCCAACCTCAAGCAGGTCTCCAACGCCGCCCGGCTGGCCGGCCAGACCCTGCTGTGGTTCGCCGTCACCGCGCTGATCGCCGTCGCCATCGGCATCGGCCTCGGGCTGCTGACCGAGCCCGGCCGCAACAGCTCCGTCGACGCCGCCGCCCAGGACGTCCCCGAGACCACCGGCTCCTGGTGGGACTTCCTCACCGGCCTGGTGCCCTCGAACATCCTCGGCCTGCAGGGGTCGGCGGGCGCCGACGGATCGATCGGCCTGTCGTTCAACGTGCTCCAGCTGATCGTGCTCTCGGTCGCGATCGGCGTGGCCGCGCTCAAGGTCGGCCGGCCGGCCGAGCCGTTCCTCGGCCTCGTCCGCTCGGCGCTGGCGATCGTGCAGAAGGTGCTGTGGTGGGTCATCCTCCTGGCGCCGCTGGGCACGGTCGGCCTGATAGGCAACGCCGTCGCCAGCTACGGCTGGGAGTCCCTCGGCTCGCTCGGCGTCTTCGCCGGCTCCGTGTACGCGGGCCTGGCCCTGGTCCTCTTCGTCGTCTACCCGGTGCTGCTGCGGCTGCACGGCCTCTCGCCGGTGCGGTACTTCGCCGGCGCCTGGCCGGCGATCCAGCTGGCGTTCGTGTCGCGCTCCTCGATCGGCACGCTGCCGGTGACCGAGCGGGTGACCGAGCAGAACCTGGGCGTGCCGCGCTCCTACGCCTCGTTCGCCGTGCCGCTGGGCGCGACGACCAAGATGGACGGCTGCGCGGCGATCTACCCGGCGCTGGCGGCCATCTTCGTGGCGCAGTTCTTCGGCGTGGACCTGTCGGTGACCGACTACCTGCTCATCGCGCTGGTGTCGGTGGTCGGGTCGGCCGCGACCGCGGGCGTCACCGGCGCGGTGGTCATGCTGACCCTCACGCTGTCCACGCTGGGCCTCCCGCTGGCCGGCGTCGGGCTGCTGCTGGCCGTCGACCCCATCCTCGACATGGGCCGGACCGCGGTGAACGTCGCCGGCCAGGCGCTGGTGCCGACGATCGTGGCCAAGCGCGAGGGCATCCTCGACGTCGAGCGCTACCGGTCCACCTCGACCGTCGACCCGATGGCCCCGGCGGAGGACGCCGGCGGGGTCGACGCCGACCTGCGCGAGCCGCAGCCGGCCGGCGTCTGATCGACCGGTCCGCGGGCCCGGCTCCCCTCGGGGGCCGGGCCCGCGGTCGTCTCAGGCCCGCAGGTCGGCGCAGCCGGCCTCGTGCGGCAGCAGCGGGCGGAACGACAGCGCCCACCGGGAGCCGTCGGCCGCCACCCAGGGCGTCCGGGCGTTGGCCGCCCGGGCGGCCTCGAGCACCGGGGCGACGTCGGCCCCGGTCACGGTCAGGCAGGACAGGCCCAGCGCCGGCTCGAGCGGCTCGCCCGGCAGCTGCGGCCCGGGCCAGGTCGCGTCGGCCTGCGGCAGCTCGGGGTCGGTGTCCGTCTCCGTCCACGGGCGGCTCACCACCGCGAGGGCGGCCGGGACGTAGCCCTCGGACGACGTGGCCGTGGTCGCGGTGACCGCGTCGAGCAGACCGGTCAGCGCGGCCCGGCCCTCCTGCTGCTCCGGGGTCAGGCCGTCGGGGACGCCGGCCCCCTCGGCCAGGGCGTACACCTCCCGCACGGAGGTGCCCTCGGCGGTCACCAGGGTGAAGCGGGTGGACGCGGCATCGGCGATCGGCGGGCTGCCCAGGTCGCCGGTCTCCGCCACCCCGGCGGCCAGCGCCTGCTCGACCAGCAGCCGGACGGCGGCCTGGTCGACCTGCGCCACCTGGACGTTGGGGAGCGCCGGGCCGGGGTAGATGGCCGGCACCGGCCCCTCGGAGAGCACCCGCCCGTCGGAGTAGACGCTGACCAGCGGCAGCCGGGTCGCGAGCATCTCCGGCGTCACGAACCCGCCGGTGTAGGACACCTGCAGGACCAGCCCCTCGGGCAGCTCCGGCGCGGACGGCGGGCTGCCCGCCTCCCCGCCGTCGTCCGGGCGCTCGGCGCACGAGCACAGCAGCACCAGCGCCAGGACGGCGAGCACGCCGCGCAGTGGGGTCCGCGTCACGGTCGGACGACGTCCGGCGTCGCACGCCGGTTCCCGGGCGGTCGCGCCGGTCCCACCCGTCCCGCCCGGTACCGTCGCTCCCCGTGCGCCTGGTCATCGCCCGCTGCTCGGTCGACTACATCGGGCGGCTGACCGCCCACCTCCCCATGGCCAGCCGGCTGCTGCTGGTCAAGGCCGACGGCTCGGTGTCGGTGCACGCCGACGACCGGGCCTACAAGCCGCTGAACTGGATGACCCCGCCCTGCTCGCTCCGCGAGGAGCTCACCGACGGGGCCGGCACCTGGACGGTGACCAACAAGGCGGGGGAGCAGCTGGTCATCACCATCGAGTCGGTGGAGCACGACTCCTCGCACGAGCTGGGTGTCGACCCCGGCCTGCAGAAGGACGGCGTGGAGGCCGAGCTGCAGCGGCTGCTCGCGCTGCACGTCGAGACCTTCGGCGAGGGCTGGTCCCTGGTGCGCCGCGAGTTCCCGACGGCCATCGGCCCGGTGGACCTGCTGTGCCGCGACGCGGCGGGGACGACCGTGGCCGTCGAGGTCAAGCGGCGCGGTGAGATCGACGGCGTCGAGCAGCTCACCCGCTACCTCGAGCTGCTCAACCGCGACCCGCTGCTCGCCCCGGTCCGCGGCGTCTTCGCCGCCCAGGAGATCAAGCCGCAGGCCCGCGTGCTGGCCACCGACCGGGGCATCGACTGCCTGACCGTCGACTACGCCGTCCTCAAGGGCACCGACGACCCGTCCCAGCGGCTGTTCTAGTTACCGGCCGGTAACCCGGGCGCGCGGACCGCGCGCGCGGGTGGGAGACTCCCCGACGATCAGCGATCGGGAGGAGTGGCAGCGTGGCCAGAGAACTGACCGAGGTCGGCGTCGTCGGCCTGGGCACCATGGGTGCCGGGATCAGCGAGGTGCTCGCCCGGGCGGGCCTGTCGGTGACCGCCGTGGACGTCGACGACGAGGCGGTCGGCCGCGGCCGGGCGCACGTGGAGCAGTCGACCGAGCGTGCGGTGAGCCGCGGGAAGCTGGAGACCGCCGAGCGGGACGAGATCCTGGGCCGGATCCGCTACTCGACCTCGCTGGAGGACCTGGCGCACGCCGAGCTGGTCATCGAGGCGGTGCCGGAGCGGATGGAGCTCAAGACCGAGATCTTCGGCAAGCTCGACGCGATCTGCCCGCCGGACACGATCCTGGCGACCAACACCTCCAGCCTGTCGGTGACCGAGCTGTCGGTGGCCACCGGCCGGCCGAGCCGGGTCATCGGGATGCACTTCTTCAACCCGGCGCCGGTCATGAAGCTGGTCGAGGTCGTGCGCACGGTGGTCACCGAGCCGTCGGTGGTGGAGGACGTCGAGGCGCTGGCCGCGCGGCTGGGCAAGGTCGACGTCACCATCGGGGACCGGGCGGGCTTCATCGCCAACGCGCTGCTGTTCGGCTACCTCAACCACGCGGTGTCGATGTTCGAGAACCGCTACGCGTCGCGGGAGGACATCGACGCGGCCATGCGGCTGGGCTGCGGCCTGCCGATGGGCCCGCTGGCGCTGATGGACCTCATCGGCATCGACACCGCCTACGAGATCCTCGACACGATGTACAAGCAGTCGCGCAACCGGCTGCACGCGCCCAGCCCGATCATCAAGCAGATGATGACCGCGGGGCTGCTGGGCCGGAAGACCGGCCGCGGCTTCTACACCTACGCCCAGCGCGACTCCGCCGAGGTCGTCCCCGACGCGCAGACCCCCGAGCCCGGCGGCGCGTCGGCCGGCGCCCGGCCGGTCCAGGCCGTCGGCGTCGTCGGCTCGGGCACCATGGCCACCGGCATCATCGAGGTCGTGGCCAAGGGCGGCTACGACGTGCTGTTCCACGCCCGGTCGGCGGAGAAGGTCGAGGCCGTCACCAAGGCGCTGACCAGGTCGCTGGACAAGCAGGTCGCCCGCGGCCGGCTCGACGAGGCCGCCCGCGACGAGGCGCTGTCCCGGGTGCGCGGCACCACCGACCTGGACGAGATGGCCGACCGCGACCTGGTCGTCGAGGCGGTCGTGGAGTCGCTGCCGGTCAAGGAGGCCCTCTTCGCCGCCCTCGGCGAGATCGCCAAGCCCGGTGCCGTGCTCGCCACGACCACCTCGAGCCTGCCGGTGATCGAGTGCGCCCGCGCCTCCGGCCGCCCCGCCGACGTCGTGGGCCTGCACTTCTTCAACCCCGCGCCGGTGATGAAGCTGGTCGAGGTCGTCTCCACCATCTCCACCGCCGACGACGTCACCGCCACCGCCTACGCCGTCTGCGAGAACCTGCGCAAGCACCCGGTCTCCTGCACCGACCGGGCCGGGTTCATCGTCAACGCGCTGCTGTTCCCCTACCTCAACGACGCGGTGAAGATGCTCGAGGCGCACTACGCCACCGCCGACGACATCGACGCCGCGATGAAGGTCGGCTGCGGCTACCCGATGGGGCCCTTCGAGCTGCTCGACGTCGTCGGCCTGGACGTCTCGCTGGCCATCGAGCGGGAGCTCTACACCGAGTTCCGCGAGCCCGGCTTCGCCCCGGCCCCGCTGCTGGAGCACCTGGTGACCGCCGGCTACCTCGGCCGCAAGACCGGGCGCGGCTTCCGCGACTACGCCCGCAGCTGACAGCGGTGCCCCGCCGGCGCGCACGGTCCGGGTCGCGTCCTCCGGGACCCGACCCGGCCCGGCGTGCAGAGCGGGTGGAGGAGGCGGCCGACGGCGACTGGGTGGTCCGGTCGCTGACCGGCGCGGCGAGCACCAAGAGCTACCGCTGCCCGGGCTGCGACCAGGAGATCCGGCCGGCGACGCCGCACCTGGTCACCTGGCCGGCCTACCCGCGCGACTCCGACCTGGACCCGTGGGACACCGACTCGGCCGCCGACTCCCGACGCCACTGGCACGCCGCCTGCTGGCGGGCCCGAGGTCGCCGGCGCTGATGGAGGACCCCCTCGCCCCCCACGCCACGCTCCGCGCGGCGCGGGTCCCTGCGACGGGGCCGTTCCATCACGTCGCGGTGGCGAAGACGACGACGTTGTCCCGGTAGCTGCGCCGGTCGCGGTCGAACTCCCCGCCGCAGGTCACCAGCCGCAGCTGCGGGTCCGGCGTGGGCCCGTAGACCGCCTCGGTGGGGAAGGCGTCCTTGGGGTGGCGCTCCACGCGGGTCACGGTGAACTGCGCCGTCGTCCCGTCCGCGCGGTCCACGAGCACCTCGTCGCCCGGGGTCAGGTCCCGCAGCCGCCAGAACACCGCCGGCCCGGCGGTCGAGTCGACGTGGCCGGCGAGCACCGCCGGACCGACGTCCCCCGGTGCGGGGCCGCCGTCGAACCACCCGGCCAGCGCGGGGTCGGCCGGCGTCTCGAGTGCTCCCGCGGGGTCCACGCCCAGCCGCTCCAGCGGGCTGTCGACGCCGATCCCCGGCACGCGGACCCGGACGGGGTCGGCGACCGCGCCGGGCGCCTGCGCCCGGAGGACGGCGGGCGGGCCGGCCGCCGCGGCCGGGACGGGCGCCTCCCGCGTCGGCGGTGGCGCGTCGTCGAGCAGCGCCACGGTGCCCGCGACGGCCGCCACCACTGCGAGCAGGGCCCGCACCACGGTCAGCCGGTTCCAGCGCGGCGCCCGGTGCCGGGACGGCGGCCGGCGGTGCCGGGCGGGATGCGGCACGGTCGTCAGGACGCCGCGGAGTGCCGGCCGCGGGCGACCCGCCGGCCGGCGCGGGCCGAGGCGGCGAACAGCCCGGCGGCGGCCACCAGGGCGAGCACGACGCCGGTGAGGACCACCGGCAGCGAGGAGCCTGCGGCCGCACCGCCGGCGCCGGCCTCGACCCCGCCGGCGGGCACGGTGGCCGCGCCCGCCGCGTCGAGGACCGGCCGCACCGTCAGGCCGCCGCCCGGGGCGTCGAGGACCAGGACGCTGTAGACGGCGCCCCCGGCGACGTCGACGGGCAGCGTGACCGGCTGCCCTCCGCCGGGGGTCACCTCCAGCGCGGTGCCGCCGGCCGGGACCTCGACGTAGCCGCTGGTGTCGGAGAACGCCAGCGCGCCGGCCACGGTCCGCCCGCCGGGCAGGGTGACGCCCAGCTCCGGGGCCGATGCCGCGGCGGCGACGACCCGCATGCGGGCGGAGCCGGCCGCCGGGGAGGTCAGGTCGTCCTCCAGCACCTCCAGGCCCAGGTCGGCGAACGGGCCGACGCCGGCGACCGTCCGGGCGTCCCCGGCGCCGATCTCGACGGTCGTCGAGAGCACCGGGGGGCCGGCCGGGTCGGCGCCGGCCTGGCGCATGCTCACCGCGTAGGTGCCGGGCGGGAGCTGCTGGTAGTCCGACACGCTGCCGTAGCCGACCGCGGGGAACGTCCGGCCGGCGCCGGGCGCGGACACGGAGTCGACGTACACGTCGACCGGCGGGGTGTCCGGGGACAGGTGGGCGAGGCGCAGCTGCCCGGTGTCGGCCGCCTGCGCCTCGTGCAGCGGCAGCGCCGCGCAGACGGCGGCGAGCAGGACGGCGAGGACGGCACGGGCGGTCCGCATGAGCTCCCCCTGGGTGTCGTCGCGGTCACGCGCGAGCGCAGGGGCGCGCGAGCTGCCGGCCCCACGTGTACAGGGCACCCGGCCACGGCGCACGCCGACGGTCACGGGGTGGCCGCGGCGACGACGGCGTCGGGTCCCGGGACGTAGGCGAAGCCGACGAGGACGCCGTCCCCGGTCACCTCGACCGTGTCCGGGGCGAACGGCGCGAGCTGGGCCTCCAGCCACGCCACCAGCCGCTGGGTCGCCGACCCGTCGGCGGGCACGGGCCGGCCCCCGACGGCGTCGACCACCACCCGCCGTGCGGGCGCTGCCCCGGGCTCCTCGCCCGGCGGCGCGGGGAAGTCCCACACGCCCACGCCGTCCTGGGCGGTCAGCGCGGCGATCACCGTCAGCAGCCGGGCGTCGACGTCGCCGGCGGCGAGCACCTCTCTGGCGTCCGCCTCCGCCCGCGAGGTCGGGTTGGCCAGCACGGCCGCCGCGAGCGACGCGCGCTGACGGCGCTGCTCGGCGGTCGGCGCGACGGGCGCGGGGTCGACCAGCAGGAGGGGGAGCGCGCCGGCGCGGTCGAACCGGGCCAGCACCCGGCCGCCCTCGGGTGCGGTCTCGACCAGGACCAGCGCCGGGACCGCGGCGTCCGCGGCCCCGTCCGGCGGCGCGTCCGGCAGGACCGCCGGATCGGCGCCCGCGCGCAGCAGGGCGTCGCGGACACCGGCCGGAGCCGTGACGGTGCCGTCGTCGGGCAGCTCGCTGCGCAGCCAGTCGAGGAGGGCGGGTGGTGCCGCGTCGGGGGCGGGGGAGGCCGGGACCGCCGTGCCGGGGCCGGCCGCGTCGCGGCCGGCGCCGTCCCCCGCGTCGTCCCGGACGGACGCCACCACCACGAGGGCCGCGATCGCCGCGGCAGCCGTGGCCGCCAGGGCGACGGCCGGCCACGGGCCGCGCCGCCGGTGGGCGGCCCGGTGACCGGAGCCGGTGCCGTCGGGCCGCCACGACGGGGGGACCGACGGCCGCGCGCCGCGGCCCTCCGGCGCGGCGTGCCGGGGACCGCCGCTCCGCGCGGGCGGCTCAGCCGAGGGCGGCTCGGAGCGGTCGTGCACGGTTCGTCCGTACCGCACCGGCTGTGCCGGGCGCGGTGGAGCTGGGGTCAGCGGCGCGCCGCGGGCGCGGCGGTCTCGTCGTCGGGCCGGGCGGGGGCGCGCTCGGCCGGCCGGCCCTCGGGAGCGGCGTCGGCGGTGCCGTCGGCGGAGACCGCCGGCTGCACCAGCGTCGGCGGGTCGACCGGCCGGGACCCCGACGGGGTGCCGGCCGCGGCGCCGGGTCCGGTGGCGGGCCCGGCCGCCGGCTGCGGCGCGGTGACGGGGCGGATCACCTGCGTCTGCTGCGCCGGCGGGGTGCTCGCCTGGCCGCCGCTCACGGTCTGCATCGCGACCTGCGTGGTCGGTCCCTGCGGCGCGACCGCGGGCTGGGGCCCGGTGGGCGTCCGGTGCGCGCCGCGCTGCACGGCCGGCTGGGTGGTCGGCGCCGGCGGGCGCACGGGCTGGCGGGCGGCCGCCGCCTCGCCGGCACCCTGCGCCGGCTGCGGGGCGGGCTGCTGCGGGGGAGCCGGCGGCTGCTGGGCCGCCGGGCGGGGGGCCTGCTGGGCGCCCTGCTCGCGCACCTGCGGCGCGGGCGGGGACACCGGCCGGTCGCCGAGGTCGGGCAGCGTGCCGAGGATGCGGCGGGCCTCCAGCAGGCGGCCGGTCAGCTCGTCCCGGACGCTGCGGATCGCCGCGGCCGCGGCCTCCGCCTCGCCGACCAGGTGCGCGGCCTGCTGCTCGGCGGCGGCCACCCGCTGCCGGGCCGCCTCCGTCGAGGCGCGGTCGCGCTCCTCCTCGAGGCGGGCCGCCTCCGCGCGCCGGGCGCGCTGGGCGATCTCGAAGTCCTCCTCGACCTTGGCGCGCCGGGCCTGCGACTCGGCGTCGAGCCGGGCGACCTTCTCCTGGGCCTTGGCGACGAGCTCGTCGGCCCGGATCTGGGCCTTGGTGGCGATCTGCTCGGCGTTCTGCCGGGCCTCGGCGAGCATGCGCTCGACCTCGGCCTGCCCGGCGGCGTGCCGCTCGAGCATCGCCCGCTCCTCGGCGGCGGTCTGCTCGCGCAGCGCCGAGGCCTCCTGCTGGGCCGCCTGGCGGATCTCCGCCGCCTCCTCCTCGGCCAGCCGGAGCATGTGCGAGATGCGCTCGCTCATGTTCTCGAAGGTGGCCGGACCGGCGCTCGCGGCCTTGCGGCGCAGCTGGTCGATCTCCGCGTGCATCGCCGACAGCTGGCCGGCCAGGTCGGAGGACCGGGCCATCGCCGCGTCCCGGTCGGCGAGGGCCACCCGGATGTCGGCCTCGAGCCGCTCGATCGTCTCGGCCACCTGGTGGCGGTCGAAGCCCCGCAGGACCACGTCGAACGAGTGCTGGGCCTCGCGCATCGGCACCAGGTCGCGGCGGGGATCGGTCATGCGGTCATCCTCGCAGAGTCGGCGGAGCTCGTCGGCGTGTCGGTCCGGGGGGCCGGGCCGGCCGGGGGCGGGGTGCGTGACCCCGACGATAGAACGCGGACCGGCCAGGGGAGGTGCCCCCGGAGGGGCACCTCCCCGGAGTCCCGCGGGAGGAGCGTGGCTCAGACGCCGCGGAAGCGGTTGATCGCGCTGAGGTGCTTCTCGCGCTTCTCCCGGTCGCGGACGCCCAGGCCCTCCTCGGGGGCGAGGGTGAGGACGCCGACCTTGCCCTGGTGGGCGTTGCGGTGGACGTCGAGGGCGGCCTGACCGACCTCGTCCATCGGGTAGACCTTCGACAGGGTCGGGTGGATCAGGCCCTTGTCGATGAGCCGGTTGGCCTCCCACGCCTCCTTGTAGTTGGCGAAGTGCGAGGAGAGGATCTTCTTCAGGTTCATCCACAGGTACCGGTTGTCGTACTCGTGCAGGTACCCGGTGGTGGAGGCGCAGGTGATGATCGTGCCGCCCTTCTTGGCGACGTAGACGCTGGCGCCGAAGGTCTCCCGGCCGGGGTGCTCGAAGACGATGTCGACGTCCTCGCCACCGGTGAGCTCGCGGATCTTCTTGCCGAACCGCTGCCACTCCTTGGGGTCCTGGGTGGCCTCGTCCTTCCAGAACCGGTAGCCCTCGGCAGAGCGGTCGATGACCAGCTCGGCGCCCATCCGCCGGACGATCTCGGCCTTCTCGGGGGAGGAGACGACGCAGACGGGGATGGCGCCGCCGTTGAGCGCCATCTGGGTGGCGTAGGAGCCCAGGCCGCCGGAGGCGCCCCAGATCAGGACGGTGTCGCCCTGCTTCATGTTCGCGCCGTTGCGGGACACCAGCTGCCGGTAGGCGGTGGAGTTCACCAGCCCCGGGGCGGCGGCCTCCTCCCACGACAGGTGGGCCGGCTTGGGCATCAGCTGGTTGGACTTGACCAGCGCGAGCTCCGCGAGGCCGCCGAAGTTGGTCTCGAAGCCCCAGATCCGCTGCTGCGGGTCCATCATCGTGTCGTCGTGACCGGCCGGGTCCTCCAGCTCCACCGACAGGCAGTGGGCCACGACCTCGTCACCGGGCTTCCACTTGTTCACGCCCGGCCCCACCTTCAGCACGACGCCGGCCAGGTCCGAGCCGACCACGTGGTAGGGCAGGTCGTGGCGCTTGGTGAGCTCGGAGACCCGGCCGTAGCGCTCCAGGAACCCGAAGGTGGAGACGGGCTCGAAGATCGACGTCCACACGGTGTTGTAGTTCACCGACGACGCCATCACCGCCACGATCGCCTCGCCCGGGCCCAGCTCGGGGGTGGCGACTTCCTGCACGTGCAGTGACTTGCGCGGGTCCTTGTCGCGGGTGGCCAGGCCCTCGAACATGTCCTGCTCGTCCTTGCGGACGACGACGGCCCGGTAGGACTCCGGCACCTGGAGCCCCCCGATGTCGGCCAGCTGATCGGCGAGGATGGCGTCCCTGATCTGGTCCACGGTGTCTCCCGGGTCTTCGTCGGCTCGGAGGAGCGGGTGCGGTGGGGGCAGATGTTACTGACGAGTAGTGAGGGGGGCGAGGCGGGGCAGGGCGACCTGCGCCACTCCCCGGCGGGGCGGCGCACCGGGGTTGCCTAGGCTGCGTCCGTGGGTCCGGTCTCCCAGGAACAGGTCGAGGCGTTCGCCCGGGACGGCGTCGTCTGCGTGCGCGGTGTCTTCGACGCGGACGAGGTCGCTCGTGCCGAGCGCGCGGTCGAGGAGGTCCTGCGCCGGCCCGGCGACCTGGCGCTGACCGCCAGCCGGCCCGAGGACCCGGGGCTGTTCGTCGAGGACTTCTGCCGGTGGAGCGACGTCCCCGACATCGCCGCGCTGGCGCTGCACTCGCGGGTGCCCGAGATCGCCGCGGCGCTCCTGCGGACGCCGCGGGTGCGGCTCTACCACGACCACGTGCTGGTCAAGGAGGGCGGCACCGCACAACGCACGCCGTGGCACCAGGACCAGCCGTACTACAACGTCGACGGCCGGGGCGTCAGCGCGTGGATCCCGGTCGACCCCGTCCCGGAGGCCGGCAGCCTCGAGCTGCTGGCCGGCAGTCACGCGGGTCCGTGGCTGATGCCCCGCACCTTCATGACCGGGGAGGCGCGCTGGTTCCCCGAGGGGACGCTGGCCGAGCTGCCTGACGTCGAGGCCGACCGTTCGGCGCACGACATCCGGGCGTGGGAGCTGCGGCCCGGCGACGCGGTGTTCTTCGACTTCCTCACCGTGCACGGCGCCCCCGGCTTCCCCTTCCCCGGCCGCCGGCGGGTGCTGTCGCTGCGGTACCTGTCCGAGGAGGCCAGGCACGCGCCGCGGCCGTGGCGCACCTCGCCGCCGTTCGAGGGGCTGGCCGACGAGCTGCCCGCTGGCGCGGAGCTGGACCACCCGCTGTTCCCGGTGGCCTGGCCCCGCTGACCCGGCGGGCGCGCGGCGTCAGTGCGCGGCGGGGGTCCTCGCCGGCTCGACCAGCTCCACGAGGACCCCGCCGGCGTCCTTCGGGTGGACGAAGTTGATCCGGCTGTCGGCGGTGCCGCGCTTGGGGGCGTCGTAGAGCAGCCGCAGGCCGCGCTCGCGCAGGATCGCGCAGGTCGCGTCGACGTCCTCCACGCGGAAGGCCAGCTGCTGCAGCCCCGGGCCGGAACGGCCGATGAACTTCGCGATCGTCGACTCGGGGGTGAGCGGCGCGAGCAGCTGGATGCGGGTGTCGCCGTCGCCGACGGCGAGCATCGCCTCGCGGACGCCCTGCTCCTCGTTCGTCTCCTCGTGCACCGAGGTGATGCCGTACGTCTTCTCGTAGAAGGCGATGGCCTCGTCCAGGTCGGGGACGGCGATGCCCACGTGGTCGATGGTCGTGAACAGGCCCGCGGGCAGGCCGGTCTGCGTGTCGGTCACGCGCGGCATCCTGCCGCAGGACGTCTCGGACGTCCTGTGCGGGTGCGGCCGGTCCGGGCCCGCTGCCGGCGACGGCCTCGTGCGCCCGCTCGCCGCTGACCCCGGGCCCTCGGCGGTCGTGGGTCACGACCCGGTGGCCGGCGGCCACGGCCCACCCGACCTGCGCCTCCGGGGGCCTCCGGTCCCGGGGGACCGGTTCCACGGCGCGCTGTCCGTCGGTGCACCACCGGACCGGCGCGGCGCCGGTGTGACGCCGGGTGTGGCGCAGGCAACAGCAGCCGCCCACACGGTCCGCTCGTTGCACGGGGCGTCCTATCCTTCTGCGCAGCCCACCCGGCGGGAGCGGCGCACCCGTCCCGCCGGCCCCTCACCGACCCGGTCGCCAGCGTCGGCGGCCGGCGTACCTGGAGGCACCCATGTCCCGTTCGGTCATCGTCAGCGGCGCGCGCACCCCCATGGGCCGGCTGCTCGGCTCGCTCAAGGACTTCTCGGCGGCCGACCTGGGCGGGATCGCCATCAAGGCCGCGCTGGAGCGCGCCGGGATCACCGGCGACCAGGTCGACTACGTGATCATGGGCCAGGTCATCCAGGCCGGCGCCGGCCAGAACCCGGCCCGGCCGGCGGCCGTGGCCGGCGGCATCCCGATGTCGGTGCCCTCGTTCACGCTCAACAAGGTCTGCCTGTCGGGCATCGACGCCATCGCCCTGGCCGACCAGCTCATCCGCGCCGGGGAGTTCGACGTCGTGGTCGCCGGCGGCATGGAGTCCATGACCCAGGCCCCGCACCTGCTGAAGAACAGCCGGACCGGGACCAAGTACGGCGACACCACGCTGGTGGACGCGATGGCCCACGACGGCTTGAGCGACACCTTCGACCAGGTGGCCATGGGGGTGCTGACCGAGCAGCACAACGCGCAGTACGGCCTGACCCGCGAGGAGCAGGACGCCTTCGCCGCCGAGAGCCACCAGAAGGCGGCGCGGGCGGCCAAGAACGGGGTCTTCGACGAGGAGATCACCCCCGTCCTCATCCCGCAGCGCAAGGGCGACCCCATCGAGTTCCGCGAGGACGAGGGCATCCGCGCCGACACGACCGTGGAGAGCCTGGCCAAGCTCAAGCCGGCCTTCGCCAAGGACGGCACGATCACCGCCGGCACCGCCTCGCAGATCTCCGACGGGGCCTGCGCGGTCGTCGTCATGAGCGCCGAGAAGGCCGCCGAGCTCGGCTGCACCGTGCTCGCCGAGATCGGCGCGCACGGCGTCGTCGCCGGGCCGGACGCCTCCCTGCAGACCCAGCCGTCGCGGGCGATCCAGAAGGCGTGCGCCCGCGAGGGCATCGACCCCAAGGACCTCGACCTGGTCGAGCTCAACGAGGCCTTCGCCGCCGTCGGCATCGTCTCCACCCGCGAGCTCGGCATCGACCCGGAGAAGGTCAACCCCAACGGCGGGGCCATCGCCCTGGGCCACCCCGTCGGCATGAGCGGCGCCCGCATCGTGCTCGACCTGGCCCTGGAGCTGCGCCGGCGCGGCGGCGGCGTCGGCGCCGCCGCCCTGTGCGGCGGCGGCGGCCAGGGCGACGCGCTGATCCTGCACGTGCCCGCCAAGGCTTCGTGAGCGGGGCGGCCGGGGAGGACCTCGAGGCCACCGCCGTACAGACGCCCGGCCCCGCCGCCCCCGCCGGGCGACGACCCGCCCGGCGGGGGCGGCGCGCGGTCGACGTCCCCGCCCTCGTCGAGGGTGCCCGCGCGGGCGACCCGCGGTCGGTCGCCCGGCTGATCTCGCTGGTCGAGGACGCGAGCCCGGCGCTGCGCGAGGTCGCCGCGGCCCTGGCCCCGCACACGGGCTCGGCCCGGGTCGTGGGGCTCACCGGCTCGCCCGGCGTCGGCAAGTCGACGACGACGACCGCCCTGGTGCGGGCGCTGCGCGCGCGGGACCTGCGGGTCGGGGTGCTGGCGGTCGACCCGTCGTCGCCCTTCTCCGGTGGCGCCCTGCTCGGCGACCGGGTGCGCATGCAGGACCACGCCGGCGACCGCGGCGTCTACATCCGCTCGATGGCCTCGCGCGGCCACCTCGGCGGGCTGTCGTGGGCGACGCCCCAGGCGCTGCGGGTGCTCGACGCGGCCGGCTGCGACGTCGTCCTGGTCGAGACCGTCGGGGTCGGGCAGTCGGAGCTGGAGATCGCCTCGCTGGCCGACACTACCCTGGTGCTGGTGGCCCCGGGGATGGGCGACGGCATCCAGGCTGCGAAGGCCGGGATCCTGGAGATCGCCGACGTCTTCGTGGTGAACAAGGCCGACCGGGACGGCGCCGCCGAGACCGTGCGCGACCTGCGGTCGATGCAGTCCCTGGGTGGCCGGCACGACCAGGAGGGCTGGTGGCGGCCGCCGATCTGCCGCACGGTGGCCAGCCGGGACACCGACAACGGCATCGACGGCGTCCTCGACCAGCTCGACCGGCACGCCGAGTGGCTGGCGGCCTCGGGGGAGGGGCAGCGCCGCCGCACCGAGCGGGCGGCCCGCGAGATCGAGGCGATCGCGCTGGCCGGCCTGCGCGAGCGGATGGGCGACGTCCGCGGCTCGGCGGCGCTGGACTCCCTCGCCGCCCGGGTCGTGGCGGGGCAGACCGATCCGTTCCGGGCGGCCGACGAGCTGCTCGGGCAGCTCTAGCCGGGCAGCTCCGGGGCCGCTCGGCGAGGATGGCACGGTGAGCACGAAGCCGGACGCCGTCGTCGTCGGAACGGGACCCAACGGGCTGGCCGCGGCGCTGCGGCTGTCGGCCGCGGGGCTGCGCGTCCAGCTCGTCGAGAAGGCCGACCGCCCCGGCGGCGGCATGCGCACCGAGGAGCTGATCCGCTCCGGGGTCCACCACGACGTGTGCTCGACGGTGCACCCGATGGCCGCCGTCTCGCCGTTCTTCCGCGAGTTCGACCTGCCCAGCCGCGGCGTGCGGCTGGTGCACCCCGAGGTCTGCTACGCCCACCCGCTCGACGGCGGCCGGGCGGCGGTCTCCCGCCGGTCGCTCGAGGAGACGGCGGCCGGCCTGGGCAGCGACGCGGCGGCCTACCGCCGGCTGTTCGAGCCGCTGGTCGAGCACCGGGAGGACGTCGTCGACTTCTTCCTCTCCAGCATGCTGCGCCGGCTGCCCACCCGCAGCCCCGTCGAGGTGGCGCGCTTCGGGCTCACCGGGCTGCCCAACGTCCGGTGGCTGGCCCGGCGGAACTTCGACACCGAGGAGGGGCAGGCGCTGCTGGCCGGCGCCGCGGCGCACGGGATGCTCGACCTCGCCCGGCCGCTGACCGCGGCGCTGGGCATGCTGCTCGGGATGCTGGCCCACCACGGCGGCTGGCCGCTGATCGAGGGCGGGTCGCAGAAGCTGGCCGACGCGATGGTCACGGCGTTCGAGCAGCAGGGCGGCGAGCTGGTCACCGGGCACGAGGTGACCGACCTGCGCGAGTTCGAGGGCGTGCCGGCGGTCCTGCTCGACACGACCCCGCGGGCGTTCGTGCGGATGGCCGGCGACCGGGTGCACGACGGCTACCGCCGGTGGGTGTCGCGGTACAAGCACGGTCCCGGCGTCTTCAAGATCGACTGGATCCTGTCCGAGCCGGTGCCCTGGGCCAACCCCGAGGTCCGGCGGGCCGGGACCATCCACGTCGCCGGCACCCTGGCCGAGACGATGGCCGGGGAGGAGGGGCCGGCGCACGGCCGGCCGGCGGACAAGCCGTACGTGCTGGCGGTGCAGCCGACGGTGGTCGACCCGACGCGGGCGCCCGGCGGCGAGCACGTCTTCTGGGCCTACGTCCACGTGCCCCACGGCTCCGACGTCGACATGACCGGGGCCATCGAGGCACAGGTCGAGCGGTTCGCGCCCGGCTTCCGCGACACGATCGTCGCCCGCGCGACCAAGGACGCCCGGCAGATGGAGGTGTGGAACCCCAACCACGTCGGCGGGGACATCTCCAACGGCGAGGCCTCGCTGCGCCAGATGCTGGCGCGTCCGGTGCCGCGCTGGAACACCTACAAGACGCCGGTCGCGGGCACCTACCTCGCCTCGGCCGCCACGCCGCCGGGACCGGCGGTGCACGGCATGTGCGGGGACAACGCCGCCAGGCTCGCACTGCGGGAGGTCTTCGGGCTGCGGCACGTCCCTGCGCTGCGCCCCGCCCCGGCTGCCTGAGCAGGGCACCCGCCGCCGCGCGCGGGTCCGGGGTGGGATCATCGGGGACATGCAGCCCACTCGTCCCGGACGTCCCGACCCGCGCGCGCAGGCCCAGCAGGCACAGCTGGCCGCCGCGATGTCCGGCGCCGTCGACCTGGCCGCCGTCAAGGCCCGGTCCGAGGCCGCCGCCCGCGCCCAGTCCGCGCCGCCGCCCAGCGCCGCGGCGCCGGCCGGAGCACCCGGCGCGGCGGTCGTCGACGTCACGGAGGCGACCTTCCAGAGCGAGGTCCTCGACCGGTCCTTCCAGGTGCCGGTCGTGCTGGACCTGTGGGCCGAGTGGTGCGGGCCGTGCAAGCAGCTGTCCCCGGTGCTCGAGCGGCTGGCCGCCGAGGGCGGCGGCTCGTGGGTGCTGGCCAAGGTCGACGTCGACGCCAACCCGGCGCTGGCCCAGGGGCTGCGCGTGCAGGGCATCCCCGCGGTCAAGGCCGTGTGGCAGGGGCAGCTGGTGGCCGAGTTCACCGGCGCGATCCCCGAGGAGCAGGCCCGCCAGTTCGTCACCGAGCTGGTCCGCGCGACCACCGGCGGTGCGGTGCCCGGCGCCGGCGAGCCGCAGGAGCCCGAGGACCCGCGCCTGGACGCCGCCGAGGCCGCGCTGGAGCGCGGCGACCTCACTGCCGCGGCGGCCGCCTACCAGGCGGTCCTCGACGCCGAGCCCGACCACCCGGTGGCCGGCCTGGCGCTGCGCCAGGTGCAGCTCTTCCAGCGCGCCGACGCCGCCGGCCCCGACGCGCTGGCCGAGGCCGACGCCGCGCCCGACGACGTCGCCGCGCAGACCCGGGCCGCGGACTTCCTGCTGGGCACCGGCGACGTCGAGGGCGCGTTCGCGCGGCTGGTCGACACGGTCCGGCGCACCGCGGGGGACGACCGCGACGCCGCCCGCCAGCACCTGGTCGAGCTGTTCGCCGTCGTCGGCGACGACGACCCGCGGGTGGCCGCCGCACGCCGCCAGCTGATGATCGCCCTGTACTGAGTCCTGCCCGGCCCCCGTGCAGGGGCCCGGTGCGAGCTCGCGAGTGCCGGGGGGCACGGGGGTCCTATATGTCGCAGGCGGAGGCCCCCTCCAGGAAGCCGTTGCGGAACAGGTCGACCAGCTCGAAGCCCGACAGGTCGAGCCCGGGCAGCACCGCGGGGTCGCCGGCGCGGGTGAGCAGGAACTGCACGCTCTCGTCGACGTCGCCGGGAGAGATCACGATGTCGGTGAGCGCGCCGTCGGCGACCGCGGCCGCGTACCAGCCGGTCAGGCAGATCGCCGAGCGCCGGGCGTCCTCGTCGTCGGTGGAGAGCCCGAGCTGGGCGCGGGCCCCCAGGGCGTACGGCACCGACACCGCCGTCAGCACGGCGAAGTCGCCGATCTCGTCGTACAGCGGCCGGGCGAGGTCCTCCTCGTCGTAGCCCACGAGCCCCTCGTCGGGGCAGGCGACGAGGTCGAGGTCGTCGTCGGCCGCGCAGTCCGGCGGCGACCCGTCGAAGGCCTCGAGGTCGGGCGCCTCGAACGTGCCGCCGAGCACCTCGTCGAAGGCCCGCCGCCAGAACTCCGGCAGCGAGGTCCCCGCGAGCTCCTGGGCGGTCGGGAACGGCGCGTCGCCGCCGCTGGCCAGGTCCTGGTCGGAGGTGAACTCCTGCTGGGTGAAGGGGCGGTCGGGGCCGAACTCGTCCCGGCACGCCTCGGCCCCGGCGTCGAACCCCTCCTGGAACGCGGACACCCGGTCGAAGAACGAGCCGTGCGCCTGCTCCTCGAACTGCCCGGTGCCGACCGGGTCGCGCAGCTGCAGGTAGCCGCCCAGGACCTGGTCGAGCTCGACCTCGCGGATCTGGGTGTGCTCGGCCTCGCCCGCGGCGACCCAGGCGGTCCACGCGCCGGCGAAGCAGTCGGCCTGGGTCTCGGTGAGGATCGACGTCCGGGGGTAGCCGACCCGGGCCTGGATCGCGTGCCCGTACTCGTGCGCCATGACCAGGGCCGGGAGGAAGCGCCCCGAGTCCTCGGCCAGCTCGCCGAGGAAGGCGCGGTCCCAGCTGATGGAGTCGGAGTTGGCGACGCCCTCGGCCTGGCAGTAGAAGGCGTTGCTCTCGGCGTCGGCGGGGTCGGCGCCGCAGCCGATGCCGTCGGGGTAGGCGGCCGGGTCGACGTCGTCGGGGTCGACGCTGAAGAAGCCGCCGCGCAGGGGCTCGAAGTCGACGTCGAAGACGTCGGGCAGGGTCTCGGCCCAGTAGGTGCCGAGGTCGGCGAGGGCGTTGGTGGCCAGCCGGTCGACCGGGCCGCCGTCGGTGCCGACGACGCCGACCTCGCCGTCGGGCGCGTCCGGCGGAGGCGGCTCGGCCGCCCGGGGCACGCCGCCGAGCGTCACCACGCACCCCGAAAGCAGCAGGCCGGCGGCCAGGGCGGCGACAGCGGCGCCGGACCGGCGCCGGAAACGAGGACGTCCCACCGTCGCGGGGTGCCCGCGACGGTGGGACGGCAACCGCTCCGGCCGGAGCCGGGTCCTACTGGATGCCGCAGGGGTCGGCGCCGGGGCCCTCGAGGAAGCCGGCCCGGAAGGCGCCGATCAGCTCGAACCCGGTGGCGTCGACGTTGGGCAGGACGGTCTCGAGCTGGCCGTAGGTCAGCAGGAACTGGACCGCCTCGTCCACGTCGCCGGGGCTGAGCGTGGTGTTCTCCTCGAAGTCGCCGTTGAAGAACGCCGCGGTGTAGGCGCCGGCGAGGCACACGGTGGCCGTGGTGTCGTCGGCGGGCAGGCCCAGGTGCGCCCGGACGGCCTGCCCGTAGGGCAGGGCGTAGGCCGTCGCCACGGCGAAGTCGCCGAGCTCGGCGTACGCGGACTCCACCAGCTCCCCGTCGACGTAGACGGTGTTGTCCGACTCGCACCAGCCCAGCTCCCGCTCGACCATGTCGCCGCACTCGGGTGCGGTCCCGCTGAAGTCGAGCGTCGGGGCGTCGAGGCCGTCGACCCAGGAGTCGAAGTACACCGGCAGCGAGTTCGTGATGACGTCCGGCACGACGTCGAAGGGGGCGTTGCCCTCGTTGTCGTAGTCCTCCTGGTTGGAGAACTCGTCGACGGTGAAGACCCGGGCGCCCTCCGCGTAGTTGTCCCGGCAGGCGGCGACGCCGTCGGTGTACCCCTCGTAGAAGGCCGACGCCCGGTCGAAGCCGGACCCGTGCGCGCCCTGCACGTCGACGTCGGTGAGGCCCACCGGGTCGCGCAGCTCGATGAAGCCGCTGATCACCCGGTCGAGGTCCTCGACCCGCACGGTGGTGTGCTCGGCGTTGCCGGCGACGACCCACTGGGTGAAGGCGCCGGCGAGGCAGTCGGCCTGGGTCTCGAGGTAGATGGTGATGTCGCTGAACCGGCCGATGCGGCCGGCGGGCTCGTCGAGCGGGCCCTGCAGCAGGTGCCCGAACTCGTGGGCCATGATCGCGGAGTTGATGTACGGGCCGAACTGCTCCATCTGGCCGGCGATGAACGGCCGGTCGTAGGCGACGACGTCGCAGCCGTAGTGGTAGAAGGCGTTCATCTCCACCTCGGCGGGGTCGACCGGGTACTCCTCGCAGCCGATGCCGGTGTCCTCCGGGTAGAGGCTGTAGTCGATGTCGTCGGTGTCGACGGACGAGTACGGGCCCTGCAGGGGCAGGAAGTCCTCCCCGAAGTACTCGGGGAAGGACTGGGTCCAGAAGGTGTTGAGGTCGACGAAGGCGTTGCGCGCGATCCGGTCGACCTCGTTGTCGGCGGCCCCCACGATCGGGAACTCGTCGGCCGTCGCGTCGGTGACCGGCGGGTTCGCGGTTCCGTCGATGCTGCTGGTGCAACCGGTGAGCAGCACGCTGCCCACCGCTGCCGCGACCACCGCGCGGCGCGAGACCTGCCTCATGGAGCGTCGTTCCTCGTCTGCTGGGGGACTGCCGCCCTGCAGGCGGCGGTTCGAGAGCCGGCACATGATGCACGAGCACCGTCCGCCGTGGTGCCGAATCGCGCGCGCGTCCTCCGACCGGAGGATCAGGCGGCGCAGGCGTCACCCGCGGACTCGAAGCCGCGGCGGAACGCGTCCACCAGCTCCGTGGCCGGCAACTCCGGCGCCGGCACGAGCGACGGGTCCTCCGCGGCGTCGAGCAGCACCAGTGCGGCCTCGTCCACGTCACCGGGGGAGAGCTGCAGCTCTTGGCCGGGCAGCTCGCCGGCGAACGCCAGGCCGGTCATCCAGCCGACGGTGCAGGCGGCCGAGGCCAGCGCCGCGGGGCCGTCGACGTCCAGGCCGAGCTGCTCGCGGGCGGCCATCGCCCACGGCAGGCCGATCAGCGCGACGACGGCGAAGTCGCCCAGCTCCGCCGCCGCGGGTGCGAGCACGTCCTCGTCGGCGACGACCGTGGAGCGGCCGTCGGCGTCGACGCACCAGCCCAGCCGCAGCTGCGGCGTGGCCGGCCGGCACGCGTCGGGCAGCGACGGGGTGACCGCCGGGGTGGGGACGTCGCCGGTCCAGCCACCACCGCCGCCGAGCTGGCCGGCGGACAGGGCCGACCAGAAGTCGTCCAGGAACTGCTCTGCGGCGGTCAGCGTCTCGCTCAGCGGCAGGTCGCCGCCGGCCTCCTCGTCCTCCGCGGACTCGAACTCCGCGATCACGAACACGCGGTCCCCGGTGAACTCCTCGCGGCAGGCCTGCGCGCCGCCGTGCCACCCGACGAGGAACGCGGCGAGCTGGTCGTAGGCCGACCCGTGCGCGCCCGGGTCCTCGGGTGAGCTGCCGGCCGGGTCGCCGAAGAACGCGTACCCCTCCAGGTACAGGTCGAGCTCGGCCGGGCGGACGGCGCTGTGCGCGCCGCCACCGTCGGCGACCCATCGGCTCCACGACCCGGCGAGGCACTCGGCCTGGGTCTCCAGCACCAGCGAGGACTCCCGGTCGGCGGTGCCGACGCGGTGCTGCACCGCGTGCGCCATCTCGTGCGCCATCGTCGAGGAGACGACCAGCGGCCCGATCGCCGTCATCGAGTCGGCCAGGCCGCCGGCGTTGTAGAGGACGGTGTCGGTGTCGGGGCAGTAGAGCGCGCTGGTCATCGCGACGTAGTCCACGTCCACGCAGCTGTCGCGGGGCAGGTCGCCGTCGTCGTCGGTGGCCGGGTCGACCGACCAGTAGCCGCCCTCGGGCGGGGTGAACTCCTCGCCGTAGACGGCGGGCAGCGTCTCCTCCCAGTACGTGACGACGTCGGCCAGCGCGTTGCGCGCGACCCGGTCGACCTCGTCGTCCCCGGCGAGGCCGACGGGCAGGTCGGCCTCGGTCGCGTCGGTGCGCAGCCCGCCCACCGGCTCGCCGGCGCCGGACACGACCGAGGTGCAGCCGGCGGCGAGGACGCCGGCCGCGACGAGGAGTACGAGACGGGCGGCCGGGCGGCGGGACACGGCCCGGGAGGCTGCCCGCTGCCTCCCGGGCCGTCAACGGCCCCGGTCGTGGTGGTCCCGGGCGGGGCGCCCCGTGGCGCCGGCGCTCAGCCCTCGTGCAGCAGCCAGACGGTGCCCAGCGGCGGGGCGGACAGGGTCGCCGAGAAGGGCTGCCCGTGCCAGGGCTGCGCCTCGGCGACCACGAGCCCGGCGTTGCCGACACCCGAGCCGCCGTAGCCCTCGGCGTCGGTGTTGAGGACCTCCCGCCAGGTGCCGCCGCGGGGCAGGCCGATGCGGTAGCCGTGGTGCGGGGCGCCGGCGAAGTTGGAGACGACGGCGAGCGCCTGGCCCGGCGTCTGCCCGGCGTCCTCCGGGGACCCGGCGCCCTCGGGCAGCTCCGCCCGCCCCGGCTTCCCGTAGCGCAGGAAGCTCAGCACGTTGCCCGAGGCGTCGTTGGCGTCGATCCACTGGAAGCCCGCGGGGTCGACGTCCAGCGACCAGAGCGCCTCCAGCTCGCGGTAGCGGGCGTTGAGGTCGGTGACCAGCTGCAGCACGCCGCGGTGCGCCGGGTCGTCGAGGTGCCACCAGTCCAGCGACCGGCTCTCGGCCCACTCGGAGTCCTGGGCGAACTCCGAGCCCATGAACAGCAGCTGCTTGCCGGGGTGGGACCACATGAACGCCAGGTAGGCGCGCAGGTTGGCCAGCTGCTGCCACCGGTCACCGGGCATCTTCCGCAGCAGCGAGCCCTTGCCGTACACGACCTCGTCGTGGCTGATCGGCAGGACGTAGTTCTCGGAGTAGGCGTAGATCATCGAGAACGTCATCTGGCCGTGGTGGTAGCTGCGGTGCACCGGCTGCTTGCTCATGTACTCGAGCGAGTCGTGCATCCAGCCCATGTTCCACTTGAAGCCGAAGCCCAGGCCCCCGAGGTAGGTGGGGCGGGTGACGCCGGGCCAGGCGGTGGACTCCTCGGCGATGGTGACCACCCCGGGCACCTCGCGGTAGACGGTCGCGTTCATCTCCTGCAGGAACGCCACGGCCTCCAGGTTCTCCCGGCCGCCGTGCACGTTGGGCGTCCACTGGCCCTCCTCGCGGGAGTAGTCCAGGTAGAGCATCGAGGCGACCGCGTCGACGCGGATGCCGTCGACGTGGAACTCCTTGCACCAGAACAGCGCGTTCGCGACGAGGAAGTTGCGGACCTCGACGCGGCCGAAGTCGAAGACGTAGGTGCCCCAGTCGGGCTGCTCGCCGCGGCGGGGGTCGGGGTGCTCGTACAGGGGGGTGCCGTCGAAGCGGGCCAGGGCCCAGGCGTCCTTGGGGAAGTGCGCCGGCACCCAGTCGACGATGACGCCGATGCCGGCCCGGTGCGCCCGGTCGACGAGGTAGCGGAAGTCGTCCGGGCTGCCGAAGCGGGCGGTGGGCGCGTAGTAGCTGGTGACCTGGTAGCCCCAGGAGCCGCCGAAGGGGTGCTCGGCGACGGGCATGCACTCGATGTGGGTGAACCCGGCGGCCGAGACGTAGTCGACCAGCTCGTCGGCGAGCTGCCGGTAGGACAGGCCCTGCCGCCACGAGCCCAGGTGCACCTCGTAGACGCTCATCGGCCGCTCGTGCCAGTTGCCGGCCGCGCGGGCGGTCAGCCACTCCTCGTCGCCCCACTCGTGCGTGGAGTCGGTGACGACGGAGGCGTTGAGCGGCGGCACCTCGGTGGCGAAGGCCAGCGGGTCGGACTTCTCCCGCCAGGTGCCGTCGGCGCCGAGGACGTGGTAGCGGTACCGGCTGCCGACCTGGACGCCGGGGATGTAGATCTCCCACACACCGGAGGAGCCCAGCGACCGCATCGGGTAGGCGCGGGCCTCCCAGTAGTCGAAGTCGCCGGTCACCTTCACGCCGCGGGCGTTGGGCGCCCACACGGCGAAGGACACGCCCTCCACCGTGCCGCGTGGGGTCTCGTAGCGGCGGACGTGCGCGCCCAGGACCTCCCACAGCCGCTCGTGCCGGCCCTCGCGGATGAGGTGCTGGTCCAGCTCGCCGACCGTGGGGAGCCAGCGGTACGGGTCGTCGACGGTGTAGGCGTGCCCGGAGTCGTCCGCGCCGCCGTCGGCCCGGTAGACGACCTCGAGCCGGTAGTCGCCGGGCTGCCGGGGGAGCAGCGCCTCGTAGATGCCGCCGCCGTGCAGCTGCCGCGCCTCGTAGCGGGTGCCGTCCTCGTCGAGGACGGCGACGGACACCGCGTCGGGCCGCAGCGTGCGCACCGCCCACCCGTCGCCGGTGGCGTGGGCGCCCAGGACGGCGTGCGGGTCGTGCGACCAGCCCTCCACCACCGCACGCAGGTCGTCGCCGGAGACCTCCCGCGCACCGGCCGGCTCGGGGTCGACCCCGCCCGCCTCGGGCGCGGTCCCCTCGGCGGCCGGGCCCGTCGTCGCGGCCGCGTCGGCGGGGGCATCGGCGAAGGCGGGCGCATCGACGGAGGCGGGCGCATCGACGGAGGCGGGCGCATCGGCGGGGGCGGGGGCATCGGCGGGGGCCTGCTCCGGTGCCTGCGGCGTGCTCGGCGCCGCCGGGTCGGGGTCGGGGGCCTCCGGCTGCCCGGCGGGGGCGCCGCTGGGCGACCCCGGCTCGGCGATCGGCGCCGGGGCGACCACCGGCGCGGCGGTACCGCCCTGCTCGGCGACGACGTCGGCCTGCGGCTCGTGGATGTCGGCGGGGGAGCTCGCGGCGGCCTTCCTGCGGGGTGCGCGCTCGGCCGGGGTGCGCTCGGCGGGCGCCTTGCGCGGCGCCCGCTTCGCCGGCGCCGCCGGGGCGTCCTCGGTGGCTGCGCCCTGCGCGCCCACCGCGCCGGCGCTGGCGGCCGGCTCGACCTCGGCCACCGCGCCCTGCGCCGCGACGGTCTTCTTCGCCGCGGCCTTGCGGGTGGCCTTCTTCGCCGGGGCGCCGTCGCCCTCGGCGGCCGCTGCCGCCTTCTTCGTGGCGGGGGCCTTCTTCGCGGCGGGGGCCTTCTTCGCGGCGGGCGCCTTCTTGGCCGCCGCGCGCTTCGCCGGTGGCGTGGCGTTGACGACCGGCTCGCTCTCGGCGGCCCGCGCCTCCTCGGCCATCTGGTCGACCGCGCGCTCCAGCTGCTCGCGGGTGGCCGGGCTGTCCGGGGTCTCGGGGGAGGTCATCGCGTCGTCCTCTTCGTGGGCGTCGGTGTCGGCTGCGGATCCGGCTGCGGCGGGGGAGCGCCGGTCAGGTCGCGGCGAGCCGCGACAGCGACTGCAGCGGGATCATCAGCCAGTGGGGGCGGTTGCGCGCCTCGTACAGGCACTCGTAGACGGCCTTGTCCGCCTCGAACGCCCGCAGCACGGGCGAGTCGGCGCAGGGGTCGAGCCCGCTGGCGGCCGAGTAGCCGGCGCAGAAGGCGCTGCGGTTGCGCTCGGCCCACTCCTGGGCGCGGTAGGCGCGCTGGGTGTCCTCGGGCTGCTCGACGAGCATGTGCCGGGCGGCGTAGTCGAAGCTGCGGAGCATCCCGGCGACGTCGCGCATGGGGCTGTCCAGCTGCCGCCGCGCCGCCAGCGGCCGGGCCGGCTCGCCCTCGAAGTCGAGGATGATCCAGCCGGTCGCGGTGCGCAGGACCTGCCCCAGGTGCAGGTCGCCGTGCACCCGCTGGCGCACGACCGGCTCGTCGCTCGACGCGAGCTGCGCGTACAGCCGGCGCAGGCCCTCGGCGTGCTCCTCCAGCTGCGGGACCACCGCCAGCGCCGCCTCCAGCCGGCCGGTCATCTCCTCGGCCGCGGCGGCGAACCACGCGCGGTCGGCCGGCTCCGTGGGCAGCACCTGGGCGAGGTCGCGGTGCACCGAGGCGGTGGCCGCCCCGAGCCGCTCGCTGTCGGCGGCGAAGTCCCCGCCGACCTCGTCGGCGTGCAGGTCGCCCTCGGCGTAGAGGTCCCGCACGCTCGCCGTGGCCAGCCGCCACCCGTCGCTGGCGTTGGGCACGAACGTCTGGAGCATCAGCACGGTGGCCGGCGCGGTCTCGCGGTCCCGGTCGTGGTCGATCTCCGCGTAGCCCAGCAGGGGCGCGATGTGCTTGTTGTCCGACCGGCGCAGCGCGTCGTGGATCTCGACGTCGGGGTTGAGCCCGGGCTCCAGCCGCCGGAAGAGCTTGAGGATCGCCTCCTGGCCGTAGACCAGCGAGGTGTTGCTCTGCTCGGTGGAGATCACGTCGCCGGGCAGGCCGGCCGGGATGGCGGCGCCCTCCTCGGCGACGAAGCGCAGCGAGCCCACGCGGTCCTGCTGGGCGAGGTGCACCAGCCAGGGCGCGGTGGCGTCGCGGTCCCGCAGCGCGTCGTAGGCCCAGGTCTGCGAGTCGCCGCTGGTCACGGCTCCGACCAGCGCCGAGCTGAGCTCCTCGACGGGGTGCTCTCGCCACGACAGCGGCACCAGGTAGGTCTCGGTCGCGCCGTCGGCGTAGCCGACCCGGACGCGGTGGACCGACAGGACCGGCCCGCTGCGCTCGAGGAAGAAGCCGTCCTCGCTCACGTCGGCCCACTCGCGGCCCTTGCCGCCGAACCACCGCTGGTGCGGCATCCACTCGCGCAGGAGGTCCGTCAGGGTCGTCATCGGGTGTCTCCGGGGGTCTCGGGATCGCCGGCTGCGGTGTCCTCCTCGCTCACGAGCCCCGCGGCCAGCAGCGAGTCGGCGACCGCGCTGCCGGACTCGTGCTCCTCGACCACGGGCTCGGGCTCGGGCGTGGGCTTGGCCAGCTCGAACCAGTAGAAGCCGTGCCCGGCGAGGGTGAGCATGTAGGGCAGGACGCCGATCTGCGGGAACTCCACCCGGCCGGTGAGCTCGATCGGCGTGTAGCCCTCGAAGCGGCGCAGGTCGAGCTCGACCGGCTGGGGGAAGCGCGACAGGTTGTTCACGCACAGCACGACGTCGTCGCCGAACTCCCGCACGAACGACAGCACCGTCGGGTTGCGCGAGCCGATCTCGGCGTAGCTGCCCAGGCCGAAGGTCGGGTGCTGGCCGCGGACGCGCAGCATCTCCCGGATCCAGTGCAGCAGCGAGGTCGTGTTCCGCAGCTGCGACTCGACGTTGGTGACCTGGTAGCCGTACACCGGGTCCTGGTTCAGCGGCAGGTACATCCGCTGCGGGTCGGCGGTGGAGAAGCCGCCGTTGCGGTCGGGCGTCCACTGCATCGGGGTGCGGACGCCGTCGCGGTCACCGAGCCAGATGTTGTCGCCCATCCCGATCTCGTCCCCGTAGTAGAGGACAGGCGAGCCGGGCAGGCTCAGCAGCAGGGCGTTGAACAGCTCGAGGGTGTCGATGTCGTTGTCCAGCAGCGGCGCCAGCCGGCGGCGGATGCCGATGTTGGCCTTCATGCGGGGGTCCTTGGCGTACTCCGCCCACATGTAGTCGCGTTCCTCGTCGGTGACCATCTCGAGGGTCAGCTCGTCGTGGTTGCGCAGGAAGATGCCCCACTGGCAGTTGTCGGGGATGTCCGGCGTCTGGGCCATGATCTCCGAGATCGGGAACCGCTGCTCCCGCCGCACGCCCATGAACAGGCGCGGCATGACGGGGAAGTGGAAGGCCATCTGGCACTCGTCGCCGTCCTCGCCGAAGTACTCGACGACGTCGGCCGGCCACTGGTTGGCCTCGCACAGCAGCACCCGGTCGGGGTAGTCGCGGTCGACCACCTTGCGGACCTGCTTGAGCAGCTCGTGGGTCCGGGGGAGGTTCTCGCAGTTGGTCCCCTCCTCCTCGAACAGGTAGGGGACGGCGTCGAGCCGGAAGCCGTCGATGCCCAGGTCCAGCCAGAAGCGCAGCGCGTCGAGGATCGCCTCGACCACCTTGGGGTTCTCGAAGTTCAGGTCGGGCTGGTGGCTGAAGAAGCGGTGCCAGAAGTACTGCTTGCGCACCGGGTCGAACGTCCAGTTCGAGGACTCGGTGTCGACGAAGATGATCCGGGCGTCGGCGTAGCCGGTGTCGTCGTCGGCCCACACGTAGAAGTCGCCGTAGGGCCCCTCGGGGTCGCTGCGACTGGCCTGGAACCAGGGGTGCTGGTCCGAGGTGTGGTTCATGACGAAGTCGATGATCACGCGGATGCCGCGGGAGTGGGCCTCCTCGAGGAGCTCCCGGAAGTCCTCGATGTCGCCGAACTCGGGCAGCACCGCGGTGTAGTCGCTGACGTCGTAGCCGCCGTCGCGCAGCGGCGAGGCGAAGAACGGCGGCAGCCACAGGCAGTCGACGCCGAGCCACTGCAGGTAGTCCAGCTTGTCGATCATGCCGCGCAGGTCGCCCACGCCGTCGGCGTTGCTGTCGGCGAAGCCGCGCACCAGCACCTCGTAGAAGACCGCGCGCTTGTACCACTCCGGGTCGGTGCCGGGTGGGGGCAGCGCGGAGCGGCGGGGGGAGTCGGGAACGGGAACGGTCATCGGAGGAGTCGCCCCTCGGGTCGTGCTGTGCGGGTGGAGTGGGGCGTGGCCCCCTTGCAGGGGCCCGCCACGAGCGTGCTGGTGGTGGGGGGCAAGGGGGTCCTTCAGGCGACCGGCGGCGGCCAGGTCACCGGCCGGGGGAACGTGACGGAGAAGACGTGCGCCGGCTCGTGGTACGGGTCGAGCTCGACGTAGTTGAACTGGCCCCAGTCGTAGCTGGCGCCCGACAGCTCGTCGTGGACGGTGAACCGCTCGTGCCAGTCCAGGCCCAGCACGGCCATGTCCAGCGCCGTCGTCCCGATCTGCCGGTTGTGGCTCTCCAGGGCGACCACGACGAGGACGGCGTCCTGGGAGCCGGGGTCGGTCTTGGAGAAGCAGAGCAGGTTCGGGTTGTCGACCGGGTGGAAGCGCAGCGTCCGCAGCTGCTGCAGCGCCGGGTGGGCGCGGCGGATCTCGTTGAGCCGCGTCAGGTACGGCGCCAGGCTGCGGCCGGCCGCCTCGGCCGCGGCCCAGTCGCGCGGGCGCAGCCGGTACTTCTCGCTGTCGAGGTACTCCTCGCTGCCGGGCTTGACCGCGACGTGCTCGAACAGCTCGTAGCCGGAGTACACGCCCCAGGTCGGGCTCATCATCGACGCGAGCACCGCGCGGATCTTGAACATCGGCGGCCCGCCGTACTGCAGCGACGCGTGCAGGATGTCCGGGGTGTTCACGAAGAAGTTCGGCCGCATGTAGTGCGCGTTCTCGGCGAGCTCGCGGCCGTAGTCCTCGATCTCGCCGCGCTCGGTGCGCCACGTGAAGTACGTGTAGGACTGCGTGTACCCCAGCCGCGCCAGCTGGTGCATCATCGCCGGCCGGGTGAAGGCCTCGGCGAGGAAGAGCACGTCGGGGTGGCTCTCCTTGACGTCCCAGATGAGCCAGTGCCAGAAGTTCAGCGGCTTGGTGTGCGGGTTGTCGACGCGGAAGATCTTCACCCCGGCGTCGATCCAGACCTGGATCACCCGGCGGCACTCGGCGTAGATGCCCTCGGGGTCGTTGTCGAAGTTGATCGGGTAGATGTCCTGGTACTTCTTCGGCGGGTTCTCCGCGTAGGCGATCGTGCCGTCGGGCTTGGTGGTGAACCACTCGGGGTGGCTCTTCACCCAGGGGTGGTCGGGCGCGGCCTGCAGCGCGAAGTCCAGCGCCACCTCCATGCCCAGCTCGCGGGTGCGCTCGACGAAGGCGCGGAAGTCGTCCATGGTGCCCAGCTGCGGGTGGACGGCGTCGTGGCCGCCCTCGGCCGAGCCGATGGCCCACGGCGACCCGACGTCGTCGGGCCCGATCTCGTACGGGTTGCCACCCGGGTACTGGGCGGTGTTCGGCCCCTTGCGGTTGACCGTGCCGATCGGGTGGATCGGGGGCAGGTAGACGACGTCGAAGCCCATGTCGGCCACCGCCGGCAGCCGGTCGGCGGCGGTGGTGAACGTGCCGTGCGTCGCGGTGCCGCCCACCACCGGGCCGGTCGAGCGCGGGAAGAACTCGTACCAGGAGCCGTACAGCGCCCGCGGCCGGTCGACCCACACCTGGTACTCCGGGGTGGCGGTGACCAGCTCGCGGACCGGATGCCCGTGCAGGTACTCCTGCACCGCGGGGGCCAGCGCCGGCGCGACCCGCTCGTGCAGGCCGAGGCCGGTGTCGCGCAGCGCGGTGACCGCGTCGGTCAGCCGGCCCCGCCACTCGTCGCCGGCCTCGGCGGCGACCCGCTCGAGGAGCCGGGCGCCCTCCTCGAGGTCGTTGGCGAGGTCCTCGGGGCCCTGCCCGGCCTCGATCTTGACCTCGACGGCGTGGTGCCAGGTGGCCAGCGGGTCACTCCACGCCTCGACCCGGAAGGTCCAGCGGCCCTCGCGGTCGGGCACGACCGTGGCCAGCCAGCGGTCGGGCTCCTGGCTGTAGGGGGCCATCCGGGTGAAGGCGCCGCGGGTGCCGTCGGGGGCCGTCCAGACGACGTCCGCGGCGACGGCGTCGTGCCCCTCGCGGAACACGGTGGCGGTGATCGGCACGTGCTCACCGACCACGGCGCGGGCCGAGAAGGACCCGCAGGACACGACGGGGGCGACATCGGTGATGCCGAGGCGGAGGTCTGCGCGGCCAGTCATCGCGATCACGCTAGAAGGACCCCCTCGCCCCTGCCACTCGCAGGCTCGCGGCGGGCCCCTGCGAGGGGGCCGCCCGCGGTCCGTGCTACGAGTCGGCCGCCGGTCGCGTCCGTGGATAGGGTCGCCGTCGTGCGTGCTCTCCGTCGGTTCACGGTCCGGGCATCCCTCCCCGAGGAGCTGATGCCACTCGCCCAACTCGTGATGAACCTCCGGTGGTCCTGGCACCCGGAGACGCGGGACCTCTTCGAGGCGCTCGACCCCGATCTCTGGCGGACCTGCGGCGGGGACCCGGTGAAGGTCCTCGGCGAGGTCTCGGCCTCCCGGCTGGCCACGCTGGCCAAGGACCGGCGCTTCGTGCGCCGCCTCCAGGACGCGGTCGACGACCTGGAGGAGTACCTGTCGGCGCCGCACTGGTACCAGTCGCTCGGGCCCGACGCGCCCGCGTCCATCGCCTACTTCAGCGCGGAGTTCGGCATCACCGAGGTGCTGCCGCAGTACTCCGGCGGCCTCGGCATCCTGGCCGGCGACCACCTCAAGGCCGCCTCCGACCTCGGCGTCCCGCTGATCGGCGTGGGGCTGCTGTACCGGGCCGGCTACTTTGAGCAGGGCCTGTCGGCCGACGGCTGGCAGCTGGAGCACTACCCCTCGCTGGACCCCCACGGCCTGCCGGTCAAGCTGCTGCGCCAGACCGACGGCTCCGCCGTCGTCGTGCACGTCCCGCTGCCCGAGGGGCGCACGCTGCACGCCCACGTGTGGCGCGCCCAGGTCGGGCGGGTCTCCCTGCTGCTGCTCGACAGCGACATCGAGGAGAACGCGCCCGCCGAGCGCGGCGTCACCGACCGGCTGTACGGCGGCGACGAGGACCACCGCCTGCGCCAGGAGATGCTGCTGGGCATCGGCGGCGTCCGGGCGCTGCGCGCCTACTGCCAGCTCACCGGCACCCCGGCGCCGGAGGTGTTCCACGCCAACGAGGGGCACGCCGGGTTCCAGGGCGTCGAGCGGATCCGGGAGCTCACCGAGTCCCACGGGCTGTCGTTCGCCGAGGCGCTGCAGGCCGTCCGCGCCGGCACGGTGTTCACCACGCACACGCCGGTGCCCGCCGGCATCGACCGCTTCCCGCGGGCGCTCATCGAGCGGTACTTCGCCGGCTTCGGCGTGCCGCTGGAGCACCTCATCCCGCTGGGCGCCGAGGACGACCCGGCGAAGTTCAACATGGCCCACATGGGCCTGCGGCTGGGCCAGCGGGCCAACGGCGTGAGCCGGCTGCACGGTCACGTGAGCCGGCACATGTTCAGCGACCTGTGGCCCGGCTTCGACGAGGCCGACGTCCCGATCTCGTCGATCACCAACGGCGTGCACGCGCCCACCTGGACCGCGCGCGAGCTGGTCGACCTGGGCACGCAGAGCTCCAGCAGCGGCGACCCGTTCGAGAGCGACCAGCCGGCGTCCTTCGACGGCGTGGACCGCATCCCGGCCGGCGACCTGTGGAGCACCCGCCGGATGCTGCGCGGCCGGCTGGTCGAGGAGGTGCGCCGCCGCCTGCGGGACACCGCGCTGTCCCGCGGCGCGGCCGAGGCCGAGGTCGGCTGGACCGACACCGCGTTCGACCCCGACGTCCTCACGATCGGCTTCGCCCGGCGCGTGCCCAGCTACAAGCGGCTGACGCTGATGCTGCGCGACCCCGAGCGGCTGCGCGCGCTGCTGCTGGACGACGAGCGGCCGGTGCAGCTGGTGATCGCCGGCAAGAGCCACCCGGCCGACGACGGCGGCAAGCAGCTGATCCAGCAGATGGTGAAGTTCGCCGACGACCCCGCCGTCCGGCACCGGATCGCCTTCCTCCCCGGCTACGACATCGGCATGGCGCGGTACCTGTACTGGGGCTGCGACGTCTGGCTGAACAACCCGCTGCGCCCGCTGGAGGCGTGCGGCACCTCCGGGATGAAGGCCGCGCTCAACGGCGGGCTCAACCTCTCGATCCGCGACGGCTGGTGGGACGAGTGGTTCGACGGCCAGAACGGCTGGGCCATCCCGACCGCCGACGGCGTGGCCGACCCCGACCGCCGCGACGACGTCGAGGCGCGGGCGATCTACGACCTGCTGGGCACCCAGGTCATCCCGCGGTTCTACGAGACCGACCGCGACGGCATCCCCAGCCGGTGGGTGGAGATGGTGCGGCACACGCTGCGGGAGACCGGCCCCAAGGTGCTGGCCACCCGGATGGTCCGCGACTACGTGCAGCGGCTCTACGTGCCGGCCTCCGGCTCGGCCCGCGCCATGGCCGGCAGCGGCTACGCCCCGGCCCGGGAGGAGTCGGCGTGGCGCGCCCGGCTGGCCGACCGCTGGACCACCGTCCGGGTCGCGCACGTGGAGGCCACGGGCGTCGGCGACACCCCGGAGATCGGCACCACGCTGGCCCTGCGGGCCGAGGTGGAGCTGCCGGGGCTGACCCCCGGCGACGTCGAGGTCCAGGCCGCCTACGGCCGGGTCGACGACGCCGACGGCCTGCACGACGTGACCACGGTGCCGATGGCCCACGAGCACACCGACGGCTCCCGGCACTGGTTCACCGCGACGCTGCCGCTCGAGCGGACCGGCGCCTTCGGTTACACCGTGCGCGTGCTCCCGCACTCGGCGCACCTGGCCGACCCGGCGGAACTGGGCCTCGTCGTCACCGCCTGAGCCCCACCGGTCACGCCGGTCGCACCGTTCCCGCTGGCCAGCGGTGCGACCGGCGTGGCGGGCCCGCCGGACCGCCCAGTTCCGCCCTCGGTCACTAGGCTGGCGGGCATGCCCGACCGCTGTGAAGTCCTGCCCGGAGACTCCGTCGTCGCCCGTCGCGGCGGCGGTCTGCTGTGGGTGGACGCTCCCGGTGCCCCCGCCCTGACGGCGGCGCTGCACGCCTGCCTGGGCGTGTCCGGTCCCGGCGCCGACCGGGTCCTGGCCGCGGTCGCCGGCCAGGTCGCCGCGCTCGGCGGCGGCTCGGCGTCCTTCGCCGTCGTCCTCGTCGACACCGCGGGCGGCTCCGGCACCGGGGTGGCGCTGTGGGCAGGCAAGGGCCAGCCCGCCGTGGACGGCGTCCCCGTCGCCGGGCACCAGGTCGACGGCGGGTGCACCCTCGCCGCCGGGTTCCAGCTGGGCTCGAGCCTGTACGTCGGCCCGGGGCAGCCGGTCCCGTCGATGCCGCCGGGCGTCGCCTACGACCTCGTCGAGGGCACGGTCCCCGGCAGCGGCGCGATGCTGCAGCTGGCCGCCGCCGCGCACCCCTCGGCCGCCCTGGCGCCCAGCGCCACGCAGGCGCCGTCGTCGTTCTCCACCGGTTCCGACGCCGGGTTCGGCGCGCCCGGCGGCGGCTACGCCCCGGCCGCCGCCGCGCAGGGCGCGTCCGCCGACGGCGGCGAGGAGACGGCGTTCTGGAAGCCGGACATGCCGGCCGCGCCGATCCTCCGCTTCGACGACGGCCTGGTCGTCACCGTCGACGAGGACCTCGTGCTCGGCCGCCGCCCCGACAGCCACGAGCTGGTCACCACCGGGTCGGCCCGGCCGGTGCCGATCGCCGACACCCAGAACGTGCTCTCCTCCGCCCACGCTGCGGTGCAGCGCCAGGGCCGGGAGGTCTCCCTGGTCGACCTGGGCTCGCTCAACGGCACCCACGTCGCCGGCCCCGAGGCCACCGAGTGGACCCAGCTCGAGCCGGGTGTGGCCCACCCGCTGTCCGACGGCGACCGCCTGCTGCTCGGCTGGACGGTCATCACCTTCGAGCAGCCCCAGGACTGAGTGCACCGCGGTCCTCCGGACCGGACCGCGGCCACATGCCGTCCCGGCCTGCGCCGAGCTCTCCCGCCGACTCCTCCGGGGACCCCTCCGGGGTCCACTCGGAGCCGACACCCGCAGGTGCGGCTCTCGTCGCGGGACGCGACCCGACGGCACCGCCGCCGTCCGGCGCGGCTGCGGAGGTCGTGCCTCGGGGAGCCCTCCGGGCCCCCGCTCGTCACGACGGCCGGCGGAGGACGCGGAGCAGCCAGACCGTGCGGGAGGGCACCTCGATCGCGCCGGGGGCGACGACCGCCGGCCGCGGCGGGACGCCGGTCGGGTACTCGGTGGAGACGACGAACTCGTAGCCGTCGCTCCACGGGGACCCCGGCAGCTGCACCGTCACCGGCTCGGGCCCGGCGTTGAGCCAGACCAGGTAGGACTCGTCCTGCACCGGACGGCCGCGCTCGTCGCGGTGCCGGATGCCGCGCCCGTCGAGGTACATGCCGATGGTCTGCAGGTCGGTGTCGAACCAGTCGGCGGTCGTGAGCTGGCCGCCGCCCGGGGCGAACCACGCCAGGTCGCGGGTGCCCCCGGTGCCCGGGATCTCGTGCCCCTCGAAGAAGGCGACCTGGCGCAGCACCGGTGAGGAGCGCCGGATGGCCACCAGCCGGGACACGAAGGACAGCAGGTCGCCGTCGACGTCGGCCCAGTCCAGCCAGGAGAGCTCGTTGTCCTGGCAGTAGGCGTTGTTGTTGCCCTGCTGGGTGCGGCCGAGCTCGTCGCCGGCGGTGATCATCGGCACGCCGGTCGACAGCAGCAGCGTCGTCAGCAGGTTGCGCACCTGCCGGTCGCGCAGCTCGGTCACCGCCGGGTCGTCGGTGGGGCCCTCGACGCCGCAGTTCCAGTTCCGGTTGTGGCTCTCGCCGTCCCGGTTGTCCTCGCCGTTGGCCTCGTTGCGCTTGTGCTCGTAGGTGACGAGGTCGCGCATCGTGAAGCCGTCGTGCGCGGTGACGAAGTTGATGCTGGCGAACGGGCGGCGGCCGTCGGAGCGGTACAGGTCGGAGGAGCCGGTCAGCCGGTAGGCCAGGTCGCGGACGCCGACGTGCGCGCCGGACCACACGTCGCGCACCGTGTCCCGGTACAGGCCGTTCCACTCGGTCCACAGCGGCGGGAAGTTGCCGACCTGGTAGCCGCCCTCGCCGATGTCCCACGGCTCGGCGATCAGCTTGACCTGGCTGACCACCGGGTCCTGGTGGACGACGTCGAAGAACGCCGACAGCCGGTCGACGTCGTGCATCGAGCGGGCCAGCGCCGCGGCGAGGTCGAAGCGGAACCCGTCGACGTGCATCTCGGTCACCCAGTAGCGCAGGGAGTCCATGAGCAGCGCCAGCACCTGCGGACGGCGGACGTCGAGGGTGTTCCCGCAGCCGGTGTAGTCGGTGTAGCGGGCCGGGTTGGCGCCGTTGAGCCGGTAGTAGCCGCGGTTGTCGATGCCCTTGAACGACAGCGTCGGCCCGGCGTGGTCGCCCTCGGCGGTGTGGTTGTAGACGACGTCGAGCACGACCTCGATGCCCGCGGCGTGCAGCGCCTTGACCATCGCCTTGAACTCGGTGACCTGCTGCCCGCCCGTGCCCGCGGAGCTGTAGGCGGCGTGCGGGGCGAAGTAGCCCAGCGTGTTGTAGCCCCAGTAGTTGGTGAGCCCGCGGCGGAGCAGGTGCGGCTCGCTGACGAAGTGGTGCACCGGCAGGAGCTCGACGGTGGTCACCCCGAGCGACCGCAGGTGCTCGACGAACGCCGGGTGCGCCAGGCCGGCGTACGTGCCGCGCAGCGACGGCGGGACGTCGGGGTGGCGCATGGTCGCCCCGCGCACGTGCACCTCGTAGATGACGGTGTCCGACCACGGCGTACGCGGCGCGCGGTCGCCGTCCCACGGGAACGGGTCGTGCACCACGACCCCGCGCGGCACGTACGGCGCGGAGTCGGTCGGCTCGGCGGAGCCGGAGTCGACCGCGTCGCCGGGGTGGCCGAACAGCGCCGGGTCCAGCGTCAGCTCGCCGTCGACCGCGCGGGCGTAGGGGTCCAGGAGCAGCTTGGCCGGGTTGTAGCGCTGCCCGGAGCCGGGGTCGTAGCCGCCGTGCACCCGGTAGCCGTAGCGCTGCCCGGGCCCGATGCCGGCCACCCGGCCGTGCCAGACCTGGTGGGTGGTCTCCTGCAGCCGGTGGCGGTGCTCGGTGCCGTCGGCGTCGAACAGGCACAGGTCGACCGCCTGCGCCCCGGCCGACCACAGCGCGAAGTTGGTCCCGTTCCCGTCCCAGTGCGCCCCGAGCGGTGCGGGGGAGCCCGGCCAGACCTCGAGGTCGTTCCCTGCTGCTGCGCGCATCTCCCGATCCTGCCAACCGGGGGACGGTGAGGGGTTGGTTGGATGGCCTCGTGTCGAGCACCGCTCCGTTCCCCGCCGGAGGAGCCGAGTCCGTCGTCGAGGTCCGCGGCGTCGACGTGGTCCGCGGCGAGACCCACCTGCTGCGCGGTGTCGACTGGACCGTGCGGTCCGACGAGCGCTGGGTCGTGCTGGGCCCCAACGGCGCCGGGAAGACGACGCTGCTGCAGCTGGTGTCGGCGCACATGCACCCGACCCGCGGCGAGGTCCGGCTGCTGGGCGAGACCCTGGGCGCCGTCGACGTCTTCGAGCTGCGGCCGCGCATCGGCCTGACGAGCGCGGCCCTCGCCCAGCGGATCGCCCCCGGCGAGCGCACCGGGGACGTCGTCGTCTCGGCCGGCTACGCCGTCGTGGGGCGCTGGCGGGAGCGCTACGACATCGCCGACCTCACCCGCGCGGCGATGCTCATGCGGCAGTGGGGTGTCGACGCCTTCGCCCACCGGCCGTTCGGCACGCTGAGCGAGGGCGAGCGCAAGCGGGTGCAGATCGCGCGGGCGCTCATGCCCGACCCGGAGCTGCTGCTGCTCGACGAGCCGGGGGCGGGGCTTGACCTGGCCGGCCGGGAGGACCTGGTGGCCCGGCTGTCGGACCTGGCCGGCTACCTGTACGCGCCGGCCCAGGTGCTGGTCACCCACCACGTCGAGGAGATCCCGCCCGGCTACACCCACGCGCTGCTGCTGCGTGGGGGCGAGGTGGTGGCGGCCGGCCCGGTCGACGGCGTGCTCACCGCAGAACGCCTGTCGGAGACGTTCGGCCTGCGGCTGCGGCTGGACCGGGCCGACGGCCGGTTCACCGCCCGCCGGGCCGGCTGAGGGAGGACCCCGTGCCCCCCACCGCTCGCGGGCTCGCGGCGGGCCCCCGCACGGGGCCGAACTAGGGTTCCGGGGACGACGACGTCCCCACCGCCGGAGGTACCCCGTGAGCGAGCCGGAGTTCGTGACCCTGCAGGTCGAGGACGGGGTGGGCACGATCCGCCTCGACCGGCCCAAGATGAACGCGATCGACGACCAGTTGCACCGGGAGGTCCGCGCGGCCGCCCTCGAGGCGGGCCGCCGGGACGACGTGCGGGCGGTCGTGCTCTACGGCGGGGAGCGGGTGTTCGCCGCCGGGGCCGACATCAAGGCGATGGCCGACCTCGACGCGCGCGGCATGGCGGCGTGGGGCCGGGAGCTCACCGAGTCCTTCGCCGCGGTCGAGCGCATCCCGCGGCCGGTCATCGCCGCGATCACCGGCTACGCCCTGGGCGGCGGCTACGAGCTCGCGCTGTGCGCGGACTTCCGGGTCGTGGGGGCCGGGGCCAAGGTGGGCCTGCCCGAGATCACGCTCGGCATCATCCCCGGCGCGGGCGGCACGCAGCGGCTGGCCCGCCTGGTGGGCCCGGCCAAGGCGAAGGACCTGATCTTCACCGGCCGGCACGTGGCCGCCGAGGAGGCCCTGGAGATGGGGCTGGCCGACGCCGTCGTCCCCGACGACGAGGTGTACTCCACCGCGCTGGCCATGGCCCGCCGCTTCGCCGCCGGCCCCACCCTGGCGCTGGCCGCGGCCAAGCAGGCGGTCACCGACGGCCTGGACATGACCCTGCCGCAGGGCCTGGCGCTGGAGACCCGGCTGTTCTCCGGCCTGTTCGGCACCGAGGACCAGCGCACCGGCATGCGGTCCTTCATCGAGAACGGCCCCGGCAAGGCGACCTTCAGCGGCCGGTGACCGGCGCAGTTCGTCTCGTGTTCGCCACACCGTCGCCGTTCGGGGCCACCTGACGCGCTCCCGTCTGTCACCATCCCGGAGGCCGCCGGGCCCGCGGTCCGCGCGGCCGCCCGGCACTGACACCTGGAGGAACCCCGTGCGACCCAGCACCCCGAAGACCGCCGTGGCCCTGCTCACGGCGGGCCTGACCCTCGCCGCCTGCGGCGGCGGTGACGACGGGGGAGGCGGCGGTGGCGGTGGCGGCGGCGAGGCCGCCGAGGCCACCTCGCTGGCCGACTTCGGCTCGATGGACGAGCTGATCGCGGCCGCGCAGGAGGAGGGCGAGCTCAACGTGATCGCCCTGCCGCCGGACTGGGCGAACTACGGCGAGATCATCTCCACCTTCGAGGAGAAGTACGACATCCAGGTCAACAGCACGCTGCCCGACGGGTCGAGCCAGGACGAGCTCAACGCCGTCGAGAGCCAGCGGGGCCAGGACCGCGCCCCCGACGTGCTCGACCTCGGCACCGCCTTCGCCCGCCAGGCGCAGGCCCAGGACCTGCTCGCCCCCTACAAGGTCGAGACCTGGGACGACATCCCCGAGGGCCAGAAGGACCCCGAGGGCCACTGGTACAACGACTACGGCGGCTACATCTCGATCGGCTGCAACGCCACCATCGTCGGTGAGTGCCCGCAGACGATGCAGGACCTGCTCGACCCGCGGTACGCCGGCCAGGTCGCCCTCAACGGCAACCCGACGCAGGCCGCGGCGGCCTTCGCCGGTGTCTGGGCCGCCTCCCTGGCCAACGGCGGCGACCTCGACGACATCGGCCCGGGCATCGACTTCTTCGTCGAGCTCAAGGACGTCGGGAACTTCAACCCGGTGGAGAGCACTCCGGCGACCATCGAGAGCGGCGAGACGCCGATCGTCCTCGACTGGGACTACCTCAACGCCGCCTACGAGGAGGGCCTCGCCGAGATCGGGACCGAGTGGCAGGTCGCCGTCCCCAGCGACGGGCTGTTCGGCGGCTACTACAGCCAGGCCATCAGCGCCTACGCCCCGCACCCGGCGGCCGCCCGCCTCTGGCAGGAGTTCCTCTACAGCGACGAGGGCCAGAACCTGTGGCTGGCCGGTGGCGCCCGCCCGGTGCGCCTGGCCGCGATGGAGGAGGCCGGGACGGCCGACGTCGAGGCGCTCGCCGCGCTGCCGCCGGTCCAGGGCGAGGCCCAGTTCCCGACCGAGGAGCAGGAGGGCGCGGCCAAGGAGGTCGTGACCGCCCGCTGGAACGAGGAGATCTCCGGCTGAGCACCACCCTGGACGCTCCGGCCGCCGCCGGCGCGCGCCGCGCGGGGCTGCTCAGCGTGCTGGGCACGCTGCCGTTCTTCCTCTACGTCGCGGTCTTCCTGCTGCTGCCGATCGGCGTGCTCGCCGTCGAGGCGTTCCGGGTCACCGACCCGGTCACCTTCGACGAGGGCTGGTCCACCGAGAACATCGGCCGGATCACGGAGGGCGCCTACGGGCGGGCCTACCTGGGCAGCCTGCAGCTGTCGGCCAGCACGGCCCTGCTCGGCGCCGTGCTGGGCACGGCCCTGGCGGTGGCGATCCTCCGGTCCCGCCGCGGGCGGCTGCTGCGCCGGCTGGTGCTCACCGCGTCCGGCGTGCTCGCGAACTTCGGCGGCGTGCCGCTCGCGTTCGCCTTCCTCGCCACGATCGGCAACGCCGGCGTCGTCACCCCGGTGCTCACCGACACCCTCGGCCTGGACGACTTCTCGCTGACCTCCATGCTCGGCCTCGGCGTCGTCTACCTCTACTTCCTGGTGCCGCTGATGGTCCTCACCGTCACCCCGGCCCTCGAGGCGCTGCGGCCGCAGTGGCGGGAGGCCGCGGACAACCTCGGCGCCAGCGGGTGGCAGTACTGGCGGTACGTGGGCGGGCCGGTGCTCGCCCCGCCGGTCCTCGGCGCCACGATGCTGCTGTTCGCCTCGGCGTTCGCCGCCTACGCCACCGCCAAGGCGCTGGTCGGCAGCAGCGTCCCGCTCGTGACGCTGCAGATCGCCGACTCGCTGTCGAGCAACGTCGTCGTCGGCGCGGAGAACCTCGGCAAGGCCCTGGCCCTCGGCATGGTCGTGCTCGTGGGCGTCGTGATGGTCTTCTACGCCTGGGTGCAGCGGCGCGCGCAGCGGTGGCTCACGTGACCGGGCTCGCGAGGTCGCGCAGGGACACGGCACGGCCCGGCACCGCTCCGACCAGCGCCGGCGAGGAGGAGCGGTGACGGCGATGACGACCGGGGTCACCGGCGCCGGCAGCGTCGCCCCGGAGACACCGGTCCGGCCCGGGCGCCGCGGCAGGGGCCGGTGGCGGTGGGGCGTGTTCGCCGTCCTCGGCGTCTACTTCCTCGTCCCGCTCGCCGCCTCGGTCTGGTACACGGTCCGCGACCGGCGCGACGGCGGCGTCACGCTCGAGCCGTACACGCGGATCCCCGGCGCGGAGGGCTTCGCCGACACCTTCGGCCGCTCGCTGCTGCTGGCCCTGTTCACGGTGCTGATCGTCCTGGCGCTGGTGCTGCCGGTCGTCGTCCTCGTGGAGCTGCGGCTGCCGCGGCTGCGGACGACGGTCGAGATCCTCACCCTGCTGCCGCTGGTGCTGCCGCCGATCGCCCTGGTCGTCGGCGTCCGCAGCGTGCTGGCGTGGGCCCCGGACTACTTCCTCGACACCCCGGTCGCCGAGTTCATGTTCGCGCTCCAGGAGCCGGAGCTGCCCTGGATCCTCGTGCTCGTCTACGTGGTGCTGGCGATGCCCTTCGTCTACCGGGCCCTGGACGCCGGGGTGCGCGGCGCCGGGCTGCGCACGCTCACCGAGGCCGCCCGCAACCTCGGCGCCTCCTGGCCCCGCGTGATGGTCTCGGTCGTGCTGCCGGTGCTGCGCACGTCGGTGCTCAACGCGGCGTTCCTCACCGTGGCGCTCGTGCTCGGCGAGTTCACGGTCGCCAACATCCTCGGGTTCCAGACCTTCCCGACCTGGATCGTCCTCGCCTCCGGCGCGGAGCCCCAGCTGTCCGTGGCGGTCTCGGTGCTCTCGCTGCTGCTCACCTGGGCGCTGCTCCTGCTGATCTCCGCGCTGGACCGCCAGCGCCGGGGGGAGGACCCCGCATGACCGCCGTCCCGTCCAGCCCGTCGGCCCCGGCGGCCGCGGGTCCCGTGCCGCCGGGCAACGCCGCCGCCGCCGAGCTGCGGCAGCGTCCCGGCGTCGCCGTCCGGCTGGAGGGCCTGACCCGGCGCTACGGCACGGTGCTGGCCCTCGACGGGCTGGACCTCGAGATCGCCGGCGGGGAGTTCCTCGCCCTGCTCGGACCCTCCGGGTGCGGCAAGACGACGGCGCTGCGGGCGATCGCCGGCTTCGAGCGGCCCGACGCCGGGCGGGTGCTCCTCGACGGCGACGACGTCACCGGCGTGCCGGCGAACAGGCGCGACATGGGGATGGTCTTCCAGGCCTACAGCCTCTTCCCGAACCTGACCGTCGCCGACAACGTCGCCTTCGGGCTGCGCGTGCGCCGGCGCGGCGGCAAGGCCGAGCGCCGCGCCCGCGCGGCGGAGCTGCTGGACCTGGTCGGCCTGGCCGACCGGGCCGGCCGCTACCCGCACCAGCTGTCGGGCGGCCAGCAGCAGCGGGTGGCGCTGGCGCGCGCGCTCGCCGTCGAGCCGCGGGTGCTGCTGCTGGACGAGCCGCTGTCGGCCCTCGACGCGCAGGTCCGAGTGCAGCTGCGGGAGGAGATCCGCCGGCTGCAGCTGGAGCTGGGCATCACCACGGTCTTCGTCACCCACGACCAGGCCGAGGCGCTGTCGGTGGCCGACCGCGTCGGCGTCATGCGCGCCGGCCGGCTGGAGCAGGTCGCCTCGCCCGACGAGCTCTACGAGCGCCCGGCGACGGCGTTCGTCGCCCAGTTCGTCGGCACCATGAACCGCATCCCCGCCGTGCTCGGCGACGGCGACGTGGAGTTCCTGGGTGTGCGCCGGGAGGTCCTGGGCGCCGCGCCCGCCCCCGGCCCGGCGGTGGCGCTGGTCCGGCCGGAGGGTCTCCTGGTCGCCGCCGACGAGCGGGGCGTGGGCCGGGTCGTCACCCGCACCTTCTCCGGCGCCACCACCCGGCTGGCCGTCGCCCTGCCCGACGGGCTCGAGGTGCAGGTGGACGTCGCCAGCGCCGACAGCCAGGGCCTCACGCCGGGCACAGCGGTGACCGTCACCCCGGCGGAGCGTCCGGCGCTGGTCGCCGCCGCCGAGCCGGGGGCGGAGGGGTGACCGGCCCGAGGGACGACCGGGCCGGCGCCCCGGCCGACGACTGCGCCGACCTCGACCGCTCCGACCCGGCCGGGCGCGCCTGGGTCGACCGGGCGATCGCCGCGGTCGAGGCCGACGCGCACCGCAGCGCCGACACCCACCTGCTGGCCTACCCGCTGCCGCCGGAGTGGGGCATCGACCTGTACCTCAAGGACGAGTCGACCCACCCGACCGGCAGCCTCAAGCACCGGCTGGCGCGCTCGCTGTTCCTGTACGGGCTGTGCTCGGGGCAGATCACCGAGGGGACGCCGGTGGTGGAGGCCTCGAGCGGTTCCACCGCGGTGAGCGAGGCCTGGTTCGCGCGGATGCTCGGCCTGCCGTTCACCGCCGTCATGCCGGCCTCCACCAGCGAGGAGAAGGTGGCGCTCATCGAGTTCCACGGCGGCCGCTGCCACTTCGTGGAGCACGCGCGGGACATGTACGCCGAGGCCCGCCGGCTGGCCGCCGAGTGCGGCGGGCACTACCTCGACCAGTTCACCTTCGCCGAGCGGGCCACCGACTGGCGGGGCAACAACAACATCGCCGAGTCGGTGTTCGAGCAGCTGGCGCTGGAACGGCACCCGGTGCCCGAGTGGGTGGTCGTGGGCGCGGGCACCGGCGGCACCAGCGCGACCATCGGCCGCTACCTGCGCTACCGGCGGCACCCCACGCGGCTGGCCGTCGTCGACCCGGAGAACTCGGCGTTCCTCCCGGGCTGGGCCGCCGGCGACCCGGAGCTGACCACCGGCCTGCCCTCGCGCATCGAGGGCATCGGCCGGCCCCGCGTCGAGCCCTCGTTCGTGCCGACCATCGTCGACCGGATGATCCGCGTGCCCGACGCGGCGTCGCTGGCCGCGATGCGCCACCTCGCCGAGGCGACCGGGCGGCGGGCCGGGGGGTCGACCGGCACGAACCTGTGGGGCGCCTTCACGCTGGTCGCCGAGATGCTCGCCGCCGGGGTGCGCGGCAGCGTCGTCACCCTGCTGTGCGACGGCGGCGAGCGCTACGCCCACACCTACTACGACGACGCCTGGGTGGCGGCGCAGCGCCTGGACCTGGCACCCCACACCGGGACGCTGCGCCGGTTCGCCGCGACGGGGGAGTGGCGGCCCACCGGGTGACGGGGCTCACCGGCCTCCGCCGTCCCCGCCATCTTTACGTGGAAGTAACCTCCAGAGTCGGAGCCAGGCGGGCCGTCGGGCTCGCGTCCCCCTGACGTTCTCGGAGGTAGGTCTGGCGATGAACATCGTCGTTCTGGTCAAGCAGGTCCCCGACTCCGGCACCCAGCGCTCGCTGGACCCGTCGGACAACACCGTCGCGCGTGCCGGTGCGGACAACGTCGTCAACGAGATCGACGAGTACGCCATCGAGGAGGCGCTCACCGTCAAGGAGGCGCAGGGCGGCGAGGTGACCGTGCTGACCGTGGGCCCGGCCAGCGCCACCGACGCGATCCGCAAGGCGCTGTCGATGGGCGCCGACAAGGCCGTCCACGTCGTCGACGACGCCATCCACGGCTCGTGCGCCGTCCAGACCTCGGCGATCCTCGCCGCGGCCCTGCAGCAGATGGACTACGACCTCATCCTCACCGGCGCCACCTCGACCGACGGCCAGGTGGCGGTCATGCCGGCGCTGCTGGCCGAGCGCCTCGGGATCCCGCAGGTGTCGGGCGCGCAGAAGCTCACCGTCGAGGGCTCGACGGTCAAGGTGAACCGGCAGACCGACGGCGGCTACTGGGCGCTCGAGGCCCCGCTGCCGGCGATCGTGTCCACCTGGGACACCATCAACGAGCCGCGCTACCCCTCCTTCAAGGGGATCATGGCGGCCAAGAAGAAGCCCGTGGAGACCAAGTCGCTGGCCGACCTCGGCATCGACCCCTCCACCGTCGGCCTGGCCAGCGCGACCAGCGAGGTGCTCGACTTCGCCGGCCGCCCGCCCAAGGGCGAGGGCGTGAAGGTGCCCGACGAGGGCGACGGCGCGCAGAAGTTCGTCGACTTCCTCGCCAGCCAGAAGATCGTCTGACCCGGATCGACGCGGAAGAGGAGACAGAGCAGTCATGGCAGAGGTCCTGGTCCTGGCCGAGCTGAACCCCACCGGCGACGGTGTGCGCAAGACGACGCTGGAGGCGCTGACCGCCGCCCGCGCGCTGGGTGAGGTGTCGGCCGTCGTCGCGGCGGCCCCGGGTGCGGCCGCGGCCGCGCGGGAGAAGCTCGCCGAGTACGGCGCGCAGACGGTCTACGTGGCCGAGAGCCCCGAGATCGACGAGTACCTGGTCGCCCCCAAGGCCGAGGTGCTGGCCCAGCTGGTGAGCGAGAAGTCGCCCGCCGCCGTGGTCATCCCCTCCTCGCCCGAGGGCAAGGAGATCGCCGCCCGCGTGGCGCTCAAGACCGGCAGCGGGTTCCTGACCGACGTCACGGAGATCGCGCCCGACGGCACGGCGACCCAGCTCGCCTTCGCCGGGCAGGTCATCGTGCACTCGCGGGTCAAGGTCGGCACCCCGATCTACACCCTGCGCGGCAACTCGGTCGCCCCCGAGCCGGCCCCGGCCGCGGGCACCGAGCAGCAGGTCGCCGTCCAGCTCTCCGACGCCGCCAAGGCCACCCGGGTGCTCGACCGGGTCGTGGAGCAGAAGTCCTCGCGGCCGGAGCTGACCGAGGCCTCGATCGTCGTCTCCGGTGGCCGCGGGGTCGCCTCGGCGGAGAACTTCTCCATCATCGAGGGCCTGGCCGACTCGCTCGGCGCGGCCGTCGGCGCCTCCCGCGCGGCGGTGGACTCCGGCTTCTACCCGCACAGCTTCCAGGTCGGGCAGACCGGCAAGACCGTGTCGCCGCAGCTGTACGTGGCGGTCGGCATCTCCGGCGCCATCCAGCACCGCGCCGGCATGCAGACCTCGAAGACCATCGTGGCCATCAACAAGGACCCCGAGGCCCCGATCTTCGAGCTCGCCGACTTCGGCGTCGTCGGCGACCTGAACACGGTCGTGCCGCAGGCGACCGAGATCATCACCGCCCGCAAGGGCTGAGCGACAGCTCACCAGCCGAGCGCCGGTCCCCCAGTCCGGGGGACCGGCGCTCGGTCGTGTCCGGGACGGGAAGCAGGGAGGGGGGTGGCGGGTTGGGCGGGGACGTGGGCAGTGACGTGGACCCCGACGTCGACGGGGGGATCCTCGGCCGCGGTCTGCGGCTGCGCACCGCCGGCCTGCTGCTGCTGGTCACCCTCATCGCGTTCGAGACGATGGCCGTGGGGACGGCGATGCCGACCGTCGTGGCCGAGCTCGACGGGCTGGCCTGGTACGGCTGGCCGTTCTCCGCCTTCCTCGTCGCCTCGGTGGTCGGCATGGTCGTCGGCGGCGACATCGGCGACCGCCGCGGCCCGCGGACGGCGGTGGTCGCCGGGGTCGCGGTCTTCGCCGCCGGGCTCCTGGTCGCCGGGGTGGCCGGCTCGATGGCCGTGCTGGTCGCCGGCCGCGCCGTGCAGGGCCTGGGGTCCGGCCTGGTCGCCGTCTCCCTGTACGTCGCCGCCGGCCAGGCCTTCCCGGCCCGGGCGCGGCCGGCGCTGTTCGGTGCGTTCTCCACCGCCTGGGTGGTGCCCGCCCTCGTCGGGCCGGTGATCGCCGGGCTGGTCACCACGCACGCGTCGTGGCGGCTGGTGTTCCTCGGGCTGCTGCCGCTGGTCCTCGCCGGCCTGCTGCTGGTCCTGCCCGCGCTGCGCGCGCTGCCGCCCCCCGAGGAGGGGGCGGTCCCGGACCCGGCGCGGCGCTGGTGGGCAGGGCTGGCCGGCCTCGGCATCGCGGCGCTGCAGTACGCCGGGCAGCGGCTGGACGGGCTCGCCGTGGTGCTCGCCGTCGCCGGCCTGGCGGCTCTCGTCGTCGGGCTGCGCCGGCTCCTGCCGACGGGCACGGTCCGGGCGGCGCGCGGGCTGCCGACCGTGGTGGCCTCCCGCGGCCTCCTGGCCGCCGCCTTCTTCGGGGTGGACGCGCTGCTGCCGCTCACGCTCACCGAGCTGCACGGCTACAGCCCCGTCGCCGCCGGCGTCCCGCTGACCGCGGGTTCGCTGGGCTGGGCGCTGGCCTCCTACTCCCAGGGCCGCCGGCCGGGGCTGTCCCGGGTGCTGCTGCTGCGGGTCGGCTTCGCCTCGCTCGCCCTCGGGGTGGCCGGCACCGCGCTCGTGGCGGTCCCCGGGCTGGGCGGCTGGACCTCCTACGTCACCTGGACCGTGGCCGGCTTCGGCATGGGCCTGGGCATGCCGAGCGTCGGCGTCCTGCTGTTCGAGCACTCGCCCGAGCACCGTCGCGGCACCGACTCGTCCGCGCTGCAGATCTCCGACGTCACCGGCTCGGCGCTGAGCGTCGGCGCGGTGGGTGTGCTGGTCGGGGCCGCCAGCCAGGGCTCGCTGCCGCTGGCCGGGGCGGTGCTCGCAGCGGTCGCGCTGCTCACGGTCGTCGCCGCGACGGGCGCCCTCGTGGCCCCGCGCGCGGGCGGTGCACCGGCGCGGACGGCGCCGCCGACGCCCGCGACTACCCTGGCCGAGGCGGGCCGGCCTGCAGCGAGCACGGGGGCACCGGCCGGCGAGGAGGTCCGGTGACCGAGCCCGCGAGGTCACGCGTGTGCACAGCACGTCACGGCACCTGGCCGACGAGCGCCAGCGAGGAGGACTGGTGACGTACCTGGACCACGCGGCGACCACGCCGCTGCTGCCCGAGGCGCTGGCGGCGATGACCGAGCAGCTCGGCCGGGTCGGCAACGCCTCCTCCCTGCACGCCAGCGGTCGCGCGGCCCGTCGCACGGCCGAGCAGGCCCGCGAGCGGCTCGCCGCGGCCCTCGGCGCCCGGCCGTCGGAGGTGCTGTTCACCGGCGGCGGCACCGAGAGCGACAACCTCGCCGTCAAGGGGCTGTTCTGGGCGCGGCGCGAGGCCGACCCGCAGCGGCGCCGGATCGTCACCAGCCCGGTCGAGCACCACGCCGTCCTGGACAGCGTGGAGTGGCTCGCCAAGCACGACGGCGCCGAGATCACCTGGCTGCCGGTCGAGCCCACCGGCCGGGTCACGCCGGCGGCGCTGGCCGACGCGCTCGGCGACGGGTCCGACGTCGCGCTGGTGAGCGTCATGTGGGCCAACAACGAGATCGGCACGGTCAGCGACCTCGCGGCGCTCGCCGCGGTCGCGCACGAGGTCGGCGTCCCGCTGCACACCGACGCGGTGCAGGCGGTGGGCCAGGTGCCGGTCGACTTCGGCGCCAGCGGTGTCGACGCGCTGACCATGACCGGGCACAAGCTGGGCGGCCCGATGGGCGCCGGCGCCCTGCTGCTGCGCCGCGACGCCGCCTGCATGCCGCTGCTGCACGGCGGCGGCCAGGAGCGCGACGTCCGCTCGGGCACGCTCGACGTGGCCGCGATCGTGGGCTTGGCCGTGGCGGCCGAGGTCGCCGTCGCCCGGCGCGAGGACCGCGCCGTGCGGCTGACCGGCCTGCGCGACCGGCTCGTCGCCGGGGTGGTCGAGCGGGTCCCCGACGCCCGCCTCAACGGCGCCCCGTTGGACGACGTCCTCGCCGGCGACCTCGGGAGGCTGCCCGGCAACGCGCACCTGTCGTTCCCCGGCGCGGAGGGCGACGCGCTGCTCATGCTGCTCGACGCCCGCGGGGTCGAGTGCTCCACCGGCTCGGCGTGCAGCGCCGGTGTCGCCCGGCCCAGCCACGTGCTGCTCGGCATCGGCGCCGAACCCGACCGCGCGCGCAGTTCGCTGCGCTTCTCCCTCGGCTCGACGTCCACCGACGCGGACGTCGACGCGGTGCTCGACGTGATCGGTCCGGTGGTGGAGCGGGCGCGGCGGGCGGGGATGAGCCGGGCGTGAGGCGACAGGGAGTGGGCATCGCAGCGAGGTCTGCGAGCGAGGAGCGGAGCGACCGCGGAGCCGGACCGGGGGCATCGTGAGGGTTCTCGCCGCGATGAGCGGCGGGGTCGACTCCGCGGTCGCCGCCGCGCTGGCCGTCGACGCCGGGCACGAGGTCACCGGCGTGCACCTGGCGCTGTCCCCGGACCGGCAGACCCTGCGCAGCGGCGCCCGCGGGTGCTGCAGCGTGGAGGACGCGCACGACGCCCGCCGGGTCGCCGACGAGCTCGGCATCCCGTTCTACGTCTGGGACCTCGCCGAGCGGTTCACCGAGGACGTCGTCGCGGACTTCGTCGCCGAGTACGCGGCCGGCCGCACGCCCAACCCCTGCCTGCGCTGCAACGAGCGGATCAAGTTCAGCGCGGTGCTCGACCGGGCCCGGGCGCTGGGCTTCGACGCGGTCGTCACCGGCCACCACGCCCGGCTGGCCGGCGGCGAGCTGCGCCGCTCGGCCGACGCGGCCAAGGACCAGTCCTACGTGCTCGCGGTGCTCACCGCCGGGCAGCTGGCCGGCGCGGTCTTCCCGCTCGGGTCGATGACCAAGCACCGGGTGCGGGAGATCGCGGCCGAGCGCGGCTTCGCCGTGGCCACGAAGGCCGACTCGCACGACATCTGCTTCATCCCCGACGGCGACACCCGCGGCTTCCTCGCCCGCCGGCTGGGGGAGCAGCCCGGGCCGCTGGTCGACGCGGCCACCGGCGCGACGGTGGGGGAGCACTCCGGCACCTACGGGTTCACCGTCGGCCAGCGCCGCGGCCTGGGCGTGAGCGTCGGGGACCAGCGGCCGCGCTACGTGCTCGGCATCGAGCCGGTCAGCCGCACCGTGACGATCGGCACCGCCGACCTCGCGGGCGTGACCGAGGTGCGCACCGGCCCGCCGACCTGGACCGGCGCCGCCCCCGGGCTGCCGCTGCGCGCCGAGGTCCAGCTGCGCGCGCACGGCACGGCGGTGCCCTGCACGGTCGACGGCGACGCCGGCGGCCTGGTCATCGCGCTCGACGAGGTGCAGCGCGGCGTGGCGCCGGGCCAGTCGGCAGTGCTCTACCTGCCCGACGCCGAGCGGGGGGACCTGGTCCTCGGCCAGGGCGCGGTCGTGGCCGCGGGCCGGCCGTGAGCGACCCGGACGACGCCCCGGTCTGGGGCCCGGCCACCGGCGTGGGCTCGCTGCCGGGCACCGACCCGGTCGAGGCGCTGCGGGTGGTCCTGGGCGAGCTGCCCGACCTGCCGCACCTGCCGGAGCTCCCCGGCCGGGGCGCCGGCGCCGACCTGCTCGGCCGCAGCGCGGCGCTGCTGGTCGACCTCGCCGTCGACCTGACCCCGGCCGGCTGGCGGCTGGTCCCGCGCAGCGGCGTGGACCAGCGCCGGGCCCGGGAGTTCCTCGCCCGGGACCTCGACGCGCTGCACGAGCTGGCCTCCGGCCTCACGGGCACGTTCAAGGTGCAGGCGGCCGGGCCGTGGACCCTGGCCGCCGGCCTGGAGCGGATGCGCGGCGACCGGGCGGTCGTCGACCCCGGCGCCCGCCGCGACCTGGGCCAGTCGCTGGCCGAGGGGGTCGCGGCGCACGTCGCGGAGGTGTCGGCGCGGGTCCCGGGCGCACGGGTGGTCGTGCAGCTGGACGAGCCCGGCGTGCCGGCCGTGATCCGCGGCGCGCTGCCGACGGCGAGCGGCTTCGGCAAGCTGCCGGCCGTCGAGGCGGGCGTGGTGGAGCAGGAGCTGGCGGCGGTCGTGTCCGCGCTGCCCGGGCCGGTGGTCGTGCACTGCTGCGCCGACCGGGCGCCGCTGGAGCTGTTCCGGGCCGCCGGCGCGGCCGCGGTCTCCCTCGACCACGGGCTGGTGCAGGACCTCGACGCCGTCGGCACGGCGGTCGACGCCGGGCTGCACCTGGTGCTGGGCGTCGTGCCCGGAACCGACGCCGTCCTGCCCGCCCCCAAGGCGACGGCGTCGCGGCTCCGAGCCTGGTGGGACGAGCTGGGGTTCGCCGCCGACGACCTGCCCGCGGCGGTCACGCTGGCGCCGGCGTGCGGCCTGGCGGGCGCCTCGCCGGCGTACGCGCGCGCGGCGATGACCCACGTCCGCGAGGCGGCCCGCTTCCTCCAGCCGGAGTAGCCACCCGATCGGGGCGAGGGCGCATCGCTGTCGGTGCCGCTGGATACGGTTCGCGGGTGAGCACGGACGCCGAGACCGACGCCCCTCAGGTCACCGCCGACGTCGACCGCGAGGACCTCACCGAGGTGCCCGACGAGGCGCGCACCCGGCACCGCGACCTCGCCGAGGAGCTCGACCGCTACGCCTTCGCCTACTACGTGCAGGACGCGCCGCTGGTCAGCGACGGCCAGTACGACGAGCTGATGGCCGAGCTCAGGGCGATCGAGGCCGCGCACCCCGCGCTGGTCACGCCCGACTCGCCGAGCCAGAAGGTCAACGGCGGGTTCACCGCCACGTTCGCCCCGGTGCAGCACCTGGAGCGGATGCAGAGCCTGGACAACGTCTTCAGCAGCGACGAGCTGTCGGCCTGGGCGGCCCGTGTCGAGCGCGACGCCGGCAGCGGCGTGAGCTGGCTGTGCGAGCTGAAGATCGACGGCCTGGCGGTCGCGCTGCTCTACGAGCGGGGCCGGCTGGTCCGCGCGGCCACCCGCGGCGACGGCGTCACCGGCGAGGACGTGACCGCCAACGTGCGCACGATGGCCGACGTCCCGCAGCAGCTGGCGGGGGAGGACGTCCCGGAGCGGCTCGAGGTCCGCGGCGAGATCTACTTCCCGGTCGAGGCCTTCGCCGACCTCAACGCCTCGATGGTCGAGCAGGGCAAGGCGCCGTTCGCCAACCCGCGCAACGCCGCGGCCGGGTCGCTGCGGCAGAAGGACCCGCGGGTGACCGCCTCGCGGCGGCTGCGGCTGATCGTGCACGGCCTCGGCGCGCACGACGGGTGGCAGCCGGAGCGGCAGTCGCAGGCCTACGCCCGGCTGCGCGAGCTCGGCCTGCCGACCAGCGAGCGGTTCGAGGTGGTCGACGACCTCGAGGGCGTGTGGGCCTACGTCGAGCGCTACCGCGAGCAGCGGCACTCGGTGGAGCACGAGATCGACGGTGTCGTGGTCAAGGTCGACCAGGTGGCGCTGCAGCGGCGGCTGGGCTCGACGTCGCGGGCGCCGCGCTGGGCGATCGCGTTCAAGTACCCGCCGGAGGAGGCGACGACCAAGCTGCTCGACATCCGGGTGAACGTCGGCCGCACCGGCCGGGTCACGCCGTTCGCCTACATGGAGCCGGTGAAGGTGGCCGGCTCGACCGTGCAGCTGGCCACGCTGCACAACGCCTCGGAGGTCGTGCGCAAGGGCGTGCTGATCGGCGACACCGTCGTCATCCGCAAGGCCGGCGACGTCATCCCCGAGGTGCTCGGCCCGGTGGTGGCGGCCCGCACGGGCGACGAGCGCGCGTTCGAGATGCCGACCCACTGCCCCGAGTGCGGCACCGAGCTGCGGCCGGAGAAGGAGGGCGACGCCGACATCCGCTGCCCCAACGCCCGGTCGTGCCCCGCGCAGCTGCGGGAGCGGGTCTTCCACGTCGCCGGCCGCGGCGCCTTCGACATCGAGAACCTCGGCTACGAGGCCTCCATCTCGCTGCTGCAGAGCGGCCTGCTCTCCGACGAGGGCGACCTGTTCTCCCTCGACGCGGAGAAGCTGCAGCGGTCGGACTTCTACACGAAGAAGGACGGCACGCTGTCGGCCAACGGGCAGAAGCTCCTGGCGAACCTGCAGACCCGCAAGGACGTGCCGCTGTGGCGGGTGCTGGTGGCGCTGTCGATCCGGCACGTCGGGCCGACCGCCGCGCAGGCGCTGGCCCGGGACTTCCGCTCGCTGGACCGGATCGCCGAGGCGACCGAGGAGGAGCTCGCCGCCGCCGACGGGGTGGGGCCCACCATCGCGCGGGCGGTCAAGGACTGGTTCGCCGTCGACTGGCACCGCGAGGTGGTCGAGAAGTGGCGGGCCGACGGCGTGCGGATGGCCGACGAGGGGGACGACGCCGGCCCCGGCCCGCTCACCGGCGTCACCGTCGTCGTCACCGGCTCGCTGCGGGACTTCAGCCGCGACCAGGCGATCGCCGCGATCCAGGAGCGCGGTGGCAAGGTCACCGGCTCGGTCAGCAAGAAGACCGGCTTCGTGGTGGTCGGGGCCGACCCGGGCAGCAAGTACGACAAGGCCGTGCAGGTGAAGGCGCCGATCCTCGACGACGACGGCTTCCGGGTGCTGCTCGACGAGGGGCCGGACGCCGCCCGCGCGGTCGCCACGATCGGCGACGGCGGCGAGCCCGCCTAGCCCCGGCGGACGCCCCCGCGGAGGAGCCGCCCGCCGAGGGCTGACCCGCCCGCCGGGTCAGCAGTCGAAGGCCGACCAGCACAGGTCGTTGCGCAGCCGCTGGTCGTCGAGGACCAGCGCCCGGATCGCCTCCGGCAGCCGGGACCGCTGCCACCGGCACTCGGCGCGTCCCGCCGCCCGCTCCGTGCCCGCCGGTGCGGCGGCCTGCACGGCCTTGACGGCGTAGGCGGCCGCGCCCAGCTCGTGCGCGGCGACGTGGGCGACGACCGCGGCCTGGCCGGCGGCGTAGGCGGCGTGCCGCGGCGCCCCGCGCAGGTCCCGGGCCGCGCCCATCGCGTGGCCGCCGGCCGCGCGCGCCTGCATCATCCCGAGCTCTCCCCGGGTCCAGGCGCGGGCGGCCTCGATCGCCGCGCGCGGCCGGCCGTCGCCGGGGCGCGCGGACTCGAACAGGCCGAGCACGTGCTCGGCGCACTCGGCCGCCCACAGGGCGAGCAGGTGGTGGTCGGGATCGGTCAGGCTGCCGCCCCGGCGGATCGTCACGAACCGGGGATCGCGGACCGGGGGCAGGATCACCGGTGGCGCCCGCGGGCCCGCGCCGGTGCGGGCGGAACGGTCACGCCGGGGGCAGGTGGGCGACGGTGGCGGCGATGCCGGCCAGGTGCACCAGCCGCAGCAGCTCCGACCGGCGGAACGCCGGCCCGCCCGATCGGCCGATGACGACCGCGGTGCGCGGCGACCCGAACGGCGTGGCCATCATCTCGATGGCCATCTCCCGCCAGCGCTCCGGCAGCCAGTCGTCCTCGCTCGGCAGCAGCCGCGGCGACTCCAGCGGCAGCCAGGGCAGCGCCATCCCGTCGAACGCCGGCGCGGCGTCGGAGGCGGCCAGCACCTCGCAGGCGCCGCCGTCCCCGGTCAGGACGGCGGCCCAGCCACTGGTGAACACGCGGGGGAGCTCGGCGGCCAGCAGCTTGACCGCGAGGGTGGGGGAGGGAGAGGACGACGTGGCGCGCGACAGCGCCTCCAGCAGCTCGAGCTCCCGGTGGGTGTCGAGGGTCCCGGAGAAGGGGCGCAGCGACTCCACCTCGACCCCCGGCACCGCGCGGGCGGCGGTGATCAGGCTGTCGGGCAGCCGGTCGGGCGGCAGGTCGATGACGATGTCGTCCACGGCGACCCCGCCGCCGCGCTCGAGCACGTCGACCGACACGATGTCGACCCCGGCGGTGCCGAGCGCCGTCGCGACGGCGCCGAGGATGCCGGGCCGGTCGGGGACGACCAGCCGCAGGAGATAGGACACGGTTCCTCCGGGCGTCCCACGGGTCGATCGTCGGTGATCGCAGACGCCGGTCAGCTTCCCCCATGCCCGCGCACCCGTCGAGCAGCGGGGGAGCGGCGTCGGCCACGCCGGCCACCGGGCGCGGCCCACGTACAGTGGCGGGGTTGGTTCCCGGTCCCGCACGTCCCCGCACCGCACGGTCCGGGCCGGCGTCGGGACGGCGCAGGAGTGGAGTCCCGCCCGAGCATGAGCACGCCGTCACCGCACGAATCCCTGGGACGCGACGACATCGCGCACCTCGCGCGGCTGTCCCGCCTCGCCCTCACCGACGAGGAGCTCGACCGCTTCGCCGGGCAGCTCGGCGCGGTGCTCGACGCGGTGGCGCAGGTGGGGAAGGCCGACGTCGCCGAGGTCGACCCGACGACGCACGCCGTGCCGCTGACCAACGTGCTCCGGGAGGACGTCGCCACCCCGAGCCTGCCGCGCGACGTCGTGCTCGCCGCCGCGCCCGCGGCCGAGGACGACCGCTTCCGCGTGCCGCGGATCCTGGGGGAGGACTGACATGGCCGAACTGACCGACCTCGACGCCGCCGAGCTCGGCCGGCGCCTGGGCGCCGGCGAGGTCTCCTCGGTGGAGGTCACCCGGGCCTACCTCGACCGGATCGAGGCCGAGGACGGCGCCGTCGGCGCCTACCTGCACGTCGACGCCGAGGCCGCCCTGCAGCGGGCCGCCGCGGTCGACGCCTCGCGGGCCGCCGGTGAGGAGCTGGGCCCGCTGGCCGGCCTGCCGGTCGCGCTCAAGGACGTCTTCGTCACCGAGGGCGTGCCCACCACCAGCGGCTCGAGGATCCTCGAGGGCTGGCGGCCGCCGTACGACGCGACGGTGGCCCGGCACCTCAAGGACGCCGGCACGGTCCTGCTGGGCAAGACCAACATGGACGAGTTCGCCATGGGCAGCTCGACCGAGAACTCCGCCTACCGGGTCACCCGCAACCCGTGGGACCTCGCCCGGATCCCCGGCGGCTCCTCGGGCGGGTCGTCGGCGGCCGTCGCCGGCGGGCTGGCCCCGTGGGCCCTGGGCACCGACACCGGCGGCTCGATCCGCCAGCCGGCCGCCGTCACCGGCCTGGTGGGGCACAAGCCGACCTACGGCTCGGTCTCCCGCTACGGCCTGATCGCGTTCTCCTCGAGCCTGGACCAGGCCGGCCCGATGGCCCGCACGGTGCTCGACGCCGCCGTCCTGCACGAGGCCATCGGCGGCCACGACCCGCGCGACTCCACGAGCATCGACGCGCCGCTGCCGCCGCTGGCCGAGTGCGCCCGCCGGGGTGCGGCCGGTGACCTGAAGGGGCTGCGCGTCGGCGTCGTCCGCGAGCTGGGCGGGGAGGGTCACACCGACGGCTACGAGGAGGGCGTGCTCGCCCGCGTCGCCGAGGCGATCCAGCTGGTCGAGGGCATGGGCGCCGAGGTCCGCGAGGTGTCCTGCCCGAGCTTCGACCTGGCGCTGCCGGCGTACTACCTGATCGCGCCGAGCGAGGCCTCGTCCAACCTGGCGCGCTTCGAGGGCATGCGCTTCGGCATCCGCGTGGCCGACGACGGGCAGCACGACCTCGACGAGGTCATGGCGCTGACCCGCGAGCAGGGCTTCGGGCCCGAGGTGAAGCGCCGCATCATCCTCGGCACCTACGCGCTGTCGGCGGGCTACTACGACGCCTACTACGGCCAGGCCCAGAAGGTGCGCACGCTCATCACCCGCGACTTCACCGCGGCCTTCGGCGACGTCGACGTGCTGGTCAGCCCGACCACCCCGACCGTCGCGTTCCCGCTGGGCACCCGCGTGGACGACCCGCTGGCCATGTACGCCGCCGACCTGTGCACCCTGCCGGCGAGCCTGGCGGGCCTGCCGGCCACCTCCGTGCCGGTCGGCCTGTCCGAGGGGCTGCCGGTCGGGCTCCAGATCATGGCGCCGGCGCTGGCCGACGACCGCTGCTACTCGCTGGCCGCAGCGGTGGAGGCCGCGCTGGACAGCGCCCGCGGGCACCGCTTCCTGGACCAGCTGCCGACCCGGGCCGGTGCGGCGTGAACGGGCCGCTCAAGGCCGCCTGGGCGCTGACCGCGTTCGTCGTCCTGGCGGGTGCGGTGCTCTGGATCGTCAGCGGCAAGGCCGTCTTCGCCGTCTTCATCGTCCTCGGACTGCTCACCGGGGCCGGCGCCTGGGTCACCGGCCGGTCCCTCCCGAAGGGGGACACCACACCGTGACCACGACCCAGACGGGCGACCGCCTCGTGGACCTCGACGAGGTCCTGACCCGCTACGAGCCCGTCATCGGCCTGGAGACCCACGTCGAGCTGGGCACCGCCTCGAAGATGTTCTGCGGCTGCGCCACCACCTTCGGCGCCGAGCCCAACACGCAGACCTGCCCGGTCTGCCTCGGGCTGCCGGGCTCGCTGCCGGTCGCCAACGCCGCCGCGGTCGAGCACACCATCCGCATCGGCCTGGCGCTGGGCTGCCGGATCGCCGGCTGGTCCCGGTTCGCGCGGAAGAACTACTTCTACCCGGACATCCCCAAGGGCTTCCAGACCAGCCAGTACGACGAGCCGCTGTGCACCGCCGGGCACCTGGACGTCGAGGTCGACGGCGAGACCTACCGGGTGGAGATCGAGCGCGTGCACCTGGAGGAGGACACCGGCAAGAACCTGCACGTCGGTGGCTCGACCGGGCGCATCCACGGCGCCGACCACTCGCTGGTCGACTTCAACCGCGCCGGCATCCCGCTCGTCGAGATCGTCACCCGGCCCATCCCCGGCGCCGGCGCCAAGGCCCCCGAGGTCGCCCGCGCGTACGTGACCGAGCTGCGCGAGATCGTGCAGGCCCTCGGCGCCTCCGACGTCCGCATGGAGCAGGGCAGCCTGCGCTGCGACGTGAACACCTCGCTGGCGCCGATCGGCAGCCTGGAGTGGGGCACCCGCACCGAGACCAAGAACGTGAACTCGCTGCGGTCGGTCGAGCGCGCGGTGCGCTACGAGATGCGCCGGCAGGCCGCCGTCCTGGACGCCGGCGGGCGGGTGCTGCAGGAGACCCGGCACTTCCACGAGGACACCGGCAGCACCTCGCCGGGCCGGAGCAAGGAGGAGGCGACCGACTACCGGTACTTCCCCGAGCCCGACCTCGTGCCGCTGGCGCCGGACGCCGAGTGGGTCGAGAAGCTCGCCGCCGGCCTGCCCGAGCTGCCCGCCGCCCGGCGCGCCCGGCTCCAGCAGGAGTGGGGGCTGTCGGCCACCGAGATGGCGTGGCTGGTCAACGCCGGCGCGCTCGGGCTGGTGGCCGACACCGTGGCCGCCGGCGCGACCCCGGCCGACGCGCGCAAGTGGTGGCTGGGCGAGCTGGCCCGGCGCGCCAACGACGCCGGCGTGGAGCTGGGGGAGCTCGCCGTCACCCCGCGCCAGGTCGCGGAGCTGACCGCGCTGGTCGCCGAGGGTACGGTCAACGACCAGCTCGCCCGGCAGACCCTCGACGGCGTGCTGGCCGGCGAGGGCGACCCGCGGCAGGTCGTGGAGTCCCGCGGCCTGGCCGTGATGGGCGAGTCCGACGAGCTGGTCGCAGCCGTGGAGGCGGCGATCGCCGGTGCCCCCGACGTCGTCGAGAAGGTCCGCGGCGGCAAGGTGCAGGCCCTCGGCGCGCTGGTCGGGGCGGTCATGAAGGCCACCCGGGGCAAGGCCGACGCGGCCACCGTGAAGCGCATGCTCGAGGAGCGCGTCGTCGGTTAGCGCGGGCCGTGCCCGGTGGCGGACCCCGGAGGGGTCCCCGCCGGGTGCGGCGGTCGTGGCTCAGCGCTGCCGGGGGACGGCACCTGGCCGCGGTGCGGTCCGGGAGGACCGCGATGTCAGAGCGGGGACTCCTCGCCGCTGGCGCCGGGCGGCAGGATCCGCAGCACCTTGTCGTCGTCCTCGGCGGGCTGGCCGAGGCCGTCGCGGTTGGACGTCGTGATCCACAGCGCGCCGGTCTGCGGCTCCAGGACGACGGTGCGCAGCCGGCCGTACTGGTCGGGGAGCAGCTCCTCGGGCTCGGCGACCGGCGCGCCGCTGCCGTCGAGGGTGACCGAGTAGAGGCGCCGGCCGTCCAGGGCGCCCAGGTGGATCGTCGGCCCGGCGACGGCGCACCCGGCCAGGCCGCCGACGGCGCCGTCGACCTCCTGCACCGGCGGCGTCGAGCCGCTGCGCTCGGTGGGGAAGCCGGCATCGGCGCCCTCGACCACCTCGGTGAGCTCGTCGGCGCGGTCGCCGGCGTCGTCGGTGGCGTAGAGCGACTCGTCGCCGCCGAGGCACAGCGCGGTCACGTTGCTGAAGCCGCTGCCGTACACGGGGCCGTCGCCGACCGGCTGGCCGAACACGTCGACGCGCAGCACCTTCCCGGCCAGCGAGGCCGGGTCCTGGGCCAGCGCCGGGTTGCCGGTGTCGCCGGTGCCCACGTACAGCGAGCCGTCGAGGCCGAACAGCAGCGCGCCGCCGTTGCGCACCTCGCCGCGGGGGATGCCGGTGAGCACCGCGTTCGGGGTGCCGCCGCTGATCGGGAAACGGACCACCCGGTTGTCCGTCGCGGTGGTCAGGTAGGCGTAGACGAGCCCGTCCTCGTCGAAGGTGGGGGACAGCGCCAGGCCGTAGAGGCCGCCGTCGCCGGCGGTGTCGACCCCGGGCACCACCATGACCTCCCGCGCCGGCGACCGGTCGGGGAAGACCTGCAGCAGCCGGCCGGTCTCCCGCTCGGCCACCAGGGCGGTGCCGTCGGGGAGCAGGACCAGGCCGGTGGGCACGTCCAGCCCGCTCGCGACGACGTTCGGGTCCTGCGCGTCCTCGCCGGGCTGGCCGGACGGCGGTCCGGACGGCGGCGGCGGCACCTGCCCCTCGGTCGGCGGGGCGACCTGCGGGGGCGCGCCCTCGGGCAGCGGCCGCCACTCGCCGGTCGGCTCGTAGCCGCCGTCGTCCCCGCAGCCGGCCACCACGGCGGCCAGGAGCAGCGCACCGGCCAGCCGGGACGCCCGTCGTCCGCGCTCCCGCCTCACCCCTCAGACAGTACGTGCGCTCCGGGCGCCCGGGGGGCCGCCGGTCAGCGGCGCGGCGGGGCCGGGACGTCGATCCGGCCGCCGGACAGCGCTGCCAGCCGCGGCAGGTCGCGGGCCCGCAGCACCGGCAGGCGCACCTGCGTGCCGCGGGTGGTGACCAGCCACAGCGAGGCGCGGTCGCCCACGCGGATGCCGGCGAGCTCGCCCCACGGCACCCGGCGCGCGCCCACCACGGAGCGGGCCGTGAGGCCGTCGTCGTCGATGTCCACGCCGACCCGCAGCACCCACGCGGCGGCGGACAGCGGGAGCAGCAGGAAGACCGCCGTCCACGCCGCGGAGGCGGCCAGCGGCAGGACGCAGACGAACAGCACGAGGACGGGGACCAGCGCGGTGCGGCTCATGCGCAGGCGGACGGGGGCGGCCACGCCTGCCGATGATCCCAGACCCGCTCAGCCGGTGAGCCGCCCCAGCCGTGCGGCCGTCTCGCTGCCCGGGGCGGCGGTGTAGACGACGAGCTGCACGCCCGGGGCGTCGGCCGGGGTCAGCTGGTGGTGCTCCAGCAGCAGCGTGCCGACCGCCGGGTGCTCGAACCGCCGCTCGCCCGCGCTGAACCGGTCGACGTCGCGGCTGGCCCAGCCGGCGCGGAAGTGCTCGCTGGCCGCCTCCAGCCGGGCCACCAGGGCGACCACCTCGGGGTCGCTGAGCCGGGCACCGGCCTCGGCGCGGAACTGGGTGAGGAACCGGCGGCTGTCGGTCTCCCAGTCCCCGAGCAGCGCGCGGACCACGGGGTCGGTGAAGACCAGCCACAGCAGGTTGCGGTCGGCCGGCGCGGCGGTCGCGACGCCCGGGTAGAAGCGCGCGTAGGCGGCGTTCCACCCGACGATCGCCCAGCTCGCGGTGATCGCGTAGGCGGGGGAGGGGGCCAGGGCGTCGAGCAGCCGCTGCAGGTGCGCCGGCAGCCCGTCGGGAGCCGACGACGGCGCCGGCGCCCCGTGCCCGGTCAGCCGCAGCACGTACTCGTGCTCGGCGGCCGACAGCCGCAGCGTGCGGGCCAGCGCGTCGACGACCTGGCGCGAGGGGTTGATGTCGCGGCCCTGCTCCAGCCACGTGTACCAGGTGTGGCTCACCCCGGAGAGCAGCGCGACCTCCTCCCGCCGCAGCCCCGGCCGGCGGCGGGCGCCGACCACCGGCATGCCCGCCGTCGCCGGGTCGACCTGCTGGCGGCGGGAGCGCAGGAACGCGCCGAGCTCGCGGCGGGCGGGGCTGGTCACGCGGCGTCGTCCTCCCCGGAGACTGGTGGTGGCAGTACCAGTATCAGCGCTGTCTCGGCCCGGCCCGGCCCCGCGCCTACCATCGCTCACCGTGACCACGGTCGAGACACAGCCCACCGTCAACGACGCCACCGCGGCCGGCGTCGACGTCAAGCCCCGCAGCCGCGAGGTGACCGACGGCATCACCAAGGCGCCCGCCCGCGCCATGCTGCGCGCGGTCGGCATGGGCGACGACGACTGGGAGAAGCCGCAGATCGGCGTCGCCTCGTCCTGGAACGAGATCACCCCCTGCAACCTCTCCCTGGACCGGCTGGCCAAGCGGGCCAAGGAGGGGGTGCACGCCGCCGGCGGCTACCCGCTGGAGTTCGGCACCATCTCGGTCTCCGACGGCATCTCCATGGGCCACGAGGGCATGCGCGCCTCGCTGGTCTCGCGCGAGGTCATCGCCGACTCCGTCGAGACGGTCATGTTCGCCGAGCGGCTCGACGGCTCGGTGCTGCTCGCCGGCTGCGACAAGTCCCTGCCCGGCATGCTCATGGCCGCTGCCCGGCTCGACCTGGCCGCCGTCTTCCTCTACTCCGGCTCGACCCTGCCGGGGAAGCTCGGTGACCGGGACCTCACGCTCATCGACGTCTTCGAGGGTGTCGGGGCCTGCGCCGCCGGCAGGATCAGCCGGGACGAGCTGACGGCGATCGAGAAGGCCGCCTGCCCCGGCATGGGCTCCTGCGGCGGCATGTACACCGCCAACACCATGGCCAGCGTCGCCGAGGCCCTGGGCATGAGCCTGCCCGGCAGCGCCGCCCCGCCGGCCCCCGACAGCCGCCGCGACGCGTTCGCCGTCGCCTCCGGCGAGGCCGTGGTCAACCTGCTGCGCAAGGGCATCACCGCCCGGCAGATCATGACCCGCGAGGCGTTCGAGAACGCGATCACCGTGGTCATGGCCCTGGGCGGCTCCACCAACGCGGTCCTGCACCTGCTGGCGATGGCGCACGAGGCGCAGGTCGAGCTGACCCTCGAGGACTTCAACCGGATCGGCGACCGCACCCCGCACCTGGCCGACGTGAAGCCCTTCGGCCGCTTCGTCATGACCGACATCGACCGGGTCGGCGGCGTGCCCGTCGTCCTGCGGGCGTTGCTGGACGCCGGCCTGCTGCACGGCGACGCGCTGACCGTGACCGGCAAGACCATGGCCGAGAACCTGGCCGAGATCGCCCCGCCGGACCTCGACGGCACGATCGTGCACGCGATGAGCGACCCGATCCACAAGACCGGCGGCCTCACCATCCTGCGCGGCTCGCTCTCGCCGGACGGCGCGGTCGTGAAGTCCGCCGGCTTCGACGCCGAGGTCTTCGAGGGCACCGCGCGCGTGTTCGACGGCGAGCAGGGCGCGATGGACGCCGTCACCGAGGGCACGCTCAGGCCCAACGACGTCGTCGTCATCCGCTACGAGGGCCCCCGGGGCGGCCCGGGCATGCGGGAGATGCTCGCCGTCACCGGCGCCATCAAGGGCGCGGGCCTGGGCAAGGACGTCCTGCTGCTCACCGACGGCCGGTTCTCCGGCGGCACCACCGGCCTGTGCGTCGGGCACATCGCCCCGGAGGCCACCGACGGCGGGCCCATCGCCTTCGTGCAGGACGGCGACCGGATCCGGCTGGACCTCCGGACCCGGACCCTCGACCTGCTGGTGGACGACGAGGAGCTCGCCCGCCGGCGGGAGGGCTGGCAGCCGCTGCCCCCGCGCTACACCACCGGCGTCCTGGGCAAGTACGCCAAGCTCGTCGGCTCGGCCGCCACCGGCGCGATCTGCGGCTGAACCCGGGTGCGCTGACCCGCGCGGGCGGGCGCACCCCCAAGGGGTGAGCCCGCCCGCGCCGGGCTCCAGCCCGCCTCCCGCACCGCCGAAGGCTGCGGTGTGGACAGGCAGAGGTGGGCCCTGCTCGCGGGGGCCGGTGCGGCGCTCGCGGCGTGCGCCGTCGCCGCGGTCCTGCCCTCGCTCGCCCGCGTCGGCGACGTGGCGGTGGCTGCGGCCGGCGTCGGCGCGGCCGCCTGGATCGCCCGCGTGGCCTGGCACTCCCAGGAGGGAGCCCGCGGCTGGCGGCTGATGGTGGCGGCGACGCTGTTCCCCGTCGCCGCGTTCGCCGCCTACCTGCTGGCGGCTCCCACCGACCCGCTCGACACCGTGCTGCTGCGCTGGGTGCCCACGGTGCCCGGCTACGTGCTCGCCGTCGCCGCGCTGCTGACCCTGGTGCCCCGCGAGCGGCTGCGCAGCGGCGCCCGCGGGGTCGTGGAGGTGACGCTCTTCGGCGCCGCCTGCCTGACCGGCATGCAGCTGCTCGTCTTCGGCTCCCAGGGCACCTGGGCGGCCACCCCGGTCCCCGGCCGCCTCGTCCTGGTCGCCGCGGTCGTGGCCACCTCGGCGGTGCTCGTGGCCGCCCTCGTGCTGCTCGCCGCCGTGGAGAGCCACCGCCAGCCCACGGCCCTGGTCGTGCTGGGCGCCGCGATGGCCCTCACCGCTGGCCGCGGCCTGGCCACCTCGGCGACGCTCGACGGCCTCGACGGCGCCCTCACCGCCAGCCGCTTCCTCGTCGTCGCCGGCCTGGCGCTGCTCTCGCTGGCCGCCACGATGGACCCCGGCCCCGGCCGCGGCCCCGGGACGAGCCCGCGCACCGGCCGCTCGGTCCGGCTGGGCTCGGTCCTGCCGCACCTGGCGATGCTCGTCGCCGTCCTCGGCGTCGGCATCACCGCCCTGTGCGGCGTCCGGCCCACGACCGCGGCGGTCGTCGGCGCCGTCCTGTGCGTCGGCCTGGCCGGTGTGCACCGCTGGGTCACCGCGCTGGACGAGGCCCGCATGAGCACCCGGATCCTGCGCAGCGAGGCCTGGTTCCGCTCGCTCGTGCGCTCCAGCAGCGACCCCGTGCTGATCCTGGACGACGCCCTGCGCGTCACCTGGGCCTCGCCCACGGTCTCCCGCCTGCTCGGCGACGGGGTCCCGCTCACCGGCCGCGACCTGCTCACCGTCACCCACCCCGCGGACGTGCTGCCCGTGGCGCGCGCCCTGCACCCCGCCGTCCCCGGCGAGCCCGCCGGCGCGCTGGTCACCCTGCGGCTGCCGCACGCCGACGGCACCTGGCGCCACGTCGAGGCCGGCGTGTCCGACCTGCGCGGCGACGCCGAGGTCCGCGGGCTGGTGCTGCACTGCCGCGACGTCACCGAGCGCCACCGCCGGGAGCGGGCCCTCGAGGACCTCGCCTTCACCGACCCCGCCACCGGGCTGCCCAACCGGGCCGGCTGCGACCGGCTGATCGAGCAGCGGCTGGCCGTCCCGGGCGCCGAGCCGACGACGCTGCTGCTGGTCGAGGTCGACGGCCTGGCCGGGGTCCGCGAGGACGCCGGGCGCGACCTGGCCTCCTCGGTCCTGGTCGAGCTGGCCCGTCGCCTGCGCGTCACCGTCCGCGGCGACGAGCCGGTGGCCCGGCTGGGCGGCGACGCCTTCGCCGTCCTCGCCGCCGGCGACCCCCGGGCCGGCGACCTGCTGGCCGACCGCTGCCTGTCGGCGGTCGAGCAGCCCCTCGCCACCGCGGCCGGCGTCTACGACCTCACCGCCGACATCGGCCTGGTGCCGCTGGAGCCCGGCCTGTCGCTGGGCGAGGTCTGGGCCCGCGCCGAGATCGCCGTCCGCGCCGCCCGCGGGGCCGGGCGCGGGAACGCGCGCCGGTTCGAGCCCGCCCTGGGCGCGGCCGACGAGCGGCGGGCGCGGCTGCGCGAGGACCTGCCCGGCGCCTGCGCCCGCGGCGAGCTGACCGTGGCCTACCAGCCGGTCGTCTCCCTCGAGGAGCAGCGGGTCGTGGGCGTCGAGGCGCTGCTGCGCTGGCGCCACCCCGAGCTGGGCGACGTCCCGCCGGCGGAGTTCGTGCCCATCGCCGAGCGCGCCGGCGTGATCGGCGAGCTCCAGCGCTGGGCGCTGGAGCAGGCCGCCCGCGCGGCCGTCGCCCTGCCCGTCGGGCACGCGCCGCTGCGGCTGGGGGTCAACATCTCCGCCTCCCACGTGGCCGCCCGCACGCTGGTGGGGGACGTCGCCGCGGTGCTCCAGTGCACCGGCCTGGCACCCGAGCGGCTCATCCTCGAGATCACCGAGGCGACCCTGGTGGCCGACACCGAGGCGATCGCCGTCGACGTCGAGGCGTTGCGGCTCATGGGCGTGCACGTGGCCCTCGACGACTTCGGCACCGGTCACTCCTCGCTGGCCCACCTCGGCGCGCTGCCCATCGACGTCCTCAAGCTCGACCGCGACTTCGTCGCCCGCGTCGACCGGCACCCGCGCAGCCGCGCGCTGTGCGAGTCGGTCATCGCGATCGGCCGTGCCCTCGGCCTCGACGTGGTCGCCGAGGGCGTGGAGACCCCCGCCCAGCTCGGCGTCCTGCGGGGGCTCGGGTGCGGCTTCGCCCAGGGCTTCCTGCTCAGCCGGCCGCTGCGGCTGACCGAGCTCACCCAGCTGCTGGAGTCCGGCGCGGGCACGCTGTGGCCCGGACTGGTCGGCACCCGGTGACCGCCGCCCCCGGCCGCCCGCGCGGCGCCGCGCCCACCGGCGGCCTGCTCGTCCTGCTCGCCGCCGCCTGCGCCGTCCTGGAGCTCTCCGGCACCGCGCAGGGGCCGCGGCTGGTCTCCGTCTGCCTCGCGCTCGCCTCGGTCGCCGGCGCCGTCCAGCTGTCCCGTGTGGCCGGCGCCCTGCCCGGCCGGTCCGGGCGGCCGTGGCGCGCGCTGGCCGCCGCGGCCGCGCTGCTCGCGGTGGGCCAGGCGCTCGCCACCGTCCGGGCCGGTGCCCCCGGTCCGGAGGGCGGGCCGGAGGACCTGCCCATGCTGCTGGCCGTGCCCGTCGCGGTCGCCGGCGCGGTGTGGCTGCTGCCGCGGCGAGCCGCCCGGCGGGTCGGCTCCCGGGTGCTGCTCGACGGCGTCATCGTGACCGTGTCGCTGGCGGTGCTGGGCAACGTCGTCCTCGGTGACCTGTTCGCCTCCGGCACCGCTGCGGCGCAGCAGCTGATCTCGGTCGGCTACCCGCTCATCGGCGCCGCCCTGTGCGGCATCGGACTGGTCCCCGTGACCGCCGTGGCCGAGCCGCGGCGGACCGCGGCCACCTGGCTGCTGGTGTCCTTCTCCGCGATGGCGGTCGTCGCCGTCGGCGGCGCCCTGGGCCGCACCACGGGGGCCGTGCTGCCCAACCTGCTCAGCGAGCTGGCGTGGATGGGCATGCTCGGCGCCGCCGTCCTCGGGGCGGCCGCGGACCCGGGGGAGCCGGCCGGCCCCCCGGCGCACCGCACGCTCCCGCTGCGCGGCGGGCTGGCCGCGCTGGCCGCCGCCGGCGTGCTGCTGGCCGCCCTCACCGGCGGCGCCGCGCTCGGCCGGCCGGTCACCGCGGCCGAGGCGACCGGGGGCCTGGCCGTCGTCGGCCTGATGTCGGTGCGCACCCTGCTGTGGGCGCTGGACGCCCACCGCCTGACCCGGCGGCTGCAGAACGCCGAGCGCCGCTTCCGCGCCCTGGTGCACAGCGGCGACGCCGTCACCCTCGTGCTCGACGCCACCGGCCGGGTCACCTGGGCCTCCGGCGCCGTGGCCGCCCAGCTCGGCTGGCACGCCGACGAGCTGGGCGGGCGCCCGCTCGCCGCCCTCCTGCACGTCTCCTCCCGGGCCTCGCTGGCCCGGCTGGCCGCCGCCGTCCGCACCGGCTCGGCGGTGGAGCTCCCGGTGACGGTGCGGCTGGGCGCGCGCTCCGGCGCGTGGCGCGACGTCGAGGTCCTCGGTGCGGCCCCCGACCGGGACGCCGGCAGCCTGGTGCTGCACCTGCGCGACGTCACCGAGCGCAGCACCACCCAGCGCGAGCTCGAGCGGCTGGCCTACACCGACTTCCTCACCGGGCTGCCCAACCGGGCGCGGCTCATGGCCGCCCTGGACGACGCCATCACCCGCGCCGAGGGCGGCGCCCGCTCCTGCCTGCTCCTGCTGGACCTCGACGGCTTCAAGTCGGTCAACGACGTGGCCGGGCACGACGCCGGCGACGCGCTCCTGCGGGAGGTCGCCGCGCACCTGTCCGGTGCGGCCCGCGAGCGCGACCTCGTGGCCCGCCTCGGCGGCGACGAGTTCGCCCTGGTCGTCGACTCCGGGCCGGAGGAGGCGCTGGCGCTGGCCGAGCGGCTGGTTCGCGGCCTGGACCGGACCCACCGGTTCCCCAGCGGCCCGGCCGGCCCGGGCGGGGAGCCCGCGGACGGGCCTCCGCTGCACGTCTCGGCCAGCATCGGCGTCGCCGAGATCGGCCGGCACGGCGACGCCTCGGCGACGATGCGCGAGGCCGACCTGGCCCTGCGGACCGCCAAGGCCGACGGCAAGAACGGCGTCCGGGCCTGCGGGCAGGCGCTGGTCGAGGAGACCGGACGGCGCAGCCGGCTGGCCCGCGACCTGCCGCTGGCCCTGGAGCGCGGCGAGCTGCGGGTCGTCTACCAGCCCGTGGCCGGCGTCGCCGAGCGCCGGGTGCTGGGCCTGGAGGCCCTGGTGCGCTGGGAGCACCCCGAGCTGGGGTCGGTCTCGCCGGAGGAGTTCGTCGGCCTCGCCGAGGAGGACGGGCTCATCGTGCCGCTGCAGCGCTGGGTCATCCGGACCGCCACCGCCGACCACGCCCGGCTCGTCGCCGGCGGCCGGGACCTGCGGCTGGCCGTCAACGTCTCCGCGCTGCACGTGCAGGCCCGCTGCCTGGTCGAGGACATCGCCTCCGCGCTGGCCGCCGCCGGCCTCCCCGCCGACCGGCTGATGATCGAGCTCACCGAGTCGGTGTTCACCGACGACGCGGACCTGCTGCGCAGCACGCTGGCCGAGCTGTCCGAGCTGGGCTGCGTCGTCTCCCTCGACGACTTCGGCCGCGGCGCCTCCTCGCTCACCCAGCTGGCCCGCCTGCCGGTCGACGTCCTCAAGATGGACCGCGGCTTCGTCACCGGCATCGACGCCGACCCGCGCCGGGCCGCGCTCGTCGCCGGCGTCGTCGACCTGGGCCGCACGCTCGGCATGGACATCGTCGCCGAGGGCGTGGAGACGCCGGCCGAGCTGGCCGCCCTCCGCTCGCTGGGCTGCCGCTTCCTGCAGGGCTGGCTGATCGGCCGCCCGGTGCCCGCCGCCGCGCTGCCGGACCTCGTCGACGGGTTCGACCCGGCGGTCCTCGACGGGCCCCCGGCCGGCCCGCCGCAGCGCGGGGACGTGTCCCACGCCACGCACGACACCGTCCACCTGGCGGGACAGCTCGGTTGACGGGGAGGGCGGCGGAGGCGCACAGTTGTCCCGTGCCCTCCGCCTGCCCGCAGCTCGTAGTCGCCTAGCGCGTCGGTCGTCCGACCGACGCGCTCACCCCTCCGTGCCCGCGGCACGAGGGGTTTTTTTGCGCCCCGAGCAGGCGGCACGGCCTGCTCCCCGGCCCCCCACTCGACCCGCCCGTCCCGCCTCACCCAGGCCCCGCCAGGAGATCGCCGTCATGAGCAGCACCACCCCGAGCGAGCAACCGACCCGCGACGCCGCCGCCGCGCTGGCCGGCGTCGAGACCGGCGCCCGCTCGGTCGCCGAGGCCGCACACGCGCCCCTGCAGGGCATCACCGGGGCGCAGAGCCTGGTGCGGTCCCTCGAGGCGGTCGGCGTCGAGGTCGCCTTCGGGATCCCGGGCGGGGCGATCCTGCCGCTGTACGACCCGCTGTTCGACTCCCGGATCCGCCACGTGCTCGTCCGGCACGAGCAGGGCGCCGGGCACGCGGCCACCGGCTACGCGCAGGCCACCGGCCGGGTCGGGGTGTGCATGGCGACCTCGGGCCCCGGCGCCACCAACCTGGTCACCCCGCTGGCCGACGCCTACATGGACTCGGTCCCGGTCGTGGCGATCACCGGCCAGGTGCCCAGCGGCGCCATCGGCACGGACGCCTTCCAGGAGGCCGACATCCGCGGCATCACGATGCCGGTCACCAAGCACAACTTCCTGGTCACCTCCGCCGACGAGATCCCGCAGCGGATCGCCGAGGCCTTCCACCTGGCCTCGACCGGGCGGCCAGGCCCCGTGCTGGTCGACGTCCCCAAGGACGTCCTGCAGGCGACGACCGACTTCTCCTGGCCGCCGCGGCTGGACCTGCCCGGCTACAAGCCGACCACCCGGCCGCACGGCAAGCAGGTGCGCGAGGCCGCCGCGCTGATCGCCGCCGCGAGCCGGCCGGTGCTCTACGTCGGCGGCGGTGTCATCAAGGCCGGCGCCACCGGGGAGCTGGCCGAGCTGGCCCACCTGACCGGCGCGCCGGTGGTCACCACGCTGATGGCCCGCGGCGCGTTCCCCGACAGCGACCGCCAGCACCTGGGCATGCCCGGCATGCACGGCACCGTCGCCGCGGTCACCTCGCTGCAGAAGGCCGACCTGATCGTCGCCCTCGGCGCCCGCTTCGACGACCGGGTCACCGGCAACCTCGCCTCCTTCGCCCCCGAGGCCAAGGTCGTGCACGCCGACATCGACCCGGCCGAGATCGGCAAGAACCGCAAGGCCGACGTGCCGATCGTCGGCGACGCCAAGGAGACGATCGCCGAGCTGGTCGCCGCCGTCCGCGCCGAGCACGAGGCCGGCCGCACGCCCGACCTGGCCGCCTGGTGGGCGCAGCTGGACGACTGGCGCACCCGCTACCCGCTCGGCTACGACTGGCCCGAGGACGGCTCGCTGTCCCCGCAGTACGTCATCGAGCGGCTGGGCGCGATCGCCGGGCCGGACGCGATCTACACCTCCGGCGTCGGCCAGCACCAGATGTGGGCCGCCCAGTTCATCCGGTACGAGAAGCCGGGCACCTGGCTCAACAGCGGCGGCCTCGGGACGATGGGCTACGCCGTCCCCGCCGCGATGGGCGCCAAGTACGGCCGCCCGGAGACGACGGTGTGGGCCATCGACGGCGACGGCTGCTTCCAGATGACCAACCAGGAGCTGGCCACCTGCGCCATCGAGGGCATCCCGGTCAAGGTCGCCGTCATCAACAACGGCAACCTCGGCATGGTGCGCCAGTGGCAGACGCTCTTCTACGAGGGCCGCTACTCCAACACCAAGCTGCACCCGGTCGACGACAAGGGCGAGCGCAAGCCGGTCCGCATCCCCGACTTCGTCGCGCTGGCCGAGGCGCTGGGCTGCGTCGGGCTGCGGTGCGAGTCCAAGGACGACGTGGACGCCGTCATCGAGAAGGCCATGGCGATCACCGACGCCCCCGTCGTGATCGACTTCGTCGTCGGCGCGGACGCCCAGGTGTGGCCGATGGTCGCCGCCGGCGCCAGCAACGACGACATCCTCGCCGCGCGCGACCTGCGCCCGGTCTTCGGCGACGACCAGGTCTGAGGGAGACGACAGCCATGACCCGCCACACCCTGTCGGTCCTCGTCGAGAACAAGTCCGGCGTCCTGGCCCGCGTCTCGGCGCTGTTCAGCCGCCGCGGGTTCAACATCGAGTCGCTCGCCGTCGGGCCGACCGAGAACCCGGACCTGTCCCGGATGACCATCGTCGTCGACGCCGAGTCCGCGCCGCTGGAGCAGATCACCAAGCAGCTGAACAAGCTAATCGAGGTGATCAAGATCGTGGAGCTCGAGGGCGACGCCGCCGTCCAGCGCGAGCTGCTGCTGGTCAAGGTCCGCGCGCCCATGGCCGACCGCACGCAGGTGCTGCAGACCGCCGACCTCTTCCGGGCCCGCGTCATCGACGTGAACACCGACACCGTGACCCTCGAGGCGACCGGGACGCCGGACAAGCTGCAGGCTCTGCTCGCCGTGCTGGCCCCCCTCGGGATCAAGGAGATGGCCCAGTCGGGCACCGTCGCCCTGGGCCGGGGTCCGCGGTCGATGTCGGGCGCCGGTACCTTGCGCCCGGTCGACCGCACCGCCTGAGGAAGGACCCCCGTGCCCCCCGCCGCTCGCCAGCTCGCGGCGGGCCACTGCACGAGGGCCACCACGCCTCGCCCACGCAGAGAACCAACCGAAGGAGTACGCACCGCATGGCCGCCGAGATCTTCTACGACGACGACGCCGACCTGTCGATCATCCAGGGGCGCACCGTCGCCGTCCTGGGGTACGGCAGCCAGGGGCACGCGCACGCGCTGTCACTGCGCGACTCGGGCGTCGACGTCCGCGTCGGGCTGCCCGAGGGCAGCAAGAGCCGGGCCAAGGCCGAGGCCGAGGGGCTGCGGGTCGTCACCCCGGCCGAGGCTGCCGCCGAGGCCGACCTGATCATGATCCTCGCGCCCGACCACGTGCAGCGGAACCTGTACAAGGAGTCGGTCGAGCCCAACCTGCAGGACGGCGACGCGCTGTTCTTCGGCCACGGCTTCAACATCCGGTTCGGCTACATCAAGCCCCCGGCCGGCGTCGACGTCGCGATGGTCGCCCCCAAGGGCCCGGGTCACCTGGTGCGCCGCGAGTTCTCCGACGGCAAGGGCGTGCCCTGCCTGGTCGCCGTCGAGCAGGACGCCAGCGGCACCGCGCTGCAGCTGGCGCTCTCCTACGCCAAGGGCATCGGCGGCACCCGCGCCGGCGTCATCAAGACGACGTTCGCCGAGGAGACCGAGACCGACCTGTTCGGCGAGCAGGCCGTGCTCTGCGGTGGCGCCAGCGCGCTGATCACCGCCGGGTTCGAGACCCTCACCGAGGCCGGTTACCAGCCCGAGGTCGCCTACTTCGAGTGCCTGCACGAGCTGAAGCTGATCGTCGACCTCATGTACGAGGGCGGCATCGCCAAGCAGCGCTGGTCGGTGTCGGACACCGCCGAGTACGGCGACTACACCTCCGGCCCCAAGGTGATCGACGAGCACGTCAAGGACGCCATGAAGGACGTCCTGGCGCGGATCAAGGACGGCTCGTGGGCGGCGGACTTCATCGCCGACCAGGACGCCGGCGCGCCGGACTTCAAGCGCCGCCGGGCCGAGGCCGAGGCGCACCCGATCGAGGAGACCGGGCGCAAGCTGCGCGGCCTGATGAGCTGGGTGTCGGCCTCCGACGACTACACCGGCACCGCCGCCCGCAACTGAGCGGGACCCCACGCGACGAGGCCCCCGCTGCTCACGCGAGCAGCGGGGGCCTCGTGCGTCAGGCGGGGTGCCTCACCAGCCGGCGGCCTGGTACTTCGGCGAGGGGCCCCAGCGGTTCGGGCCGCGCTCGCCGTCGGTGGCCCACCAGACGATCAGCACGATGATGCCGACCAGCGGGATGAAGGCGAGCAGCTGCCACCACCCGGAGCGGCCGGTGTCGTGCAGCCGCCGGGCACCGACGGCGATGCCCGGGATCAGCAGCCCGAGCCCGACCACGATCTGCAGGATCGGGAACCCGAGGACCGCGTCGATGATGCTGGCGACGATCGAGACGACGACGTTGAACAGGTAGAACCACCAGAACTCGGAGCGGCGGGCCCGGCCGGTGAAGGTGGCGTACTGCGTCAGGACGCTGCGGACGGCGTCGGGCATGCCCATGGTCGGCGGCGCCGCCGGGCCGTACCCGTAGGACGGCGCGGGCGTGTAGCCGGGATACCCCTGCTGGCCGGGGTACCCCTGCTGGCCGGGGTACCCCTGCTGGCCGGGGGGCGGCCCCTGCGGCTGGCCGCCGGGCGGGGGGTGGCCGCCGGGCGGGGGATAGGTCGGGTCGGACATCGGGGGGCGGTCCTCCTGGGACGGGCGGGCCCCGGCCACGCGGCCGGTCAGCCGCGCAGCCTAGGGGGCGCAGGTCAGCGGCGGGGCGGAGCGCCGCCTCACCGGCCGCGGCGGGCGCGCTCGGCGCCGAACCAGGCCGCGGCCTGCCGGTTCGACAGCAGCACCACGATGAGGATCGAGCCCACCAGGCCGATCAAGCCGAGCACCAGGCCGCCGCCGCCCTCGTCCTGGACCGACCCGACGCCGCCGAGGAACACCAGGCCGGTGAAGCCGATCGCGATGGACCCGGCCACGATCAGCATCACGCGACTGCGGCCGGTCAGGGCCCACACCGAGCCCCAGATGGTGATGACCGTCCAGGCCAGCGCCAGGGCGCCGAGGGCGAAGAAGACGCCGGCCGCCGCGCCGAGGAAGTCACCGAGACCCGGCAGCACGTCCTCGGCCTCGTCCCGGTTCCCGCCGGCGACGGCGGCGACCGCGAGGAAGCTGATGGTGACCAGCACGCCCAGCGCGCCCCAGACGAACCCCAGCACCGCGGCCGCGACGACGCCGCCGGGGCGCGCCACGGCCTGACCGCCGTACTGCCCGTACGGCCCGTACTGGCCGTACGGCGAGCCCGCCGGCAGCTGGCCGTAGGGCTGGGCCGCCTGCTGCGCGTACCCCGAGGGCTCGACGCCGTACTGCTGCCCGTACTGCGGCTGGTCGTACGGGGTCTGCCCGTACTGCGGCTGGTCGTACGGGGTCTGCCCGTACTGCGGCTGGTCGTACGGGGTCTGCCCGTACTGCGGCTGCCCGTACGGGGGCTGCTGCTGCCCGTAGGGGGAGGGCGAGTGCGGGCCGGTGGGCCGGTCCTCGTCTGGCGCGCTGCTCATGGTGCCTCCGTCCGACGCCGGCGGCGCCGACGGTCACCGGCCACGATCACCCGCCCCGGGCTCCCGGGCAAGGACCCGCGCGGGGGCGTGCCCTGGTCCTAGGCTCGGGCCCCGTGACCGCTCCGCCGCCGGGAAGCGCGCCCGTCGTCCTCATCGCCGAGGAGCTCGCCCCCAGCGTGCTGGCGGTCCTGGGGCCCGACGTCGAGGTCCGGTCCGTCGACGGCGCCGACCGCGCGGCCCTGCTGCCGGCGCTCGCCGACGCGTCGGCGGTGCTGGTCCGCAGCGCCACCAGGATCGACCGCGAGGCGCTCGCCGCCGCGCCGCGGCTGCGGGTCGTCGCCCGCGCCGGGATCGGGCTGGACAACGTCGACGTCGCCGCCGCGACCGAGCGCGGCGTCATGGTGGTCAACGCGCCGACGTCGAACATCGAGAGCGCCGCCGAGCACGCCGTCGCGCTGCTGCTGGCCGCCGCCCGGCAGATCCCCGCCGCCGACGCGTCCCTGCGCGCGGGCGCCTGGGAGCGGTCGCGGTTCACCGGCGTCGAGGTCGCCGGCAAGACCGTCGGCGTGGTGGGCCTGGGCCGGATCGGGGTCCTCGTCGCCCAGCGGCTGGCCGCGTTCGGGACGACGCTCCTCGCCCACGACCCCTACATCCAGCCCGGCCGGGCCGCGCAGCTCGGCGTCCGGCTCGTGCCGCTGGACGAGCTGCTGCGCGAGTCGGACTTCATCACGATCCACCTGCCGAGGACGCCGGAGACCCTGGGCCTCATCGGCGCCGCCGAGCTGGCCGCCACCAGGCGCGGCGTCATCCTCGTCAACGCCGCCCGCGGCGGGCTCGTCGACGAGGAGGCCCTGGCCGACGCGCTGCGCTCCGGGCAGGTCCGGGCGGCCGGCCTCGACGTGTTCGCCACCGAGCCGACCACCGACAGCCCGCTGTTCCGGCTGCCCAACACCGTCGTCACCCCGCACCTGGGCGCCTCGACCGCGGAGGCCCAGGACAAGGCCGGGACGGCGGTCGCGCACTCGGTCCGCCTGGCGTTGCAGGGCGAGTTCGTGCCCGACGCGGTCAACGTGCAGGCCGGCGGCGTCGTGGCCGAGGACGTGCGGCCCGGCCTGCCGCTGGCCGAGCGGCTGGGCACGGTGTTCACCGCGGTCGCCGGCGGGCTGGCCCAGTCGCTCACCGTCGACGTGCGCGGCAAGCTCGCCGACTTCGACGTCTCCGTGGTGCAGCTCGCCGTCCTCAAGGGCGTCTTCGCCGACGTCGTGGAGGACCGGGTCACCTACGTCAACGCGCCGCTGCTGGCGCAGCAGCGGGGCCTGGAGGTGTCGCTGACCAGCGACGTCGAGAGCCCCGACTACCGCAACCTGGTGCGGGTCTGCGGCGCGATGGCCGACGGCTCCGAGGTCACCGTCTCCGGGACGCTGTTCGGCAAGAGCCAGGTGCCCAAGCTGACCGAGATCGACGGCTTCGACATCGACCTGGACCTCTCGGGCCACCTGCTCTTCTTCGTCTACACCGACCGGCCCGGGGTGGTCGGCACCGTCGGCGCGGCGCTCGGCCGGGCCGGCGTCAACATCGCCGGCGCCCAGGTCAGCCGCACCACCCGCGGCGGCCAGGCGCTGATGGTCGTCACCGTCGACAGCCCGGTGCCGGCCGACCTGCTCGCCGACATCGCCCGCGCCATCGGGGCCCGGGAGGCGCGCGCCGCGGACCTGTGACGCAGGGCCGCGCGGGCACCCGGCTAGGGTCCAACCCCATGCGCCTGGCAGTGATCGCGGGAGACGGCATCGGCCCGGAGGTCGTGGCCGAGGGGTTGAAGGTCCTCGGGGAGGTCGTCCCCGACGTGGAGACCACCCCCTACGACCTGGGGGCGGCGCGCTGGCAGCGCACCGGGGAGCTCCTGCCCGACACCGTGCTCGACGAGCTGCGCCAGCACGACGCGATCCTGCTCGGCGCCATCGGCGACCCCGGCGTCCCGCCGGGCATCCTCGAGCGCGGGCTGCTGCTGCGGCTGCGCTTCGAGCTCGACCACCACGTCAACCTGCGCCCGGCGCGGCTGTTCGACGGGGTCCGCAGCCCGCTGGCCGCCGCCGGCGCGATCGACATGCTCTGCATCCGCGAGGGCACCGAGGGCCCCTACGTCGGCAACGGCGGCGTGCTCCGCCGCGACACCCCGCACGAGGTCGCCACCGAGGTCAGCCTCAACACCGCCTTCGGCGTGGAGCGCGTCGTCCGGTACGCCTTCGAGCGCGCCGTGGCCCGCCCCCGCAAGCACCTGACCCTGATCCACAAGACCAACGTGCTCACCCACGCCGGGTCGCTGTGGTCGCGGACGGTCGAGGAGGTCTCGGCCGAGTTCCCCGAGGTCACCGTGGCCTACCAGCACGTGGACGCGGCGACGATGTTCTTCGTGACCGACCCGGGCCGCTTCGACGTCATCGTCACCGACAACCTGTTCGGCGACATCGTCACCGACCTCGCGGCCGCGGTCACCGGCGGCATCGGGCTGGCGGCCAGCGGGAACCTCGACGCGTCGGGGACGAACCCCAGCATGTTCGAGCCGGTGCACGGCTCGGCGCCCGACATCGCCGGCACCGGCGTCGCCGACCCGACCGCGACCGTCCTCTCCGTGGGGCTGCTGCTCGAGCACCTGGGCCGCGCCGACCAGGCCAAGAAGGTCAACGCGGCCGTCGCCTTCGACCTGTCCACCCGCGACCCGCAGGCGCCGATCCGCACCCAGGAGGTCGGCGACCGCCTCGCCGCGCTCGCCTCCGGCTAGCCGGCGGTCACGGCCGGCGGGCCGGCCGCACCGCCCCCGCGGCCGGCCGGCCCACCCGGCCCTCGCCGCGGGAGCGGGGGAGCGGCCTGCCGCCGGCGGGGGAGCCCGGGCCGGCCGTCCGCCTGTCCGCCGCGGCCGGCTGAGCGGCTGCGGGCGTGTGCTTTACTCCCCGGTGATGTCCCGCACCGCCGTCGCGATTACCGACTAGCGCGCAGTCCCCACCCCGACTGCGCGCAGACCTCCCGTACCCGGGAGGTCTTTTTCGTGTCCGGGCCGTTCCCCACTCCGCAGGAGCTCCGATGTCCACCGATGCCGACTTCCACGTCTTCGACACCACGTTGCGCGACGGCGCCCAGCGGGAGGGCGTGAGCTACTCCGTCGCCGACAAGCTGGCCGTGGCCCGGCTGCTCGACGAGATCGGCGTCGGCTACATCGAGGGTGGCTGGCCCGGGGCGCTGCCCAAGGACACCGAGTTCTTCGCCCGCGCCCGTACCGAGCTGCAGCTGCAGCACGCGGTGCTGGTCGCCTTCGGCAGCACCCGCCGCGCCGGCGTCCGCGTCGAGGACGACCCGCAGGTCGCCGCGCTGCTCGAGGCGCAGACACCGGTGGTGTGCCTGGTGGCCAAGTCCGACGTCCGGCACGTCCGCGAGGCCCTGCGCACCACGCTGGAGGAGAACCTGGCGATGGTGGCCGACACCGTCGCCCACCTCGTGGCGCACGGCCGGCGGGTGTTCGTCGACTGCGAGCACTTCTTCGACGGCTACGCGGCCGACCCCGACTACGGGGTGCGGGTGCTGGAGACGGCGTTCGCGGCCGGCGCCGAGGTCGGCGTCCTGTGCGACACCAACGGCGGGATGCTGCCCATGACGGTCGGCCGGGTCGTGGCCGACGTGCGGGCCCGCACCAGCGGGAAGCTGGGGATCCACTGCCAGAACGACACCGGCTGCGCCGTGGCCAACACCCTGGCCGCGGTCGAGGCCGGCGTCACCCACGTGCAGGGCACCGCCAACGGCTACGGCGAGCGGGCCGGCAACGCCGACACCTTCCAGCTGGTCGCCAACCTGGTCACCAAGATGGGGATGCCGGTCGTGCCCCCGCAGTGCCTGCCCGAGCTGCAGCGGGTCAGCCACGCGATCGCCGAGCTCGCCAACATCGCCCCCGACGACCACCAGCCCTTCGTCGGCGCCTCCGCGTTCGCGCACAAGGCCGGCCTGCACGCCAGCGCGATCAAGGTGAGCCCGGAGCTCTACAACCACCTGGACCCCGCGGTCGTCGGCAACGACATGCGCATCCTGGTCACCGAGATGGCCGGCCGCGCCTCGGTGGAGCTCAAGGGCCGCGAGCTCGGCGTCGACCTCGCCGGGCAGGCCGACGCGATCGGCCGCGTCGTCGACCAGGTCAAGGTGCTCGAGGCCGACGGCTGGTCGTTCGAGGCCGCGGACGCCAGCTTCGAGCTGCTGCTGCGCGCCCAGCTGCCCGACGCCCCGCCGCCGCTGTTCGAGCTGGAGAGCTACCGGGCCACCGTCGAGCACTGGGGCAACGGCCTGGTGGTCGGCGAGGCCACGGTCAAGGTGCACGTCCCCAACGAGGACGGGACGACGGACCGGATCATCTCCACCGCCGAGGGCAACGGCCCGGTCAACGCGCTCGACGTCGCGCTGCGCCAGGCGCTGGTCGGCCGGTACCCGGAGCTGGCCGGGGTGGAGCTGGCCGACTACAAGGTCCGCATCCTCGGCTGGAAGGGCGGCACCAGCGCCCGGACCCGCGTGCTCATCGACACGACCGACGGCACGGGGGAGTGGACCACCGTCGGCGTGCACGACAACGTGGTCGAGGCCAGCTGGCACGCCCTGGTCGACGCGCTGACGTATGCCGTTCGTCACCGCTCGCGGTGACACCGGGACCACGTGCCGTCCCCCCGATGCGCTGAGCCCTGCCCCGCCGTCCCGGTCGGGAGCCTCCGGCCCCGCGCCCGGGACGGCGTCCCCTGCAGGGGCGGCTCCCGTCCCTAGCTCCGCGGGCTTATCTCGCCCATCGGGCCGAAGCCGCTGACGTCGGGCGCGTCGACGTAGATGATCTGCGGCTGGGCGCTCACCAGGTCGGGCGCGACGTCGACGAACCGCTTGAAGTGGTCGGTGCCCACGTGCGCGCCGCCGGCGTCGGCGTCCCGGAACCCCTCGATGCAGACGAAGGTGTCGGGGTCCTCGAGGCTGCGGGACCACTCGAAGAAGACGCTGCCCTCCTCGGCGTCCACCGCCGACGCGTACTCGCGGGCCAGGGCCGTCCACTCCTCGGTGCGCTCGGGGCGGACCGGGAACTTCACGACGATGACGATCATCAGATCTCCTCCAGTCGTCTGCGCAGCAGGCAGAACGGGTTGCCCTCGGGATCGGCCAGCACGTGCCAGCCCTCCTCGCCGGTCTGGCCGACGTCGGCCGGGACGGCGCCGAGCGCCAGCAGGCGCTGCAGCTCGGCCTCCTGGTCGCGGTCGGTCGGGTTGACGTCCAGGTGCAGCCGGGGCTTGGCCGGGACCGGGTCGGCCACCGGCGCGAACACCAGGGTGGGTGCCGGGCCGCCGAAGCCGGCCTCGGGCCCGATCTCCACCGCGCCGTCCTCGTCCCGCGAGAGGACCCGGTAGCCGAGCACCTCGGCCCACCAGGCCGCCAGCGCCTCGGGGTCGCGCGAGTCGACGACGATCTCGGACAGGCGGCAGGCCACGACCCGACCGTAGGGGTCCGGCGGCGGCGCGGCCCGGCGGCGGGGGTCAGTAGCCTCGACCCGTGCGCATCGTCCGCTTCGCCTCGCCCTCGGGCATGTCCTTCGGCGTCCTCGACGGGGACGGCCAGGTCGCCCAGATCGAGGGCCACCCCTTCGGCTCCATCTCCTTCACCGGCCAGCGGTTCCCGCAGGCAGACATCCGGCTGCTCTCGCCGATCCTGCCGAGCAAGGTGGTCTGCGTCGGCAAGAACTACGCCGCGCACGTGGCGGAGATGAAGACCGGGGACGCGCCGAAGGAGCCGCTGCTGTTCCTCAAGCCCTCCACCTCGGTGATCGGCCCGGGCGACGCCATCCGCATCCCGCCGGGCAGCACCAACGTGCACCACGAGGCCGAGCTCGCCGTGGTGATCGGTGCCCGCGGCGCCCGCAACGTGAGCCCGGAGCAGGTGCCGGCCAGCATCTTCGGCTACACGATCGGCAACGACGTGACCGAGCGGGACATGCAGCGCAGCGACGGGCAGTGGACCCGGGCCAAGGGCTTCGACTCGTTCTGCCCGCTGGGCCCGTGGATCGAGACCGACCTGCCCGGCATCGGCAAGGACCCGGCCGACGTCGAGGTCACCTGCACCGTCGACGGCGAGCTGCGCCAGCAAGGCCGCACCAGCCAGCTGCTGTTCGACGTCCCGACCCTGGTCTCCTACATCTCGCGGGTCATGACGCTGCTGCCCGGCGACGTCGTCCTCACCGGCACGCCGTCCGGCGTCGGGCCGATCGCCCCGGGCCAGCGGGTCGAGGTCTCGATCGAGGGGCTGGGCACGCTGACCAACACCGTCTCCGGCGCCGACACCGTCTCCACCGCCGGCGGTGCCCGGTGACGGGCGTGCGCACCCGCTTCTGCCCGTCGCCGACGGGCATGGTGCACGTCGGGCTGCTGCGCACCGCCCTGTTCAACTGGGCGCACGCCCGGCACACCGGCGGCACCTTCGTCTTCCGCATCGAGGACACCGACGCCGCCCGCGACTCCGAGGAGTCCTACCGGCACCTGCTCGACTGCCTGCGCTGGCTGGGGCTGGACTGGGACGAGGGCCCCGAGGTCGGCGGCCCGCACGGCCCCTACCGGCAGTCCGAGCGGCAGGAGATCTACCGCGAGGTCGCGGCGAAGCTGCTCGCCGCCGGCCACGCCTACGAGTCGTTCTCCACCAACGAGGAGGTCGACGCGCGCCGGCGGGCCGCCGGGCAGGACCCCAAGCTCGGCTACGACAACGCCGACCGGTTCCTCACCGACGCGCAGAAGCAGGCCTTCCGCGACGAGGGCCGCCAGCCGGTGCTGCGGCTGCGGATGCCCGACGAGGACCTCACCTGGACCGACCTGGTGCGCGGCGAGGTGGGCTTCGCCGCCGGGTCGGTGCCCGACTTCGTGCTGGTCCGCGGCAACGGCGCGCCGCTGTACCCGTTCGTCAACCCGGTCGACGACGCCCTCATGCAGATCACCGACGTGCTGCGCGGCGAGGACCTGCTGCCCTCCACCCCGCGGCAGATCGCCCTCTACCGGGCGCTCACCGACATCGGCGTCGCGCAGGGCACCCCGCGCTTCGGGCACCTGCCCTACGTCACCGGCGAGGGCAACAAGAAGCTGTCCAAGCGCGACCCGCAGTCCAACGTCGACGTCTACCGCGAGCGCGGCTTCCTGCCCGAGGGCTTCGCCAACTACCTCGCGCTGCTCGGCTGGGCGATCGCCGACGACCGCGACGTCTTCTCCACCGCCGAGATGGTCGAGGCCTTCGACGTGACCCGGGTCAGCGCGAACCCGGCGCGTTTCGACCTGAAGAAGGCCGAGGCGATCAACGCCACCCACCTGCGGGCGCTACCGGTCGGGGAGTTCGTCGAGCGGGTGCGCCCGTTCCTGACCGGTGCCGGGCTGCTCGCCGACCCGCCCACGGCGGAGCAGGAGCGGGTGCTGGCGGCCATCGCGCCGCTGGCCCAGGAGCGCATGATCACCCTGTCGGACGCGGTCGGGCTGCTCGGCTTCCTGTTCACCGACGACGTCGAGATCGACCCCGCCGCGGCCGCCAAGCAGCTGGCCGGGGCGGACGCCGCCGAGGTCCTCGACGCGGCCACCGCGGCGCTCGCCGACCTCGGCGACTGGTCGACCGCGGCGATCGAGGAGGCGCTCAAGGCCGCGCTGGTCGACGGGCTGGGCCGCAAGCCGCGCCAGGCGTTCGGCCCGGTCCGGGTCGCCGTCAGCGGCCGGACCGTCTCCCCGCCGCTGTACGAGTCCATCGAGCTGCTGGGCCGCGAGCGCACCCTCGCCCGGCTGGCGGCGGCACGGGCCGCCACGGGCTGAGGCGGCGGGGATGACCTGGGCCGGCGGGCCGGTCGGCGACGTGGGCGACGGCGAGCCCTACACGGGGCCGCCGCCCACGGCGCCGTACGGGGCGCCGCCGCGCGTCCCCGGGGCGCTGCCCGGGCTGCACCCGCCGCTGCCGCACGGCGCGGCCGGCCCGGTGCCCTGGCCGCTGGGGCCGGTGCCGATGCCCACCGGCCCGCACACGCACCTGCCGGGACAGCCCCCGGGCGGGCCGCCGCCGTGGGGTGTCCCGCCATACGGCGCGCCGCCCTGGGGGGCGCCGCCGTGGGGAGCGCCGCCCTGGGCGCCGCCGCCACCGCCACCCCTCCCGCACGACGTGCCGACGTCGTTCCTGCAGGTGATGCGGACGCGCACCTGGCGCTGGTGGCACCCGCTGCTCGGACTGCTCCTGTTCGCCGGCGTCTACACGGTGGCGGCCGTCGCGGTGGTCTTCGTCGGTGCGCTCGGCCTGCTCGCCCAGAGCCGGGTCGACCTGGAGTTCGACGACCTCGCCGACCCGTGGGTGCTGCTGGTCACCAACCTCAGCCTGGCCGTGGCGATCCCCGTGGTCTGGTTGTGCTGGGTGGCGGCGCACTCGATGCGGATCGGGTCGTCGTCCTCGGTGCGCGGGCGGCTGCGCTGGGACCTGGTGCGCGCCTACGTGCCCCTCGCCCTGGCGACGCTGGGGCTGGGCATCGCGGTGCAGCTCCTGCTGGGGCTCGCGTTCGACGACGGCGGGGAGGTCACCGGGCCCACCCGCTCGTTCGTGGCGCTGCTGGTCGTCGTCGTCCTCACCACGCCGCTGCAGTCGGCCGCGGAGGAGTACGTGTTCCGCGGCTACCTCAGCCAGGCGATCGCGGCCTGGGTGGGCCGGGAGCGGGCCGGTGCGGTGGTGGCCGCCGTCGTCACCGCGACGCTGTTCTCGCTGGCCCACGTCCCCGGCGACTTCCTGCTGTTCCTCGACCGGTTCGCCTTCGGGCTCGCGGCCTCGGCGGTGGTCTGGCTCACCGGGGGCCTCGAGGCGGCGATCGTCCTGCACGCGGTGAACAACGTGATCGTCTTCGTCCTCGCCGGCGCCCTCGGCGAGGGCGTGCAGACCGACGCCACGGTGACCGGCTGGGCGGGCCTGCTCGTCGTCGTGCTCGACGTGCTGGCGATGGCCGCCTACGTGCTGCTGATCCGCCGCTCGGCCGCCCGGCGGCCGCCCGACACGCGCACCGCCGCCCAGGACCTCCGTCCCCGCGTGGCCGCCGCGCCCCGCTGAGGGGAGGGGGGTGCGACGGCCCCCTCCGGGCGTCGGGTATGGTTGTCCCCGCGCCGCGAGGCGTGCACGACCCTTGGGGTATGGGGTAATTGGCAGCCCGACGGTTTCTGGTTCCGTTAGTCTAGGTTCGAGTCCTGGTACCCCAGCGAGAGCGCCGTTCGTCCTGACGGCGCCCTCAGCACCACCGCACGGCCCCGTCGTCTAGCGGCCCAGGACGCCGCCCTCTCACGGCGGTAGCGAGGGTTCGAATCCCTTCGGGGCTACGCACGCGAGAGCCCCCGGTCACCGACCGGGGGCTCTCGCCGTTCCCGGGGACGGACCCCGCCTGCGGGCTCTCCGGCCGGCCATGGCACGATGGGAGCGCACGGCCCCGTCGTCTAGCGGCCCAGGACGCCGCCCTCTCACGGCGGTAGCGAGGGTTCGAATCCCTTCGGGGCTACGCGCACGAGAGCCCCCGGTCACCGACCGGGGGCTCTCGCCGTCACGGGCCGATGCACCGGTGCGCCACCCGGCGGACCCGCGCAGGCGCCCGACCTGCGCCCCGACTAGCGTCGTCGTACGGCGCCGCCCCGCCGGGGCAGCAGGAGGGCGGGTACCGCGGTGATCCGGACGAGCCGTCGGCTGGCCGACGGCCGGGAGATCCTCTACTACGACGTGGACGGCTCCCCGGCCGTGCACGACGGGGAGGACACCCGCGACCTGCCGCCGGTGAGCACCCACTCGCAACTGCGCTTCGACGCGCTGCTGGGGGAGTGGGTGGCCTACGCATCGCACCGGCAGACGCGCACGTTCCTCCCGCCGGCCGACGAGTGCCCGCTGTGCCCGACCCGGCCGGGCCGGCCGCCCACGGAGGTGCCGGAGGCCGACTACCAGGTCGTCGTCTTCGAGAACCGCTTCCCGTCGCTGGCCACCGCCGTGGACACCGACGTGCCGCCCACCGCGCCCGGCGCGCCGTACGCGCAGCGGCGGCCGGGCTTCGGCCGCTGCGAGGTCGTGGTGTTCACCAGCGACCACGACCGGGCGCCGGCCGACCTGTCGCCGGAGCGGCTGCGGCTGCTGGTCGACGTCTGGGCCGACCGCACTGAGGCGCTGGCCGCCGTCGAGGGCATCGAGTACGTCTTCCCGTTCGAGAACCACGGCGAGGAGATCGGGGTGACCCTCGGCCACCCGCACGGGCAGGTCTACGGCTACTCCTACCTCCCGTCGCGGGCCGAGCGGCTGCTGGCCTCGATCGAGCGGCACCGCGCGACGACCGGCGGCGACCTGTTCGCCGACGTCGTCGCCGCCGAGCGCGGCGGCCCCCGCGTGGTCGCCACCGACGACCACTGGACGGCGTTCGTGCCGGCCGCCGCCCGGTGGCCCTACGAGCTGCAGCTGTTCCCGCACCGGCGGGTGCCCGACCTGCCCGCGCTGACCGGCGAGGAGCGGGACTCGCTCGCCCGGCTGCTGCGCGACGCGCTGGGCCGCTTCGCGCACCGCTTCGACGAGCCGATGAACTACATCGCCGCGTGGAACCAGGCCCCGGTGCGGCGCGGACGCGAGGACTGGTGGCTGCACCTGCAGCTGTTCAGCTTCCGGCGCGCCCCCGGCAAGCTGAAGTACCTGGCCGGCTCGGAGTCCGGCATGGGCGCCTTCATCAGCGACACCGATCCCGAGGACGTCGCCGAGCAGCTGCGGAACGTGACCTGGTGACCGCCGACGCCGAGCTCGCGGCGGCCGCGCGCGCCGCCTTCGCCGCCGCCTTCGACGCCGAGCCCGAGGGGGTGTGGGCCGCTCCCGGGCGGGTCAACGTCATCGGCGAGCACACCGACTACAACGAGGGCTTCGTGCTGCCGGTGGCGCTGGCGCAGACCACGCGCGCCGCCGTCGCCCGCCGCAGCGACGGCCGCGTCGCCCTGGTGTCGGTCCAGCACCCCGACCAGCGGGTGGAGCTGGAGCTCGCCGACCTCGCGCCCGGCACCCCCTCCGGCTGGGCCGGCTACCCGGCCGGCGTGCTGCACGAGCTCCGCGAGCGGGTGCCGGGCGGGCTGAGCGTGCTCGTGGACGGCGACGTCCCCGCCGGCATGGGGCTGTCGTCGTCGGCGGCGCTGTCGTGCTCGGTCGCGCTGGCCCTGCGCGACCTGGTCGCGCCCGAGCTGGGCCTCGGCGACCTGGTGGACGTCGCCCGCGCCGCGGAGAACGACTTCGTCGGCGCGCCGACGGGCATCCTCGACCAGTCCGCCTCGCTGCTGTGCACCGCCGGGCACGCGCTGTTCCTCGACACCCGCGACCGCAGCAGCGAGCAGGTGCCGCTGGACCTCGAGGCGGCCGGCCTGGTGCTGCTCGTCGTCGACACCGGGACGACGCACAGCCACGCCGACGGCGGCTACGGCGACCGCCGCCGGGAGTGCGAGCGGGCCGCGCAACGGCTCGGCGTGCGGGCACTGCGCGACGTCCCCGACGTCGCCGCGCTGGCGCCGCTGGACGACGGCACCGACGACGGGGCCGTCCTGCTCCGCCGGGCGCGGCACATCGTCACGGAGGACGCCCGGGTGCTGCAGGTCGTCGAGCTGCTCCGCGGCACCGCGGACCCGCGCGCGATCGGGTCCGTGCTGACCGCCGGTCACGCCTCGCTGCGCGACGACTTCCAGATCTCCACGCCGGAGCTCGACACGTGCGTCGCCGCGGCCGTCGACTCGGGCGCCGCAGGGGCGCGGATGGTCGGCGGCGGCTTCGGCGGCAGCGCGATCGTGCTGGTCGAGGCGGAGTCCGTCGATCGGGTGACCGAGGTGATCACGCGTCGATTCCGGGAAGAGGGGTACAGCGCGCCCCGGACCTCCCTCGCCGTGCCGTCCCCGGGGGCCCGCCGGCTCGCCTGAACCCCTCGAATCAACGGAGGTCCCGCGTGGACGACCTGCGCCTGGACGCCAACTGGGTCGACTACCTGCTGGTCGTCGCCTACTTCGGCGTCGTGCTGATGATCGGCTTCGCGGCTCGCCGCCGGGTGTCCGACAGCCTGGACTTCTTCCTGTCCGGCCGGTCGCTGCCCGCCTGGGTGACCGGCCTGGCGTTCATCTCGGCGAACCTGGGCGCGGTCGAGATCGTCGGCATGTCGGCCAACGGCGCGCAGTACGGCATGCCGACGATGCACTACTTCTGGGTCGGCGCGGTCCCCGCGATGCTGTTCCTCGGCGTCGTGATGATGCCCTTCTACTACGGGTCCAAGGTCCGCAGCGTCCCCGAGTTCATGCGCCGCCGGTTCGGCACCGGGGCCCACCTGGTCAACGCGCTGAGCTTCGCCGTCGCCCAGGTGCTCATCGCCGGCATCAACCTGTTCCTGCTGGCCACCATCGTCGAGGCGCTGCTCGGGTGGCCGCTGTGGGTCGCGCTCATCGTCGCCGCGGCGGTGGTCCTCAGCTACATCACCCTCGGCGGGCTCTCCGCGGCGATCTACAACGAGGTCCTGCAGTTCTTCGTGATCGTCGCGGCGCTCACCCCGCTGACCCTCATCGCCCTGAACAAGGTCGGCGGCGTCGACGGTCTGATCGACCGGATCCGCGAGGCCGGCGGCGAGGAGGAGCTGCGGTCCTGGCCGGGCACCGAGCTGTCCACCTTCGACAGCGGGGTGTGGTCGGTCATCGGCATCGTGTTCGGCCTGGGCTTCGTGCTGTCCTTCGGCTACTGGACGACGAACTTCGTCGAGGTCCAGCGGGCGATGGCGACCAAGTCGATGTCGGCGGCGCGCAGCACCCCGATCATCGGCGCCTTCCCCAAGATGTTCGTGCCCTTCATCGTGGTGATCCCCGGCATGATCGCCGGCGTCCTCGTGCCGGGGATCGCCGACCTGAAGGCCGGCCAGGAGAGCGGGCTGGACTACAACGACTCGATCCTGGCGCTGATCGAGGACACCCTGCCCAACGGCCTGCTCGGCATCGCCATCGCCGGCCTGCTGGCCGCCTTCATGGCCGGCATGGCGGCCAACATCTCGGCCTTCAACACGGTCTTCAGCTACGACCTGTGGCAGCAGTACGTGAAGAAGGACCGGCCCGACGGCTACTACCTGGCGGTCGGCCGGTGGGCGACCGTCGGCGCGACGGTGGTCGCGATCGGGACGGCGCTGATCGCGTCGGGCTACAGCAACCTGATGGACTACCTGCAGACGCTGTTCGGCTTCTTCAACGCCCCGCTGTTCGCCACCTTCATCCTCGGCATGTTCTGGAAGCGGATGACGGCGACCGCGGGCTGGACCGGCCTGGTGTCGGGCACGCTGGCCGCCGTCGTGGTCGCGGTGCTCAGCGAGGACGCCCTCGGCGGCGCGTCGATCGGCGCGATCCCGCTCAGCGGCCAGGGCGCCAGCTTCGTGGCCGCCAGCGCCGCGTTCGTCGTCGACATCGTGGTCAGCGTCGCCGTCACGATGGTGACCCGGCCCAAGCCGGTGCACGAGCTGGCCGGGCTGGTCTACAGCGAGACGCCGAAGGAGCAGCGCACCGACCCGGACGCGCACCGCCTGCCCTGGTACCAGTCGCCGGTGCCGCTGGCCGGCATCGCCCTGGTGCTCGTCATCGCCCTCAACGTGATCTTCCGATGAGCTCCCGGGAGCCCCAGATGAGCACCTCGTCCTCGTCCTCGTCCCCGTCCTCGTCCGCCGAGCCGCGCGGCGGGGACGGCGGCGGCCGCCCGCACAGCGCCGGCGCCTTCGACGTCCGCAACGTCATCGCGGCGCTGATCGGGTTCTACGGCGTCGTCCTGGTGGTCTACGGCCTGGTCGACTCCGGCGAGGCCCACGACAAGACCGGCGGCGTCGACGCCAACCTGTGGTCGGGGATCGTCATGGTGGTCGTCGCGGCGGCCTTCGCCCTGTGGTCGCGGCTGCGGCCGATCGTGGTCGAGCCGACGCACTCCGCGGGCGAGGGCGTGGACGACGGCTCCGGCGCCCGCCCGGACGCGCCCGGCCACTGACGGCGCGGGGGCCCTCCCGCCGCGATCATGGGCGAGTTGCTGCCGACACGCGCGGACCTGCCGCTGCGAACGGCAGGACGCCCATGATCGTGGAGGCGGCGGGTGTCAGCGGGCGGCGCGGCCGATCGCGCCGGCGGTCTCGAGCACCGCGCTGACCACCTCGGGGGAGGGGCGGCGACCCAGCCGCTCCACCGGGCCGCTGATCGAGACCGCGCCCAGGACGCCGCCGGTGGCGTCGCGCACCGGCGCCGACAGCGAGGCGACGCCCGCCTCGCGCTCGGCGACGCTGTGCGCCCAGCCGCGCCGGCGGACGTCGAGCAGCGTGCGCGCGGTGAAGCTCGCCGACGGCAGCAGCGGCGTCACCTCGTCGGCGGGCGCGAAGGCCAGCAGGGCGTGCGCCGCCGACCCCGCCGTCATGGGCAGCCGGGCGCCCACCGGCACCGTGTCGCGCAGTCCGTGCGTCCGCTCGGCGGCCGCCACGCACACCCGCACCGCGCCCTCGCGCACGTAGAACTGCGCGCTCTCCCCGCTCGCGTCGCGCAGCGCCGCCAGGTGCCGGCCCGCCAGCTCGCCGAGGTCGGCGCCGCTGCGCCCGAGCTCGGCCAGGCCCGGACCGGGCGCCCAGGCCCCCGCCGGGGTACGGCTGACGAGCCGGTGACCCTCCAGGGCCACGGCCAGCCGGTGCGCGGTCGCCCGGGGCAGGCCGGTGCGCGCGACGAGCTCGGCGAGCGTCGCCGGCTCCTCGGCGACGGCCCGCAGGATCGCCACTGCTTTGTCCAGAACCGCGACGGGGTTAGGCTGTCCCACACAGCAATACTGGCATCCCACTCTGTGAGAAGCCAGCGCCACCCGCTCCCCGGAGGGACCGAGCAGTGCCCAAGACCCTGGCCGAGAAGGTCTACGACGCCCACGTGGTGCGCAGCACCGCGGGCGAGCCCGACCTGCTCTACATCGACCTGCACCTCGTGCACGAGGTCACCAGCCCCCAGGCCTTCGACGGGCTGCGGGCCGCCGGGCGCCGGGTCCGCCGTCCCGACCTCACGATGGCGACCGAGGACCACAACGTCCCCACGCTCGACATCCTCGCGCCGATCGCCGACCCGGTGAGCCGCGCGCAGGTCGAGGCGCTGCGCCGCAACGCCGCGGAGTTCGGCATCCGGCTGGCCCCGATGGGCGACCGCGACCAGGGCATCGTGCACGTCATCGGCCCGCAGCTGGGCCTGACCCAGCCCGGCATGACGATCGTCTGCGGCGACAGCCACACCTCGACCCACGGGGCCTTCGGCGCGCTGGCCTTCGGCATCGGCACCAGCGAGGTCGAGCACGTGCTCGCCACGCAGACCCTGCCGCAGTACCGGCCGAAGCAGATGGCGGTCACGGTCGACGGCGAGCTGCCCCCGGGTGTCTCCGCCAAGGACGTCATCCTCGCCGTCATCGCCCAGATCGGCACCGGCGGCGGCCAGGGACACGTCATCGAGTACCGCGGCAGCGCCATCGAGAAGCTCTCGATGGAGGCCCGGATGACCATCTGCAACATGTCGATCGAGGCCGGCGCCAAGGCCGGGCTCATCGCCCCCGACCAGACCACGTTCGACTTCCTCGCGGGCAAGCCGCACGCCCCGCAGGGCGCGGACTGGGACGCCGCGGTCGAGTACTGGTCGACGCTGCGCACCGACGAGGGCGCCGTCTTCGACCGCGAGGTGCACATCGACGCCGCCTCGCTGACGCCGTTCGTCACCTGGGGCACCAACCCCGGGCAGGGCCTGCCCATCTCCGAGCGGGTGCCCGACCCCGCCGACTTCGCGAACGAGGACGAGCGCCGCGACGTCGAGGGCGCGCTGGCCTACATGGGCCTGACCCCCGGCACCCCGCTGCGCGAGATCTCCGTCGACACCGTCTTCCTCGGCTCCTGCACCAACGGCCGGATCGAGGACCTGCGGGTCGCCGCCGAGCTCCTGCGCGGGAAGCGGATCGACGCGAACACCCGGATGCTCGTCGTCCCCGGCTCCGTCGCCGTCAAGGCGCAGGCCGAGGCCGAGGGCCTGGACCAGGTCTTCACCGAGGCCGGCGCCGAGTGGCGCGGGGCCGGGTGCTCGATGTGCCTGGGCATGAACCCCGACCAGCTGGCGCCGGGGGAGCGGTCGGCCTCCACCAGCAACCGCAACTTCCAGGGCCGGCAGGGCAAGGGCGGGCGCACCCACCTGGTGTCGCCGGCCGTCGCGGCCGCGACCGCGCTCACCGGGCACCTCGCCGCGCCCGCCGACCTCGACGACGCCCTCACGACGGCTGGAGTCTGACCGATGGACGCCTTCACCACCCACACCGGCACCGCCGCCCCGCTGCGCCGCAGCAACGTCGACACCGACCAGATCATCCCGGCCGAGTACCTCAAGCGGATCACCCGGACCGGCTTCGAGGACGGGCTGTTCATCGCCTGGCGGACCAACGAGCCGGACTTCGTGCTCAACCGGCCGGAGTACGCCGACGCCTCGATCCTGGTGGCCGGCCCGGACTTCGGGACCGGGTCCTCGCGCGAGCACGCGAACTGGGCGCTGCTCGACGGCGGGTTCCGCGTCGTCATCAGCTCGCGGTTCGCCGACATCTTCCGCAACAACTCGACCAAGGCCGGGCTGCTGACGGTGATCCTGCCGCAGGACGAGGTCGAGGCGCTGTGGACCGCGATCGAGGCCGACCCGGCGCTGCCCGTGACCGTCGACCTGCGGGACAAGGAGGTCCGGTACGCCGGCCGTGCGGTGTCGTTCGACATCGACGACTACGTCCGCTGGCGGCTGCTCGAGGGCCTGGACGACGTCGGCCTCACCGAGCGCCACCTGGCCGACATCGAGGCCTTCGAGGCCACCCGTCCCGCGTGGAAGCCGAAGGCGCTGCCCGCCCTGCCGGCCTAGCTCCTGCCCGCGACCGCTCCCGGCCCCGGCGTCCCGACGTGGACGCCGGGGCCGTCCGCGTCGGGGTCGGGGGCGAAGTCGCGGTAGTAGTCGGCGAGCAGCGCCCCCGGCCGGCCCCCGAGCACCCAGGTGCTCCCCTTGGCCGACGGCGGCCACAGCGCGCCGGCCAGGCCCGCCCAGCGGACGCCGAGCGCCATCAGCAGCGACGGGATGGCGCCGCCCTGGCTGCAGACCACGGTGACGCCCGGGGCCGGGCGCGGCTCGAGGAACCGCTCCACAGCGGCGAGGGCGGCCTGCGGGTCGGCCTGGAACTCCTCCTCGCCGACCTCGGGCAGCGGCTGCACCGGCAGGCCCAGCGCCCCGGCGAGCGGCTCGACCGTCTCGCGGCAGCGGGTGCGCTCGGCCGAGAGCACCGCCGTCGGGGCGAACAGCGGCAGGACCTCGGCCAGCCGCCGGGCCTGGCGCCGTCCCTTGCCGTCGAGGGGCCGCAGGTCGTCGTCGCCGTCCCACTCCGACCGGTGCCCGGCCCGCGCGTGCCGGACCAGCAGCAGCGTGGGGCTGCGTGGCACGTCGGTGCGCGCCAGGTCGGCCAGCACGGCGCGGTCGTGGTCGTGGGTGACCAGGGCCGCGGCGTCGTCGACCGGGAGCCAGCGCAGCTCGTCGGTCTCGTCGCCGGGCTCGAACCGCCCGCCCACGGCCTCCATCAGCCAGTAGTCGACCCGCTTGGTGCCGCCCTCGACGGGATAGGCGGTGCGCAGGCTCCGCCGGCCGACGACGACGGCCAGCCCGGTCTCCTCGCCGACCTCGCGGACGGCGGTCTCGATCAGCGCCTCGCCCTCGTCGTGCTTGCCCTTGGGCAGCGACCAGTCGTCGTAGCGGGGCCGGTGCACCACGGCGGTCTCGACCCCGCCGTCCGCCGTCCGCCGCCAGACCGCCCCGCCTGCTGCCGCGACCACCGCGCCGGGCACCGGCTCAGCCCACCGACTCGGCGACGGCGGCGACCAGCCCGGCCTGGTGGTCGCGGCCCTCGTGGCGGGTCCAGCGTCCGTCCGGGCCGAGCTGCCAGCAGCGCACGTCGGCGGCCATGGCGGAGTCGAACATCGCCGCCAGCTGCCGCTGCGCGTCGTCGGCGCACACCCGCAGCAGCACCTCCACCCGGCGGTCGAGGTTGCGGTGCATCAGGTCGGCGCTGCCGATCCACCACTCGCCCTCGCCGGCGTTGCGGAAGTGGAAGACCCGCGAGTGCTCGAGGAACCGGCCGACGATCGAGTGCACCCGGATGTTCTCCGACAGGCCCGGCACGCCGGGGCGCAGCGCGCAGATGCCGCGGATGAACAGCTCGACCGGCACGCCGGCGCACGAGGCGTCGTACAGGGCGTCGATGACCTTCTCGTCGACCAGCGAGTTCACCTTGATGCGGATGCCGGCCGGGCGGCCCTCGGTGGCGTGCCGGGACTCGCGGCGGATCTTCTCCACCAGCCCCGAGCGCACGCTGTGCGGGGCGACCATGAGCTGGCGGTAGGTCGTCTGCCGCGAGTAGCCGGTCAGGGTGTTGAACAGGTCGGTCAGGTCGGCGCCCACCCGCGGGTCGGCGGTGAGGATGCCCAGGTCCTCGTAGATGCGCGCCGTCTTCGGGTTGTAGTTGCCGGTGCCGATGTGGCAGTACCGGCGGATCACGCCGCCCTCCCGCCGCACGACCAGGGCGGTCTTGCAGTGCGTCTTCAGCCCGACGAGGCCGTAGACGACGTGGCAGCCGGCCCGCTCCAGCTCGCGGGCCCAGGTGATGTTGGCCTCCTCGTCGAAGCGCGCCTTGATCTCGACGAGGACGACGACCTGCTTGCCCGCCTGCGCCGCCTCGATCAGCGCGTTGACGATCGGGGAGTCGCCCGAGGTCCGGTACAGCGTCTGCTTGATCGCCAGGACGTTGGGGTCGGCGGCGGCCTGCTCGATGAACCGCTGCACGCTCGTGGCGAACGAGTGGTACGGGTGGTGCACGAGCACGTCGCCCTCGCGCAGCGTGGCGAAGACGCTCTTGGGGGTCTCGCCCTCGCTCAGCCGCGGGTGGGTGGCCGGCACGAACGGCTCGTCCTTGAGCTCGGGGCGGTCCAGGTCGTACAGCGCCATGAGCGCGGCGAGGTCCAGCAGGCCCGGCACGGTGACGACGTCCTGCGGGCCGACCTCGAGCTCGGAGACGAGGACGTCGAGGATGCGCGGGTCCATCGACTCGTGCACCTCCAGCCGCACCGCCGGGCCGAACCGGCGGCGCGCCAGCTCCCGCTCCAGGGCCTGGAGCAGGTCCTCGTCGCGGTCCTCCTCGACCTCGAGGTCGGCGTTGCGGGTCACCCGGAACAGGTGGTGGTCCAGCACGTCCAGGCCCGGGAACAGCTGCGGCAGGTGCGCGGCGATGAGGTCCTCCAGCGGGAGGAACGTCGCCTGCTGGTCGGCCGTGCCGACCTGCACGAACCGCGGCACGTTGTTGGGCACCTTGAGCCGGGCGAAGCGGGGGGCGCCGGTGTCGGGGTCGCGCACGGAGACGGCGAGGTTCAGCGACAGGCCGCTGATGTAGGGGAACGGGTGGGCCGGGTCGACCGCGAGCGGGGTCAGCACGGGGAACACCTGGTCGCGGAAGTACTCGCGCAGCCGCAGCGCGTCGGAGTCGGCCAGGTCGTCCCAGTGCACGATGCGGATGCCGGCCTGCTCCAGCAGCGGCCGCACGTCGCCGGCGAAGCACTGGGCGTGCCGGTGCACCAGCTCCTGGGTGCGCTCGGTGACCCGGGTCAGCTGCTCGCGGATGGTCAGCCCGTCGGGGGAGCGGACGGTCAGCCCGGTGCTCTGCCGCCGCTTGAGGCCGGCGATGCGGACCATGAAGAACTCGTCGAGGTTGCTCGCGAAGATCGCCAGGAACTTCATCCGCTCCAGCAGCGGCAGGGCGTCGTCCTCGGCCAGCTCCAGCACCCGCGCGTTGAAGTCCAGCCACGACAGCTCCCGGTTGAGGAAGCGGTCGGGGGGCAGCTCGGCGCGGGGAGGCGCGGGGCTCTCGGTCGTCGTCTCGGCCACGGCGTCATCGTGCCGCAGGAAGGGAAACCCCGGGCGACGGCAGGGCAAACGAGCAGGTCAGCGCGGGGGTGCGGCCAGCGGCAGGCGGGGCAGGAGGGCCGCGGTGTGGCGCCCGACACCCAGCCGCACCGCCTCGGCCAGGTCGTCGGCGGTGTCCACGTCGCGGCGCAGCCCCGGCCAGTCGCCGGTCAGCGGCACGGCCCCGCCCGCGGCGTGCGCCGCGGCCGAGCCGGGACCGAACCGCGGGGCGAGGTCGCCGGCGCGGGCGGTCAGCAGGGTGGTGCCGGTGCCCTCGGCGTCGGCGACCAGGCACCGCGCCGGCGGGCCGGCGGCGCCGGCCGCCCGCAGGGCCGCGGCCAGCTCGGCCGGCCGCAGGGCGGGCAGGTCCGACGACAGCGCGGCGACGGCGGGGGTGCGGGCGGCCCGTGCGCCGTGCGCCAGGGCGGGGTTCAGGCCGCGGTCGGGCTCGTCGGGGACGGTGCGCGCCCCCAGCCCGGTGACCAGGGCCGCGGCGCGCGGGTCGTCGGTCACCACCACGACGTCGGCCACCCCGGCGGCGCCGAGGGCGGCGGTGACCGTGTCGGCCAGCAGCGCGAGCACGAGGTCCTCGTGGAGGGCGCCGGCGGCCCCGGTGAGGGGGGCCAGGCGGGTCTTGGCCACCGTCAGCCGCTTGGCGGGGACGACGACGGACCACGGCACGGCCACAATGTCAGCACACCGGCCGCGCGACCGGCGGCGCGCGGGCGGCGACCCGGTGGGCGGACGGCGGCGGGGCAGGGGCGATCATGCTCTGGGTCACAGCGAGCGAGAGGGGTGACGGTGGCGCAGGAGACGTCCCCGGGGGCAGCGGGTCGGCAGGCGCCGCGCCGGCCGTCGAAGTGGCAGACCCGGGGCCACATCCCGTTCGCGCTGTGGCTGGCGGTGGTGCTGATCTACCCGACGGCGTCGCTCCTCTACAAGCTGCGCTACCGGCACGGCGACCGGCTGCCGGCGACCGGGCCGGTGCTGCTCGTCGCCAACCACGTCTCGGTGCTGGACCCCCTCGCGTGCGCCCGCCTGGTCTGGGACCACGGCCGCGTGCCGCACTTCCTCATCAAGGACGCGATCTTCAAGGGCCTGGTCGGCCGGCTCCTGCGGCAGGCGGGGCAGATCCCCGTCGCCCGGGGGTCGTCGGAGGCCGCCCGGTCCCTGGAGCTGGCCCGGGCAGACCTGGCCGCGGGCAACCTGGTGGTCATCTACCCGGAGGGCTCGGTCACCCGCGACGCCGACTGGTGGCCGATGCAGCCGCGCACCGGTGTGGCCCGGCTGGCGCTGACCACCGACGCCGTCGTCGTGCCCGTCGCGCAATGGGGACCGCAGCGGGTGCACGACTACCACGCCAAGCAGCTGCACCTGCGCCCCCGGCAGCCGGCCGACTACCTGATCGGGGAACCGGTCGACCTGGAGGCCCTGCGCGCGGAGGTCCGCGCCGGCCGGGCGCTCACGCCCGAGCTGCTGCGCGAGACGACCGACCTCATCATGGGCCGGGTGCGCGACCAGCTCGCCGAGCTCCGGGGGGAGCCGGCCCCCGCGGGCTTCGCCCCGCGGCCGGGCAGGACGCTGCCCGGGGACCTGCCGGGGACGGCCGCGTGAGCGAGCTCGCGCGGTCCCGGGCGGAGCACGGCACGCGTGTCGCCGTCCTGGGCGCCGGGTCCTGGGGGACGGCGTTCGCGAAGGTCCTCGCCGACGCCGGCAGCGCGGTCACCCTCCACGCGCGCCGGCCCGAGCTCGCCGCGGCCATCACCGCCGACGGGGAGAACGCCGACTACCTGCCCGGGGTCCGGCTGCCCGCGTCGCTGCGCGCCACGACCGACGCCGCCGAGGCGCTCGAGGGCGCCGACGTCGTGGTCCTCGCCGTGCCGTCGCAGTCGCTGCGGGAGAACCTCACCGCCTGGGCGCCGCTGCTCCCGCCCGGCGCCAGCCTGCTGTCGCTGATGAAGGGCATCGAGCTGGGCAGCACCAAGCGGATGAGCGAGGTCATCTGCGAGGTCACCGGCGCCGGCCCGGACCGGGTGGCGGCGCTGTCGGGGCCCAACCTGGCCCGGGAGATCGCCGAGGAGCAGCCGGCGGCCACGGTGATCGCCTGCCCCGACCACGACCGGGCGGCGGCGATCCAGGCCGCGTGCCTGACCCCCTACTTCCGGCCGTACACCAACACCGACCTGGTCGGGTGCGAGCTCGGCGGCGCGGTGAAGAACGTCATCGCGCTGGCCTGCGGCGTCGCCGAGGGCATGGGCTTCGGCGACAACACCCGGGCCTCGCTGATCACCCGCGGGCTGGCGGAGACGGCGCGGCTCGGCGCGGCGATGGGCGCGGAGCTGACCACCTTCGCCGGGCTGGCCGGCCTGGGCGACCTCGTGGCCACGTGCAGCTCGCCGCTGTCCCGCAACCGCACGTTCGGCGAGAAGCTGGGCCGGGGGATGTCGCTGGAGGAGGTGCAGCGCAGCACCCGCCAGACCGCCGAGGGCGTGAAGAGCTGCCGGCCGGTGCTCGACCTCGGCCGCGCGCACGGCGTGGACATGCCGATCACCGAGGCCGTCGTCCGGGTCTGCCACGAGGGCGTCTCCGCCGCGCAGATGGTCAAGGAGATCATGTCCCGCGAGGCGAAGCCGGAATGAGCCGTCACCAGCCGGGCGGAGCCGGGGAGACCGGTCACCCGCTGCCCCGCGAGTGGGGGGACGGCACGCGGTCGGTCCGGGCGGGGGAGGGCCCCGCGGTGCCCGGCGCGCCGCTGCGCCCCTCGCCGGTGTTCGCGGCCCCCTTCCACCTCGGCGACCAGCCGCCCCGGGCGAACGGGGCCGACGCCTACGCCCGCACCGAGCACCCCACGCTGCGGGTGCTGGAGGACGCCCTCGGCGAGCTGGACGGCGGCCGGTCCCTGTCGTTCGCTACCGGCATGGCCGCGATCAGCGCCGCCGTCCTCGCCGTGACCGCCGCGGGCGACCGGGTGGTGCTGCCGTCGGACGGCTACTACGCCACCCGGGTGCTCGGCGGCGAGGAGCTGACCCGCTTCGGGCTCGACGTCGAGTACGTGCCGACCCTCGAGGTCGAGGCGTACGCGGCCGGCGGCGGCCTGCGCGGGGCGCGGCTGGTGCTGCTGGAGACCCCGAGCAACCCGCAGCTCGACGTGTGCGACGTCGCCGCGGTCGCCGCCGCGGCCCGTGGAGCCGGCGCGCTCGTCGCCGTCGACAACACGACCGCCACCCCGCTGGGCCAGCGGCCGCTCGGGCTCGGCGCGCACATGACGGTCGGCTCGGACACCAAGGCCCTGACCGGGCACAGCGACCTGCTGCTCGGGCACGTGAGCACGACCGACGACGAGCTGCACGACCGGCTCAAGGCCTGGCGCGACCGCACCGGCGGCACGCCGGGACCGTTCGAGGCGTGGCTGGGCCACCGCTCGGTGGCGACGCTGGACCTGCGGCTGGCCCGCCAGGCGGCCAACGCCCGGGCCGTCGCCGAGCTGCTGGCCACCCACCCCGGGGTGACCGGCGTCCGCTGGCCCTGGCTGGAGGGCGACCCCTCGCACGTGCTGGCGGCGCGGCAGATGCTGCGGCCCAACGGCGTCGTCTCGGCGGTGCTGCCCGACGAGGCGGCCGTGGCCCGCCTGGTGGCGGTGAGCCGGCTGTGGGCGGCCGCGACGAGCTTCGGCGGGCTGCACAGCACCGTGGACCGCCGCGCGCAGTGGGGCGGGGACGCCGTCCCGCCGGGGTTCGTGCGGTTCTCCTGCGGGATCGAGGACACCGCCGACGTGGTGGCCGACCTCGCCACCGCACTGGACGTGGCGCTGGGCCCGGCGCACCGTGACCCGGCCGCCGGGGGTGTCCGCTGAGCCGCACGACCCTGGACCGGGTCCTCGGAGCCGGGGAGGTGCTGCGGACCGGCCGGGACAGCCCCTACCACGCGCTGGCGTGGCAGCCCGGTGAGCCGCACCGGGTCCGCCGGGAGCTGGTCGGGGCCGGCTGGGAGCCGCCGCGCACCGGTGTCGAGGCGATCGCCTGCCTGGCCCACGTGACCGACATGCAGCTGGCCGACGTCTGCTCGCCGGCCCGCTTCGAGTTCTTCAACCGGTTCGCCGCCGACCCGCGGATGGCCGCGCTGGTGCCGATGCAGCGGCCGCAGGAGGCGCTCACCGCGCACGCGATCGACGCGCTGGTGCGCACGCTCAACGCCGTCCCCGGCGGACCGCGCACCGGGCACCCGCTGCAGGTGGTCGTCACCACCGGCGACGCGATCGACAACGCGCAGTGGAACGAGCTGTCGCTGTACCTGGACCTGATGGCCGGCGGCGTCGTCTACCCCGGCGCCGGGCTGACCGCCTACGACGGCGTGCAGGCGGCCGGGTGGCCGCACGACCTGTTCTGGCGCCCGGACGTCGAGGGCGAGCCGGACCTGTTCCGCGACCGGCACGGCTTCCCGCACCGGCCCGGGCTGCTGGAGGCGGCCTTCGCCGGGTTCGCCGCCGAGGGGCTGCGGCTGCCGTGGCTGGGCTGCCACGGCAACCACGAGGCGCTGATCCAGGGCGTCGGCGTGCCGACCCCGGCGCTGCAGGAGTACCTGCTGGCCGACCAGAAGCCGGTGGAGATCGCGCCGGACCTGCCGCTGGAGGACGCCGTCCGGCTGTTCACGCACTCGTCGGAGGTGTTCACCACCGCGCCGTCCCGGCGGGTCACCCCGCTGGCCGACCGGCGGGTGGTCGACCGCCGCTCGTTCGTCGCCGCCCACCTGGCCGACCCGGGCACACCCGAGGGCCACGGCTTCACCCCGGACAACTACCGGGACGGGACGGCGTACTACGCCTGGGACGGGCTGCCCGGCGTCCGGGTCATCTGCCTGGACACCACCCGGGTCACCGGCGGCAGCGCCGGGTCGGTCGACGCCGTCCAGGCCCGCTGGCTGGTCGAGCGGCTGCGCGAGGTCTCCTCGGCCTACCTGGAGCCCGACGGGACCCGCGTGACCACCGGCAACGACGACCGGCTGGTGGTGCTGCTGTCCCACCACGGGTCCACGACGCTGAGCCGCTCCGAGGCGTTCCGCGCCGTCCCGGCCGGCGAGGAGGGCGTGCTGGGCGGTCCGGACCTGGTCGACCTGCTGCACCGGCACCCGAACGTCGTCCTGTGGCTCAACGGGCACACCCACGTCAGCGAGGTGCGGCCCTGGCTGTCGCCGGCCGAGCCCGGCCGCGGGTTCTGGGAGGTCACCACCTGCGCCGTCGTGGACTGGCCCGGCCAGGCCCGGCTGGTGGAGTTCCTCGACAACGGCGACGGCACCCTGTCGCTGGTCTGCACGATGCTCGACCACGACAGCCCGGCCCGGCCGCCGGAGGCGCTCGACCCGGCCGCGCGGGACCCGCGCGCGCTGGCCTCGCTGCACCGCGAGCTGTCGGCCAACGTGCCGTGGGCCGGGCTGCGCTCGGGCCTGGCCGGCGGACCGCAGGACCGCAACGTCGAGCTGGTCGTGCGCGACCCCCGCCGGCACGACTGAGCCGGTTCAGGCGGGGACGCGCCCCTCCCGGCGCCGCCGGGCGGCCCGCGCGGTCATCCAGAGGCTGACGGCCCAGTAGTAGACGACGTAGGCCAGCGACAGCGCGGCCACCAGCGGGTGCGGGTCGGGGTACTGAAGCAGCAGGACGGCGTAGGTGACCGCCCAGACGGCCGACAGCGCCAGGCTCAGCGTCCGCAGCACCCCGCTGCGCGAGGGGTACAGGAAGCGGATGGGTACGAAGACCAGCACCGAGAAGGCGACCAGGAACGCCGCGAGGACCGGCTCGCTGGCGTCCAGCACGATCGCGTAGAACGCCACGACGTTCCAGTAGCTGGGGAAGCCCAGGAACGTGTGGTCGTCGGTCTTCGCGTCCACCCGGCAGAACTGGTAGCTGGAGGCCAGCAGCGGCAGCGCCGCCAGCACCCACCCCAGCGGGCCGTCGGGGAGGTGGCCGGTGGTCCACAGCAGCACGACCGGCGCGAAGACGTAGGTCAGGTAGTCGACGATGTTGTCCAGCAGCGCGCCGTCGAACCAGGGGATCGTCTGCTTGACCCGCGTGCGGCGGGCCAGCATGCCGTCGGTGCCGTCGATGAACAGCGCCACGAGCCCCAGCCACAGCGCGGCCTCGACCTCGCCGTCGATCGCGGCGATCACGATGAGGAAGCCGACGACCGTGCCGAGTGCTGTGTAGGCGTGGACGGCGGCGCCGGCCAGCCGCAACCCGCGGGGGAACGGCGCGGCGCCGGGGTCCTCGGACATCGGCGACGAGGTTCCCACACCGGGCTCGCCGCGGCCGTCCGGGCGGCGGCGAGCTGCTCGACTAGGGTCGCTGCCGATGAGCGGACAGGCACGGAAGCTGCGCGTCGCGGTGGTGTTCGGCGGTCGCAGCGCCGAGCACTCGATCTCCTGCGTCTCGGCCGGGAGCGTCATCGCCGCCCTGGACCCCGACCGCTACGACGTGGTGCCGGTGGGCATCGCGCGCGACGGCCGGTGGGTGCTCGCCGACCCGGACCAGCGGATGGCGATCGCCGGCGGCCGGCTGCCGGAGGTCACCGGCGGGACGGCGGTGTCGCTGGTCGGCGACCCCGCCGGGCGGGGGCTGGCGGTGCTCGAGCCGACCGCCGCGGTGGGCCCGGCGCTGACCGAGGTGGACGTCGTCTTCCCGGTGCTGCACGGCGCCTACGGCGAGGACGGGACCATCCAGGGCCTGCTGGAGATGAGCGGCCTGCCCTACGTCGGGTCGGGCGTGTTCGCCAGCGCCGCGTCGATGGACAAGGAGTTCACCAAGAAGCTCCTCGCCGCCGCCGGGCTCCCGCAGGGCGACCACGTCGTCCTCCGCGACGCCTCGGGGGCGCTGTGCCCGGACCCCGCGGTGCTCGACGAGGCCGCCCGGCAGCGGCTCGGGCTCCCGGTGTTCGTCAAGCCCTCGCGCGCCGGCTCGAGCATCGGCATCACCAAGGTCACCGACTGGGCGCAGTTCCCCGAGGCGGTGGCCACCCCCTCGGCGGTCGACCGCAAGGTGGTCGTCGAGGCCGCCGTCCCGGGCCGCGAGATCGAGTGCGGCGTGCTGGCCGGGCCCGCCGGCGGCCCGCCGGAGGCCAGCCTCCCGGCCGAGATCCGGCTCAAGCCGGGCACCGACTGGTACGACTTCGACGCCAAGTACCTCGAGGACGCCGTCGAGTTCGACGTGCCCGCCGACCTGACCGCGGAGCAGACCCGGCTGGTGCAGGAGACCGCCACCCGCGCCTACCTGGCGATGGACTGCCGCGGCCTGGCCCGCGTCGACTTCTTCCTCGGCGCCGGCCCCGACGGGGCGCAGCGGCTGGTGGTCAACGAGGTGAACACGATGCCCGGGTTCACCCCGATCTCGATGTTCCCCCGGATGTGGGCGGCCACCGGCGTCACCTACCCCGAGCTGGTCGACCGGCTGGTGTCGGCCGCCCTCGCCGAGCCCGCGGGCCCCGCCGCGGGCGGCGGTCCCCGGACCGGTCGGTGAGCCGGCGGCGGTCCGTGCGGCGGGCCGCCCCGCTGCTCGCCGCCGCGCTGGCCGCCGTCGCGTGCGGCCGGGGCGCCGCGGACGGCGAGGGGGCCGCCGCGTCCACGGCGGCGCCGGCGGCGGACGCGGCCGCGGCGACCCCGGACACCCCCGGGGAACTGGCCGCCCTGCTGGTCGCCGAGGTGCCCTCGGGCCTGACCCGGGTGGCCGACGCCGACGTCGACCCGCCGGCGGGGGAGAAGTCCGTCGACGACGTCGCCGGCTACGCCGAGGACCCCGCCCAGGAGCGGGAGGTGCTGGAGGACTTCGGCTACCGGCACGGCTGGGAGCGGTTCTGGGGGACGCCGGGCGGGCGGGCCACCACGGTCTTCGTCGACCAGTTCGACGACGCCTCCGGGGCGGCCGCCTACGCCGAGGACCTCGCCGGCGACGGCGCGGAGTACTACGCCGGCGTGCTGGTGGAGGGCCCCGCGCAGCTGCCGGAGGGCTGCTGGCTGCTCACCGTGCGCCACCCCGACCCGGACACCCGGGTGCCCGGCCCGGCCGCGTTCGCCTGGTGCGCCCACGGGGTGTTCAGCGTGGCGGTCAGCGCGGTGGCCGACCCGGCCGGGGGCACCCTGGGGGAGGCCACCGAGGAGGTCACCGCGGTCGTCCGGGAGCAGCTGGACCGGCTGCCGGGCTGATCACCCGCCGGGCTGCGGCTCCTGGGCGGGCATGGTCGCGGCGATCAGCGGGCTGAGCGCGATCGCCGCCTCGCTGTCGAGGCTGGCCGGCACGGTCAGCTCGACGTACACCGGCCGGTCGACGGCGGTCCAGACGTACTGCTCGGGGTCGGAGGTGTCGACGAACCACTGCACCTGGTTGAGCTGGATGAGGCCGGAGTCCGGCGCGAAGCCGGCCGGCCGCTCGACGCCGCAGCGCAGCACGACCGGCGGCTCGCCCCACGCGTAGGCGTAGGGGGTGTCCGACCGCACCCGCCGCGACTCGAGCCCGGCCAGCTGGATCGGCAGGTCGGTCATGAAGGCCGGGCAGCTCGCGTCGGCCTCCGGGGTGACCGGCGGGACCGGCACCTCGAGCACCGGCAGGTCGGCGCGCGCGGTGGCGGCCGGGCCGCTGACCCGGGCGGGGGAGTCGCCGTCGTCGTCCCCGGCGCTGCGGTTGACCAGCACGAGCAGCACCACCAGCAGCGGGACGACCACGGCGGTCACCGCCAGCGCCGCGCGGCGCAGGGGGTCCGGCCGCGGGGCGCCACCGTCCGCCGGGAGAGCCGGCTCCGGGCCGGCCTCGGCGCCGGCGCCGTCCGCGGGGCGGGCGTCCTCGCTCAGCGGCTCAGATGTTGACGACGGGGCAGGTCAGCGTCCGGGTGATGCCGTCGACCGACTGCACCCGCGCGACGACCAGGCGGCCGAGCTCGTCGACCGTCTCGGCCTCGGCGCGGACGATGACGTCGTAGGGGCCCGTGACGTCCTCGGCCTTGGTGACCCCCGCGATCTCGGCGATCGTCGTGGCGACCTGCGCGGCCTTGCCGACCTCGGTCTGGATCAGGATGTAGGCGTGGACCACGGGATGACCTTCCTCGGGCAGCGCTGCCGCCGGCGTGCACCCACCGGCCGGCGGGTCGGACCGCAACCTACCCCAGTGACGGGGGGCACCCGGTGACGCGGCCCCCCGCTCCCCGGGGCGAGACGGTCGCCTCCGTCGGGGAGTTCGCGCTCATCGACCGCGTCGTCGCCCGCGCCGGGGTCGCCCGGGTCACGGAGGTGGGCCCCGGGGACGACGCCGCGGTGCTGCGCGCCCCCGACGGCCGGGTCGTGGCCACCACCGACGTGCTGGTCGAGGGGCGGCACTTCCGCCGCGACTGGTCCTCGGGCACCGACGTCGGGCACAAGGCCGCGGCGGCGAACCTGGCCGACGTCGCCGCCATGGGCGCGGTCCCCACCGCGCTGCTGGTCGGGCTGGCCTGCCCGGCCGACACCCCCACCGCCTGGCTGGAGGAGGTCGCCGACGGGCTGGCCGCCGAGTGCGGCCCGCTGGGCGCTGCGGTCGTCGGCGGCGACACCGTCGCCTCGGCCCCGGACAGCGGCGCCGTCGTCCTGTCGGTCACCGCGCTGGGGGACCTGGCCGGCCGCCGGCCGGTGCTGCGCTCGGGCGCCGCACCCGGCGACGTCCTGGCCCTGGCCGGCCGGCTCGGCTGGTCGGCGTGCGGTCTGGCGGTGCTGCGGCGCGGCTTCAGCAGCCCGCTGGCCGCGGTGCGGGCGCACCGCCGTCCGGAGCCGCCCTACGCGGCCGGCCCGGCCGCGGCCGACGCCGGCGCGACCGCCATGTGCGACGTCAGCGACGGGCTGCTGGCCGACGCCGGGCACCTGGCCGAGGCCAGCGGCGTGGTCGTCGAGATCGACCGGGCGGCCCTCGCCGCGGTCGCGCTGGAGCCGCCGGGGCCGCTGCCCCAGGTCGGGGCCGCGCTGGGGGTGGACCCGCTGGCGTGGGTGCTCACCGGCGGGGAGGACCACGCGCTGCTGGCCACCTTCCCGGCGGGTGCGACCCTGCCCCCCGGCTGGTCGGTGATCGGCGGCGTGGGCGCCGCCGGCGAGGGCCCGGGCGTCCGGGTCGACGGTCGGCCGGCCGCCGCGGTCGCCGAGGAGCTGGGAGCGGGAGGAACGGGCCATGTCCACTTCGGGTGAGGCCGGGCACGTGCTGCCCGACGGGCGGGTCGTGCGGCTGCGGGCCGCGGGCTACGACTCGCCGGTCGCGCGGGCGCTCGTGGCCGCGGTGCAGCAGGAGTACGTGACCCGCTACGGCGGGCCCGACGAAGCGGTCGTCGACCCTGCGGAGTTCGCGCCGCCCGCCGGGCTGTTCCTGGTCGCGGAGGCCGACGGCGAGCCGGTGGGCTGCGCCGCGTGGCGGGTGCACGCCCCCGGCGTGGTGGAGGTCAAGCGGGTCTACGTCGCCGCGGGCGCGCGCCGGCTGGGCCTGGCCTCGCTGCTGATGGACGCCCTGGAGGACAGCGCCGCGGCGGCCGGGCACCGGGCCGTGGTCCTCAACACCGGCGACCGCCAGCCCGAGGCGATCGAGCTGTACCGCCGGCGCGGGTACACCCCGGCGGCCGGCTACGGCGTGTACGCGGACTCGCCCGGCGCGGTGTTCCTCGGCAAGGTCCTCGGCGGGTCCCCCGACGCGAGCAGGACGGCCGGTCCGGAGGAGGAGCAGTCGTGGGCATCGTGACCATCTCGGCCCCCTACGGCGCCGGCGGGCACGAGGTGGCGCCCGCGGTGGCGGAGCGGCTGGGGCTGCCGTTCCACGACCGCGCCATCCCGTTCCAGGTCGCCGGGCGCCTGGGCGTGCCCGTGGCCGAGGCCGAGGAGAACGACGAGCGGGTCGCGCGGGGCCTGTGGCGGCTCATCGCCTCGCTCGGCACCGTGCCCGACCCGGTCGGCGGGGTGCTGCCGGTCTCCGGGGTCCCGGACGAGGGGGCCTTCCGGCTGCAGACCGAGCGGGTGCTCACCGAGATCGCCGACAGCGGCGGGGGAGTGGTGCTCGGCCGCGCCGGCGCGCTGGTGCTGCGGGACCGGGCCGACGCGCTGCACGTGCGGCTCGACGGCCCCCCGGACCGCCGGCTGGCGGCCGTGGTCGCCCGCTCGGGCCGGCCGCGGGAGGAGCTGCGCCGCGAGCTGGAGGCCAACGACCGGGCGCGGGAGGCCTACGTGAAGCACTTCTACCGGTGCGACCCCGCGGCGGCCAAGCACTACCACCTGGTCCTCGACGGGACGGCGTTCCCGCTGGACTCCCTCGTCGACCTGGTGGTCACCGCCGCGCGGGCCCGCGGCATCGGCCGGCACTGAGGACCGCGCAGCCGGGCACCACGGCGGGGGCAGCACGACGACGGGCCCCGGAGGAGGTCCTCCGGGGCCCGTCGGGACGTGCGCAGTCCGCTAGGCGCGGACGACCTTGCCGGCGCGGATGCACGAGGTGCACGCGTTGATCCGGCGACGGTTGCCGGGAGCCACGAGGGCTCGCACGGACTGGATGTTCGGGTTCCAACGGCGCGGCGTGCGGCGGTGCGAGTGCGACACCGACATACCGAAACCGGGCCCCTTGCCACAGACATCGCACACGGCAGCCACGGCGGATCACTCCCAGATCTCAGACTTCAGGGCGGCGCTCGGAACGGCGACCGCGTACAGACCGTCGGCCAGTCTAACCGCTCCCCGCCGCCGACGTCGCGCGGCCCGGGGACGTCGGTGCGCGTGGGTACTCTCCCGCCGTGTTGCCGGTGCTGGACGACGCCGCGGCCGGCCGGTGGTGCCGGGCCGCGGTGGCCGCGCTGTCCGCGGCCCGGGGCCGGCTCGACGAGCTCAACGTCTTCCCCGTGCCCGACGGCGACACCGGCACGAACCTGCTGCTCACCGCCGAGGCGGCGCTCGCCGCCCTGGAGGCGGCCCCCGAGGACGAGCCGGCCTGGGCCGTGCTGGCCCGCGGCGCGGTGCTGGGCGCCCGTGGCAACTCCGGGACGATCCTCGCCCAGGTGCTGCGCGGCCTCGCCGACCGGCTCGCCGGCGCGCCCCCGGCCGACGGTCCGGCGTTCGCGCACGCCCTGCGGGGCGCGGCCGAGGCGGCCTACGGCGCGGTCGCCGAACCGGAGGAGGGCACCTTCCTCACCGTCGCCCGGGCGGCGGGCGAGGCCGCGGTCGCGGCGGTGGCCGACGGGCGCGACGACCTGGCCGAGGTGGTGCGCGCCGCGGCCGACGGCGCCCGCGTCGCCCTCGAGGCGACCCCCGGGCAGCTGGCCGTGCTGCGCGCCGCCGGCGTCGTCGACGCTGGCGGGGCGGGGCTGTGCCTGGTCCTCGACGCCCTGGTCACGACCGTCACCGGCGAGGAGCCGGCCCGCCCGCCGCTGGACCGCCGGACCGCCGGGGCCGGGCACCGGCACCACCACCACCCCCACCCGGGCGACCCCGACGTGCCCCACCAGCCGCCGGCGGGCCCGGGCAGCGAGGTCCAGTACCTGCTGGCCGACACCGACGAGGCCGCGGTGGCCCGGCTGCAGGCGCGGCTGGCCGCCCTCGGCGACAGCCTCGTCGTCGTGGGGGTCGACACCCCGACCGGCCGGGAGTGGAACGTGCACGTGCACGTGGCCGACGTCGGCGCGGCGATCGAGGCCGGGATCGAGGCGGGGAGGCCGCACCGCATCTCGGTGACACCGCTGGCCCCCGTCCCGCCGGCCGCGCCGGTGCAGGGCACCCGCGCGATCGTCGCGCTCGTCCCCAGCGACGGCCTGGCCGAGCTCTTCGCCGGTGAGGGCGTGTTCGTGGTCACCCACGGGCCCGGCGGGGTGACCGAGGACGACGTGCTCGAGGAGGTGCTCGGCTCCACGGCCGCCGCCGTCGTCGTCCTGCCCAACGACCCGGAGACGGCCCCGGTCGCCGGGCGCGCCGCCGTCCGCGCCCGCGAGCTGGGCCGCGAGGTCGCCGTCCTCCCGACGCGGTCCCCGGTGCAGGGGCTGGCCGCGATCGCCGTCGCCGACCCCTCCCGACACTTCGGCGACGACGTCGTGACCATGGCCGAGGCCGCCGCCGCCACCCGGTGGGCGGAGATCACCGTCGCCGACCAGGAGGCGCTGACCACCGCGGGCCGCTGCCAGCCCGGCGACACGCTGGGGTCGGCCGAGGGCGACGTCGTGGTCATCGGGCAGGACCGCGCCGCCGTCACGTGCGAGCTGCTCGACCGGCTGCTGTCGGCCGGCGGGGAGCTGGCCACGCTCGTCGTCGGGGACGACCCCGCGCTGGGCGACGCCGCGTGCCGGCACCTGGCCACGGCGCACCCGACGGTCGAGGTGGTCCGGTACGACGGCGGGGCGGCGGGGGTGCCGCTGCTGGTGGGGGTGGAGTGAGTGGCGTTCGAGCTGGCCACCGACCTGTCGAGGGTGCTGGGCCCGAAGACGTCCAAGGCCATGGCGACCTCGCTGGGCCTGCACACGGTCCGCGACCTCCTGCGGCACTACCCGCGGCGGTACGCCAGGCGCGGGGAGATGACCCGCCTCGACGACCTGCAGGTGGGTGACCGGGTCACCGTGCTGGCCCAGGTCCGCAAGGTCACCACCCGGCCGATGCGCCAGCGCAGGGGGATGCTCACCGAGGTCACCGTCGGCGACGGGGCCGGCACGATGCAGCTGGTCTTCTTCAACCACCGGCACGGCCACCTGCGCGAGGGCGCCTGGGGGCTGTTCGCTGGCACCGTGGGCGAGTACCGCAACAGCAAGCAGTTCGCCCACCCCGACTTCCACCTGATCACCGGCGACGACGACGAGGAGTGGGCGCGGGCGCTCATCCCCATCTACCCGGCGAGCAAGGAGGTCAGCAGCTGGGTCATCCAGCGCTCGGTGAAGCTGCTGCTCGACTCCGGCGGCGGCTTCGGGTTCGTCGAGGACCCGCTGCCCGAGGAGATCCGCGCCCGGCACGGGCTGCCCACCCTCCCGGCCGCGCTGCTGGACATCCACCGCCCGACCAGCGCCGAGGACGTCGAGCGGGCCGAGGAGCGGCTGAAGTGGGACGAGGCGCTCACCCTGCAGCTCACCCTCGCCGCGCGACGTCGAGCCGCGGCGCTGGAGCCCGGCACCGCCCGCCCGCGGCGGCCCGGCGGGCTGCTCGACGCGGTCGACGCCGCGCTGCCGTTCGCGCTCACCGAGGGCCAGCGGGAGGTCGGCGAGGAGCTGGCCGCCGAGCTCGACCGCGACACCCCGATGCACCGGCTGCTGCAGGGGGAGGTCGGCTCCGGCAAGACCGTGGTGGCGCTGCGGGCGATGGCCCAGGTCGTCGACGCCGGTGGGCAGGCCGCGCTGCTGGCGCCCACCGAGGTCCTCGCCGCCCAGCACGCGCGGGGCATCGCCGCGCTGCTCGGTCCGCTGGGCCGGGCCGGCGAGCTCGACGGCGACCCCGCCGGCACCCGGGTCGTGCTGCTCACCGGCTCGCAGCGGGCCGCCGCCCGCCGGGAGGCGCGGGCCGCGGTGGCCGACGGCAGCGCGGGCATCGTGATCGGCACGCACGCGCTGCTGCAGGAAGGCGTCGACTTCGCCGACCTCGGCCTGGTCGTCGTCGACGAGCAGCACCGCTTCGGCGTCGAGCAGCGCGACGCGCTGCGCGCCAAGGGCAACCGGCCGCCGCACGTGCTGGTCATGACGGCCACCCCGATCCCGCGCACGGTCGCCATGACCGTCTACGGCGACCTGGAGACCTCCACGCTGCGCCAGCTCCCCAGCGGCCGCGGCGGGGTCAGCAGCTCCGTGGTGCCGGCCAAGGAGCGGCCGGCCTGGCTCGAGCGCGCGTGGGAGCGGCTGCGCGAGGAGGTCGCCGCGGGGCGCCAGGCCTACGTCGTCTGCCCGCGGATCGGCGAGGTCGAGGGGGAGAAGGGCGAGGAGGACGAGCCCGGCGACGACGACGGCGCCCCGGCCGACGACGACGGCGGCGGCGAGCGGCGGGCGCCGCTGGCGGTGCTCGACGTCGCCGAGTGGCTGCGGACGGGCCCGCTGGCCGGCCTGCGGCTCGACGTCCTGCACGGCCGCCTGACCCCGGACGAGAAGGACGCCCGGATGCGGGCCTTCGCCGCGGGGGAGACGCAGGTGCTCGTGGCCACCACGGTCGTCGAGGTCGGCGTCGACGTGCCCAACGCCACGGTGATGGTCGTCATGGACGCCGACCGCTTCGGCGTCAGCCAGCTGCACCAGCTGCGCGGCCGGGTGGCCCGGGGCAGGCACGCCGGGCTGTGCCTGCTGGTGTCGGAGGCCCCGACGTCCTCGCCCACCGGCCAGCGGCTGGCCGCGGTGGCCTCCACCTCCGACGGCTTCGAGCTGGCCCGGCTGGACCTGGAGACCCGCCGCGAGGGCGACGTCCTCGGGGCCGCGCAGTCCGGCCGCCGCTCCGGCATCCGGCTGCTGTCGCTGCTGGAGGACGAGGAGCTCATCAGCCGGGCCCGGACCGAGGCCACGGCGCTGCTGGCCACCGAGCGCGGCCTCGCCGACCACCCCGGCCTGGCGATGGAGGTGGCCGCGCTGGCCACCGACGAGCGCGCGGAGTACCTGGAAAAAGCATGACGGCCCCCGAGAAGGCATGACGCGCCTCATCGCCGGCGCGGCCGGCGGGCGGCGGCTCGCCGTGCCGCCGTCGGGCGTCCGGCCCACCGGCGACAAGGCCCGGCAGGCGCTGTTCAACAGCCTGGCCTCCCTGCTGGACCTCGACGGCGCCGCCGTCCTGGACCTCTACGCGGGCTCGGGCGCCCTCGGCCTGGAGGCGCTGTCGCGCGGGGCCGCGCAGGTCGTGCTCGTCGAGTCCGGGCCGCGGGTGCTGCCCGTGCTGCGGGCCAACGTGGCCGCCGTCGGCCTGCCCGGGGCGCGGGTGGTCGCCGGGTCGGTGCCCACCGTCGTGGCCGGGCCGCCGCCGGCACGCTTCGACCTCGTGCTGGCCGACCCGCCCTACGCGACGCCCGCCGAGGAGGTGCTCGGCGTGCTGGCCGCGCTGGCCGGCGGCGGCTGGCTGGCCGAGGACGCCGTCGTCGTCGTCGAGCGCTCCAGCCGCGAGCAGCCGTGGGAGTGGCCGACACCCCTGACCGGGATCCGCGATCGCCGCTACGGGGAGGCCCTGCTCCGGTACGGTCGGCTGTCGTGAGGCGTGCCGTCTGCCCCGGTTCGTTCGACCCGGTCACCAACGGCCACGTCGACGTCATCTCCCGGGCCGCCGGCCTCTACGACGAGCTGGTCGTCGCCGTGCTGGTCAACCCCGGCAAGGCGGGCCTGTTCACCGTCGACGAGCGCATGGAGCTGCTGCGCGAGGCGTGCGCGGACCTGCCCAACGTCGTCGTGGACAGCTTCCACGGCCTGCTCGTCGACTACTGCCGCACGCACGACGTGCCGGTGATCGTGAAGGGCCTGCGCGCCGTCGGCGACTTCGAGTACGAGCTGCAGATGGCGCAGATGAACCGCGAGCTGGCCGGCATCGAGACGCTGTTCGTCCCGACGGCCCCGCAGGTGGGCCACCTGTCGTCCAGCCTGGTGAAGCAGATCGCCACCTTCGGCGGGGACGTGTCGCGGCTGGTGCCCAAGGCCGTCCTGGACCGGCTGCTGGCCAAGCGGGAGCAGCGCGCATGACGGAGGTCGTGTACCGGCTCTACGACGTCGTCGACGAGCTCGGTCAGCTCATCGAGAACGCGCGCAGCGTGCCCATGTCGGGCTCCTGCATGGTGCCGCGCGACCACGTGCTCGACCTGCTGGACGAGCTGCGGGAGAACCTCCCCGAGGAGGTCCAGCAGGCCGGGCGGATCGTCGAGCAGCGCACCGAGATCCTCCAGCAGGCCCAGGCCGAGGCCGAGCGGCTGACCGGCCGGACCCGCGGGGAGAGCGAGCAGCTGGTCTCCGGGGCGCGGCGGCAGCGCGAGGAGATCCTCGGGGTGGCCCGCCGGCAGCGCGACGAGCTGCTCGCCCAGGCGCAGGCCGAGGCCGAGGACCTGCTGGCCGAGGCCGAGGCGGAGGCCGCCCGGCTGGTCGAGGAGGCCCGCCTGCACCACGAGGCGGTGCTGGCCGACGCCCAGGCCCAGCAGGCCGAGATGCTGGCCGCTGCCGCCGCAGAGCACGAGCGGCTGGTCACCGAGACCGAGGTCTACCGCGGCGCCGTCGCCCGGGCCGACGAGCTCGGCGCCCAGACCGCCGCCGACGTCGCCCGGATGCGCGCCGAGGTCGACGAGTACGTCGACAGCCGGCTCGCCGACTTCGGCACCACCCTCGAGCGCATGATGCGCTCGGTCGAGAAGGCCCGGCTGAACCTCCGGGAGTAGCCGGGCCCTCCGCGTGACCCGGGACTCCCGGCGGGCGGACGGCCTCCGCCCGGGATCGGGTAGTCTTGGCAGCTGCTCCGGACGGCGGCACCAGCCCCGCCGGACCCTCCCTCCTCCCGACCCGCGAGTACCGACATGCCTGCCGCACCGCTGCCCCGCCCCGGCGCCGCGTCCCCGGACGCCCGGCGTCCCGCTGCCGACCCCTGGCGCGTGGAACTGCGCGAGCTGGGCCGCCGCGCCGGGTCGATGCAGGAGCTGGACCGCACCGTGCCGGCGCCCGAGGGCTTCCGCGTCGAGCTGATCGGCGTCCCCGCGGGCGCGCCGGTGCACCTGCGGCTGCGGCTCGAGGCGGTCATGGAGGGCGTCCTGGTGTCCGGGGACGTCGAGGCTCCGCTGGTCGGCCAGTGCGCCCGCTGCCTCGAGGACGTCGAGGACACCCTGACCCTCACCGTGCAGGAGCTCTACGCCTACGAGGGCAGCACCACCGAGGCGACGAGCGAGGAGGACGAGGTGCGCCTCGTCGAGGGCGAGCGCATCGACCTCGAGCCGATGGTGCGCGACGCCGTCGTCCTCGCCCTGCCGCTGTCGCCGCTGTGCACCGACGACTGCTCGGGGCTGTGCGTCGACTGCGGCGAGCGCCTCGACGACCTCCCCGCCGACCACTCGCACGAGGTGGTCGACCCCCGCTGGGCCGGGCTCGCCGGCAAGCTGACCCCGCCGGGTGCTCCTGGCGGTACCAACCCGAAGGAGAACTGACGTGGCCGTCCCGAAGCGGAAGATGTCCCGCAGCAACACCCGCGCGCGCCGCTCGCAGTGGAAGGCGACCGCCCCCACCCTGTCGCCGTGCCCGAACCGGGCCTGCGGCGAGCTGAAGCCCCCGCACCAGGCCTGCCCGAACTGCGGGCAGTACGAGGGCCGTCAGGTCCTCTCGGTCTGAACTCACCGTGGGGAGCCCCGCCGCGGCCGCACCGGCCACCGGCACCGGAGCCGGCGCGAGCCCGTCGCCGGCCGGGGCGGCCCACGCCGACGCCGCGGCCGCCTGGCTGCTCGACGCCCTCGGCGTGGAGCTGCCCGGCGGCCTGTTGGCGTTGGCCCTGACCCACCGCTCCTACGCCTACGAGAACGGCGGCCTGCCGACCAACGAGCGGCTGGAGTTCCTCGGCGACTCCGTGCTGGGCCTGGTCGTCACCGACGAGCTGTACCGCAGCCACCCGGACCTGCCCGAGGGGCAGCTGGCCAAGCTGCGCGCGTCCGTGGTCAACATGACCTCGCTGGCCCGCGTCGCCCGCCGGCTCGGCGAGGGCGGCATCGGCCCGCACCTGCTGCTGGGCCGCGGCGAGGAGACCACCGGCGGCCGGGACAAGGACTCGATCCTGGCCGACGCGATGGAGGCGCTGATCGGCGCGATCCACCTCGGCCTCGGCCTGGATGTCGCCGCGGCGATCGTGCACCGGCTGTTCGACCCGCTGCTGGCCGAGTCGGCCACCCGCGGCGCCGGCCTGGACTGGAAGACCAGCCTCCAGGAGCTGGGCGCCGCCCGCGGCCTCGGTGCGCCGACCTACGTCGTCGAGGACACCGGCCCCGACCACGCCAAGACCTTCACCGCCGCCGTCCTGCTGTCGGGCACCGAGTACGGCCGTGGCGGCGGGCGCACGAAGAAGGCCGCGGAGCAGGAGGCCGCCGAGGCCGCCTGGCGGGCCCTGTCGGCCGACGCCCCGGTCGAGCCGGCGGTGCCCGACCCCGCCGGGGGCTGACGCCGCGTGCCCGAGCTCCCCGAGGTCGAGGTGGTGCGGCGCGGCCTCCAGCAGTGGGTCGCCGGGCGCACGGTGGCCACCGTCGAGGTGCACCACCCGCGCGCCGTCCGTCGCCACCTGGAGGGCGCCGACTCCTTCGTGCAGGCGCTGACCGGCCGCACGCTCACCGCCGCGCACCGGCGGGGCAAGTACCTGTGGCTGCCCGTGGCCGAGCCCGACGGCACGCCGTCCGGTCGCGCGCTGGTCGCGCACCTGGGCATGAGCGGGCAGCTGCTGGTGGAGAAGCGCACCCAGCCCGACGAGGTGCACCTGCGCACCCGGTTCACCTTCACCGACGGCGGCCGCGAGCTGCGCTTCGTCGACCAGCGGACCTTCGGCGGGCTCGCCGTGGAGGACTCGGTCGGCGAGGAGCTGCCGACGCGGCTGGCGCACATCGCCATCGACCCGCTGGACCCCTCCTTCGACGAGGCGGGGTTCAGCGCTGCGCTGCGCCGCCGGCGCACCGAGGTCAAGCGGGCGCTGCTGGACCAGACGCTCATCGGCGGCGTCGGCAACATCTACGCCGACGAGTCGCTGTGGCGCGCGAAGCTGCACGGCGCCCGCCCCACCGACGCGCTCACCCGGCCGCAGGTGGCCGCCCTGCTGCAGGGCGTGCGCGACGTCCTGCAGGAGGCGCTCGCGCAGGGCGGCACCTCGTTCGACTCGCTCTACGTCGACGTCAACGGCCAGAGCGGTTACTTCTCCCGCTTCCTCGCCGTCTACGGCCAGGCCGACCGGCCGTGCCCGCGGTGCGGCACCCCGATCCGGCGGGAGTCGTTCATGAACCGCTCCAGCTACAGCTGCCCCCGCTGCCAGCCCCGCCCGCGCGCGCGGCGGACGGCGGCGTGAGCGCGGACGTCCGCGTCGTCGCGCGGGTGTCCGGCCTGGTCCAGGGCGTGGGCTACCGGTGGTTCGTCCGGGGGCTCGCGCGCGACGCCGGGCTGGCCGGGTCGGCGACCAACCTCCCCGACGGGTCCGTCGAGGTGGTCCTCGAGGGTCCCGTCGACGTCGTCCGGGGCGTCGTCGACGCGCTCGGGGGCCCGTCGGCGCCGGGGACCGTGCGCCGCGTCGACGTCCGCGACGACGTGGTGCAGGGCGTCCGGGGCTTCACGACGGCGTGACGAAGACGACATCCCACCGACACGGGAGCTCGGCAGTGTGCCGTTGACCTGCGTGTCCCTCCCTGTCACCCTTGTGGTATCCAGCCCGCGCCGACCGCGATCCGGGGCGCCGGGCACACCTCTCGCTGTCAGGAAGGCCGCCACAACCATGGCCAAGGCCCTGTTCGGTCACGTCGTCAGCCCGGCGCAGCTCGTCGTCGAGGAGAACGCCGCCCTGCGTGCGCGCGTACGCCGTCTGGAGGCCGAGCTCGAGGAGCTCCGCGCGCAGCGCGACGCCGCCCGCGACGCCGTCATCGCCTCCGAGCTGCTCAGCATGGCCGGCGACAACGCCGAGCCGGCGCTGGCCTGAACGACGCGTTCCCGACCGCCGGCCCGGTCCCGGGCCGGCACCCCGCCCCGCGGCCGGCACCGCCCCGCGAGGGGTGAGGCCTCAGTCCTCCAGCGGCCGCAGGCTCAGCGCCCGCTTCGGGCAGCTGTCCACCGCCTCCCGGACCCTGCCGAGCAGCGCCTCCGGCGGCTCCTCCTGGAGGACGTAGAGGAAACCGTCGTCGCGCACCTCGAACACCTCGGGCGCGATCCCCATGCAGACGGCGTTCGACTCGCAGAGGTCGAAGTCCGCCACCACCCTGTAGCCGGCCACGGGCGGAGCCTAGTGCCCGCCGGACCGGCGCGGACCGCCTCACCGGCCCCACCCGGCGCACCCGCCCCGCGAGGCGGGTCGCCGGCTCCCTCCTCGGTTAACCTCCTGATCCCGTGCACCTGTCGAGCCTGACGCTCAAGGGCTTCAAGTCCTTCGCGTCCGCGACGACCCTGCGCCTGGAACCGGGGATCACCGCCGTCGTCGGCCCCAACGGGTCGGGCAAGTCCAACGTCGTCGACGCCATCGCCTGGGTCCTCGGTGAGCAGGGTGCCAAGAGCCTGCGCGGCGGCAAGATGGAGGACGTCATCTTCGCCGGCACCGCCGGCCGCCCGCCGCTGGGCCGGGCCGAGGTGACGCTGACCATCGACAACGCCGACGGCGCGCTGCCGATCGACTACACCGAGGTCTCGATCACCCGCCGGATGTACCGCTCCGGTGAGAGCGAGTACGAGATCAACGGTGACAAGGTCCGCCTGCTCGACGTCCAGGAGCTGCTCAGCGACTCCGGCATCGGCCGCGAGCAGCACGTCATCGTCGGCCAGGGCCAGCTGGACGCCGTCCTCTCCGGCCGTCCCGAGGACCGCCGCGCGTTCGTCGAGGAGGCCGCCGGCGTCCTCAAGCACCGCCGCCGCAAGGAGAAGGCGCTCCGCAAGCTCGACGCGATGCAGGCCAACCTCGACCGCCTCGCCGACCTGACCGCCGAGCTCCGGCGGCAGCTCAAGCCGCTGGGCCGGCAGGCCGAGGTCGCCCGCCGCGCGGCCGGCGTCCAGGCCGACCTGCGCGACGCGCGGCTGCGCCTGCTCGCCGACGACCTGGTCCGGCTGCGCGAGGCCCTCGACAAGGACGTCGCCGACGAGACCGCCGCCCGCGAGCGGCGCGCCGTCGTCGAGGCCCAGCTCGCCGGTGTCGCCGCGCGGGAGGCGGCGCTCGAGGCCGACCTGGCCGCGAACGCGCCGCTGCTCGGCGGCGCGCAGGACACCTGGTACCGGCTGTCGGCGCTGACCGAGCGCTTCCGGGCCGTCTCGTCGCTGGCCGCCGAGCGGCACCGGCACCTGTCCGCGCCGGTGGCCGCGGCGACCGGGGGCCGCGACCCCGACCAGCTGGAGGCCGAGGCCGACCGCATCGCCGCCACCGAGGCCGAGCTCGCCGAGGGGCTGGCGGCCGAGCGCGGCCGGCTGGCCGCCGCTGTCGCGGCGCGCGCCGAGCTCGACGCCGCGCTCGCCGCCGCCGAGAAGGCCTGGGTCGCCGCCACCCGTGCGCTGGCCGACCGCCGGGAGGGCATGGCCCGGCTCTCCGGCCAGGTCGCCGCCGCCCGCTCCCGGGTCGCGGCCGGGCAGGCGGAGATCGACCGGCTCGCCGCCGCCGCCGGTGAGGCGGCCGGGCGGGCCGAGGCCGCCGAGGAGCGCCTGGCCGCGCGCCGCGCCGCGCTCGCGGAGCAGGAGGACGACGACGTCACCCTCGTCGCCGCCCACTCCGACGCCGTCGCCGCGCACGCCGGGGCCGCCCGCCGCGTCACCGAGCTGACCGCCGCCGAGCGGGCGGCCGAGCGGGACCGCGCCGGCGCCCAGGCCCGCCGCGACGCCCTGGCCTCGGGGCTCGCCCCCGCCGACGGCGCGGCCGCCGTGCTCGCCGCCGGCCTCCCCGGCGTCCTGGGTCCGCTCGCCGACCTCCTGACCGTGGCGCCGGGCGCCGAGACCGCGCTGGCCGCGGCGCTGGCGGGCCGGGCCGACGCCGTCGTCGTCACCGGCGTGGCCGAGGCCGCCGCCGCCCTGACCCACCTCAAGGAGGGCGACGGCGGGCGGGTCGCGCTGCTGGTGACCGCCGGGCTCCCGGCGCCGCCGCGCGAGGGCTGGCCCGAGCTGCCGGGGGAGGCCCGGTGGGCGCTGGACCTCGTGCAGGCGCCCGAGGGGCTCGGCCCCGCGCTGTCGCGCGCCCTCGACCGGGTCGCGGTCGTGCCCTCCCTGGCAGCCGCCACCTCGCTCGTCGCCACGCACCCGCGGGTGCGGGCCGTGACCGCCGAGGGCGACCTCGTCGGCGCCGACTGGGCCGCCGGCGGCCAGGCCGACGCGCCCACCGGGCTCGAGGTCCGGGCACGGGTCGAGGAGGCCGGGCGCGAGCTGGTCGCCGCCACCGAGCGCGCGGCCGTCCTCGCCGAGGAGCTGGCCGCCGCCCGGGAGACCGCGCGGGCCCGCTCGGCCGACGTGGAGACGGCCGCGGCCGCCCGGCAGGCGGCCGACCGCAGCCGTTCCGCCGTGGCCACCGAGCTGGCCGAGCTCGGCGCCGCCGCCCGGTCGGCCGCCGCCGAGGCCGAGCGCTCGACGGCGGCCCGGGTCCGCGCCGAGCAGGCCCTGGAGCAGGCGGCGACGGCGCTGGCCGGCCTCGAGGAGCGGCTGGCCGCGGCCGAGGCGGTGCCGCTGGAGGACGAGCCCTCGTCGGAGGAGCGCGACCGGCTGCGGCTGGAGGTCGCCGCCGCCGGGCGGGCCGAGACCGAGGCGCGGCTCGCCGTGCGCACCGCCGAGGAGCGCGCCCGCGCGCTGTCCGGCCGCGCCGACGCGCTGCGCCGGCAGGCCCGGCAGGAACGCGCCGCCCGCGAGCGGGCCGCCGCCGCGCGCGCCGCCCGCCAGCGCGGCGCCGCCGTCGCCGGACGGGTCCGCGCCGACGCCGACGCGGCGCTCGTCGCGCTGGCCGCGTCGCTGTCGCGGGCCGCCGCCGAGCGGGACGAGCTGGCCCGCCGGCGCAGCGCCGCCGAGGCCGAGCTGCTCGAGGTGCGCAGCCGGGTGCGGACGGCGACCGCGGAGCTGGAGCGGCTGACCGACGAGGTGCACCGCGACGAGGTGGCCCGAGCCGAGCAGCGCTACCGGATCGAGGGGCTCGAGGCGCGGGCGGCCGAGGAGTTCGGCGTGGACCTCCCGACGCTGGTCGCCGAGTACGGGCCGGCGGCGCCCGTGCCGCCGTCCCCGGCCCAGCTGGCCGCCGCCCAGCAGGCGGGGGAGCCCGAGCCCGAGCCGGTGCCCTACGACCGCGCCGCGCAGGAGCGGCGGGCCGCCCGGGCCGAGCGCGACCTCGCCACCCTGGGCAAGGTCAACCCGCTGGCGTTGGAGGAGTTCGCCGCGCTGGAGGAGCGGCACACGTTCCTGGCCACGCAGCTGGAGGACCTCAAGGCCACCCGCCGCGACCTGCTCACCGTCGTCCGCGAGGTCGACGACCGCATCCACGACGTCTTCTCCGCCGCCTTCGCCGACGTGCAGCGCGAGTTCGAGCAGGTCTTCGCCGTCCTGTTCCCCGGCGGGCAGGGGCGGCTCACGCTGACCGACCCCGGCGACATGCTGACCACCGGCGTGGAGATCGAGGCCCGGCCGCCCGGCAAGAAGGTCAAGCGGCTGTCGCTGCTGTCCGGCGGCGAGCGGTCGCTGACGGCCGTCGCGCTGCTGGTGGCGATCTTCCGGGCCCGGCCCTCGCCGTTCTACGTGCTCGACGAGGTCGAGGCCGCCCTCGACGACGTCAACCTCGGCCGGTTGCTCACCCTCGTCGAGCAGCTGCGGGCGACCTCGCAGCTGATCGTCATCACCCACCAGAAGCGGACGATGGAGATCGCCGACGCCCTCTACGGCGTGAGCATGCGCGGCGACGGCATCACCGGCGTCATCAGCCAGCGGTTGCGCGAGGCCGAGCCGGCCTAGTGGCCCCGCCTCCCCACCCCCCGCGAGCTCGGGGCGGTGCCCCGGAGGGGGGCGGACCGCGAGGCCGGTCAGACGCCGGAGGGGACCAGCAGGTCGACCACCAGCGGCAGGTGGTCCGAGGCGCCCTCGGCGTCGAGCACCCGTGCCGAGGTCACCTCGACGCCCGCCGTCACCCACACCTGGTCGATCCGGCGCCGCGGCGAGCCGGCGGGGTGGGTCATGCCCTGCCCGCTGTGCCAGAAGCGCCAGCCGGCCCGGTCCTCCCGCTCCCCGGCCAGCTCCCACGCGTCGGTGAAGCGCCGGTGCAGCGGCTCGAGCTCGGCGGCGTCGGGGGCGGTGTTGAAGTCCCCGACCAGGACACCGGTCGCCATCCCGTCGGTGTGCAGGGCGGCCAGCGCGGCCACCTGCTCGGCCCGCTCGGCCGCCGAGGTGGTGGTCAGGTGGGTGGCGGTGACCCACAGGGTGCCGCCGTCGAGCTCGACCATCGTCTGCAGGGCGCTGCGCGGCTCGCCGCTGCCGGGCAGCCGGTGGACGTCGCTCACGAGCACCGGCAGCCGCGACAGCAGCGCGTTGCCGTACTGCCGCCGGTCCCCGCCCTCGCTGCGCGGCTCGTCGATCGCCGGCCCCCACGCCAGCTGCATGTCCAGCGCGCGGGAGAGCAGCAGCGCCTGGTCGACGTCCTCGCTGCGCGGCCCGAAGTGCCGGTCGACCTCCTGCAGGCAGATCAGGTCGGCGTCGGCGGCCGCGAGCACCGTGGCCAGGCGGGCCAGGTCGTGCCGGTCGTCGGTGCCCACGCCGTGGTGGGTGTTGAACGTGACGAGGCGGACGGGGATCGGCGGCTGGTCCGGACCCGGAGCGGGCCGGTGCCCGGAGGAGTCGGTCGCTGCGTCGTTCACGTGGTCAGCCTGGCACCTCCGCCGGCACCGGGTCGGTCAGCGGCAGGTCCAGCACCTCCCGGAGCTCCTGGGTGGCGCGGGTGCGCTCGTCGGCGACGAGCAGCCGGAAGCGGGCGCTGCGCCCGTCGAGCACCAGCTCACCGACCTGGTTGCCGAAGAAGGGCCCGGCGGCCTTGGTCCAGTCCAGCGGCGAGGGCTCGACCCTCGCGAGCTTCGCCATGCCGGTCATCAGCCGGCGGGCCCAGCGGCTCCAGCCCATCCGGAAGCCCACCTTGATCGGGTGCGGGGCCTGGTTGTGCAGCGGCGACACGGTCAGCTGGTGCACCCGGGAGGTCAGACCGCCGGGCTCGGACAGCTCCGCCGCGTAGGCGTGGTGCACGTCGCCGGACAGGACGAGCACCGTGGCCGGCGCCCGGCCGGCCTCCCCGCGCGCCAGCGAGACGACGGCCGCGCCCAGCCGTTCGAAGGAGTGCCCGAACGCCGCCCAGTGCTCCAGGTCGGCGGCCTGCCGCACCTTCTCGGCGAGCCGGCCGCGCAGCTTCCCCTCGTGCCGCACGTTGAGCGTCTCGTTCCAGCGCTCGATCTGGTGGATGGCGTGGGGGAGGAGCCACGGCAGCGACGTCCCCAGGACGACGTGCTCCACGCCGTCGTCCACCGCGTTGCGCATGGCGGCCTCGACCCACTCGAACTCCTGGTCGTCCAGCATCCGGCGCGCCTGCTCGTCGAGGACCCGGCCGGCGCGGCTGTCGACCATCACCATCCGCACGTCGCCCCAGTGGCGGACGTAGCTCCAGCGGATCGACCGCGGGTCGCCGTCGGCGGCCACCGCCATCTCCCGGAGCACCGGCTCGGCGTCGTCGCTGTCGTCGGTCCGCTGCTGCAGGGCCTGCCAGACGGCGTTGCCGGACAGCTCCTGCGGGCTGAGGTTGCCGAGGTGCTGGTAGACCCAGTAGCTCACCAGCCCGCCGCTGATCCGCTCGGTCCACCAGTCGGTGGCGGTGACCCGGCGGCGCCAGGCGGCCGAGGTGTTCCAGTCGTCGATCATCTCGTGGTCGTCGAAGACCATCGAGGACGGGATCGTCGACAGCAGCCAGCGCACCTGCGGGTCGCTCCAGGACTCGGCGTAGAGCCGGGTGTACTCCTCGAAGTCGACCACCTGGCCGTCCTCGGCCACCGGCCGGCCGCGGCGCAGCGACAGCCACTCGCGCGTGGGGCCGGTGAGCTCGTCGGCGTAGACCTGGTCCCCGAGCAGCACGAGCGCGTCGGGCCACTCGTCCTCGGGGCGGCCGGCGATGCGGGCGGCGTAGACGTCGAGGGCGTCGGGCGGGATCCCCTCCGACAGCGCGACGGTGGTCGGGGTGGCGTAGCGGCACGAGCCGAACGCGATGGTGAAGGGGCCGGGCCCGCCCGGCGTCCGGATGCGGCTGGCCGGGAAGGTCGACGCGGCGTCCGGCCAGGCGCGGGCGCCGTCCAGGTGCACCTCGTAGGGCGTGGAGCTGCCCGGCTCGAGCCCCTCCACGACCACGAGGGCGTAGTGGTGGCCGCCGACGCAGAACGTGCGCGCCCGGCGGCCCAGCACCTCGACCTCGCAGGCGCGGTCGGTCTCCACCCAGACGGTCGCCGACACGGGGTCGACGTGCCGCAGCAGCGGGCCGATCAGCAGGGCCGGGGTGCTCCCGGCGGTCAGCGGCATGCGGGCGAGCCTCCCACCCCGACCCCGGGTCGTGCCCGGTGCGGGTGGTGAGTCGCCTGGGAGACTGACGGCATGGAGTTCGTGCTGATCGCGGTCGCGATCCTCGTCGTCGCCCTGCTCGTCGGCGCCGGCCTGCTGGTGAGCCGGGGACGGCGCACCACCCGGCTGGACGACGACGCCGTGGCGGGCACGACGCTGACCCGTCCCCGCCCCCCGCAGGCTCCGCCCACGGCCCCGCCGGCCGAGCCCCGACCGGACTCCGGCGCCACCGCGAGCGGCCTGGGCACCACGCCGGCCGAGGACACCCGGCCGGCCGAGCCGGTGGAGCTGCCGCCGGCCGAGCCCGAGCCGGGGCTGCTGTTCGAGACGCCGCCGCCGTCGGCCGGCCGGCTGGTCCGGCTGCGCGCCCGGCTGGCCCGCTCGCAGTCGTCGCTGGGCCGCGGGCTGCTCACCGTCCTCGCCCGGGAGAAGCTGACCGAGGACGACTGGGAGGAGATCGAGGAGACGCTGCTGGCCGCCGACGTCGGCGTCGCGGCCACCACCCAGATCGTCGACCGGCTGCGCACCCAGTCGATGGTGCTGGCCACCGGGTCAGGGGCCGACCTGCGCGCCCTGCTGGTGCGCGAGCTGACCGCCGTCCTGGGCCCGGACCTCGACCGGACCCTGGGCGTCGAGCGGCGCGAGGGGCGCCCGGGCGTCGTCCTGGTCGTCGGCGTCAACGGCGCGGGCAAGACCACGACGGTCGGCAAGATCGCCCGCGTGCTGGTCGGGGACGGGCGCAGCGTCGTCCTCGGCGCCGCCGACACGTTCCGCGCCGCCGCGGCCGACCAGCTCGAGACGTGGGGCGAGCGGGTGGGCGTGCTCACCGTCCGCGGCAAGGAGGGCGCCGACCCCGCGTCGGTCGCGTTCGAGGCGGTGCGCACCGGCGTCGAGGCCGAGGTCGACACCGTCGTCGTCGACACCGCCGGGCGGCTGCACACCAAGTCCGGCCTGATGGACGAGCTCGGCAAGATCAAGCGGGTCGTCGAGAAGCAGTCGCCGGTCACCGAGGTGCTGCTGGTCCTCGACGCCACGACCGGGCAGAACGGCGTCGTCCAGGCGCGCGTGTTCACCGAGGCCGTCGAGGTCACGGGCGTCGTCCTCACCAAGCTCGACGGCACGGCCAAGGGCGGCATCGTCGTCTCGGTGCAGCGCGAGCTCGGCATCCCGGTGAAGCTGGTCGGCCTGGGCGAGGGCGCCGACGACCTGGCGCCGTTCGAGCCCGAGGCCTTCGCCGAGGCCCTCGTCGGCGGCGAGTGAACGGAGTGCGGGAGCGCAGGAGACCTGCACTCCCGCACTCCGCTACGGGACCCGGGTGGGGTCGAAGCCGTAGGGGAGCTCGAGGCGGTGGCGGGCCAGCAGGTCGGCGTCGGCCAGCAGCTCGCGGGTCGGCCCGTCGGCCACGACCACCCCGCCGTCGAGCACCACCGAGCGCGGGCACAGCTGCAGGGCGTAGGGCAGGTCGTGGGTGACCATCAGCATGGTCACCGGCAGGGCCTGCAGGACCTCGGCCAGCTCCCGCCGCCCGGCCGGGTCGAGGTTGGACGACGGCTCGTCGAGCACCAGCACCTCCGGGTGCATCGACAGCACCGTGGCGACGGCGACGCGGCGGCGCTGGCCGAACGACAGGTGGTGCGGCGGGCGCTCGGCGACGCCGGTCATGCCGACCTGGTCCAGGGCCGCGGCCACCCGGGCGGCGACCTCCTCCTCGGGCAGGCCGAGGTTGCGCGGCCCGAAGGCGACGTCCTCGCCGACGGTCGGCATGAACAGCTGGTCGTCGGGGTCCTGGAAGACGACGCCGACCCGGCGCCGCACCTCCTGCAGCGTGCGCTTCTCCACGGGCAGCCCGGCCACCGACACCCGGCCGCGGCCGCCGCGCAGCACCCCGTTGAGGTGCAGCACCAGCGTGGTCTTGCCCGCGCCGTTGGGGCCCAGCAGCGCCACCCGCTCGCCGCGGCCGACCCGCAGGTCGACCCCGTACAGCGCCTGGTGCCCGTCGGGGTAGGCGAAGGCGACGTCCTCGACGAGGAGGCTGGGGACGTCGGTCACCCGACCAGCATCCCCGCCCCGAGGACGGCGGCGGCGGCCAGGGGCAGGCTCAGGCCGGCGACCCACTGCCGCGGGGCGACCGCGGCGGCCGGGGCGCCGGTGAGCCGGCCGGTGTACCCGCGGGACAGCATCGCCAGGTGGACCCGCTCGCCGCGCTCGTAGGAGCGGACGAACAGCGACGCCGCGGCCGGGCCGAGCACCCGCAGCGCGCCGAGGTGGCGGGGGCGGAAGCCGCGGGACTCCCGTGCCACACGCATCCGCCGCAGCTCGCCGGAGACGACGTCGGCGTAGCGGATCATGAACGACAGGATCTGGACCAGCGCGGCCGGCAGCCGCAGCCGCTCCAGCCCGCGCAGCAGCTCCCGCGCCTCCGTGGTGGCCGCGAGCACCGTGGCGGCCAGCACCGAGAGCGTGGCCTTGGCCAGCAGCCCGCCGCCGGCGGCCAGCCCGCTCTCGGACAGCGACAGCCCCGCGACCTCCACCCGCGGTCCGCGCGAGACGAACGGCAGCAGCAGCGCGAAGACGACGAAGGGCAGCTCCACCGCCAGGCCGCGGGCCAGCCGTCGCGGGGTCAGCCGGGCGAGCGCGGCCACCGCCAGCACGAGCGCGAGGAAGCCCGCGTAGGCCGCCCACGCCCACTCGGCGTGCACCGGGGTCGTGACGACGACCAGCGCGAAGGCGACGACCGCGACGAGCTTGACGTGCGCGGGCAGCCGGTGGACGACGCCCGACCCCGGGACGTAGGCGGCGCCCAGGACCCCGCCGTGCCCGGCGCCCACTCAGCCCGCCCGGTCGGCGGCGACCGGTTCGCCGGGCAGGTCGCCGGCCTCCGGCGCCGCCCCACCCCGGCGGCGCAGCGCCAGCGTGAGCCCGCCGGCGAGCACGAGGGTGACCGCGACGCCGATGACGCCGGCCAGGCCGCCGGACAGCCGTCCGTCGTCCACCCCGTCGACGGCGTAGTCGGCCAGCGGCGAGTCGGCGGTGGCGCTGTCGCGGGCGGTGGAGCCGAAGCCCTCCTCCTCGGCCGACCACTCCAGACCGTCGGGGGAGGAGGAGGCGTAGTAGCTGCCGACGCCGGCGACCAGGAGGGTGACCAGCACGCCGACGACGAGGAAGGCCCGGTTGCGGCGGGTCACCGGGCGCTCCCGGCGGCCGGCGCGACGACCGGCCGCGGGGCCAGGTCGGCGGGCCGGCGCAGGTGCGCCGCCCCGTGCACCAGGTCGGGCCGGACGGCGAGGACGGCGCTGAGGACGGCGACGGTGATCGCCGCCTCGCCCAGCCCGATGAGCAGGTGGATGCCGCCCATCGTCGCGGCCACCGCGCCCAGGGAGACGTCGGCGACGCCGCCGACGGCGAACAGCCCCACGAACACCAGCGCCGCGGCCGGCACGGACACGAACGCGCCCGCGGCCGCGCCGGCGAGCACGCCGGTGCGGGTGCGCGGCAGCACGAGCACGAGGAGCCGGAAGACCCCGTAGCCCAGCGCCACGGCGACCAGGCCCATCAGCGTCACGTTGGTGCCCAGCGCGGTGAGCCCGCCGTCGGCGAACAGGACGGCCTGCACCACCAGGACGACGGTCATGCACAGCACCGCCGTCCACGGCCCGACCAGCACCGCCGTCAGCGCCCCGCCGATCAGGTGCCCGCTGGTCCCGGCGCCGACCGGGAAGTTCATCATCTGCACGGCGAAGACGAAGGCGGCCGTCAGGCCCGCCAGGGGAGCGGTGCGCTCGTCGAGCTCGCGGCGCGCGCCGCGCAGCGCGACCGCGACGGTCCCCGCGGCCACCACGCCCGTGGCCACCGAGGTCGGGGCGTCGAGGAAGCCGTCGGGTACGTGCACGCTGCCTCCACGGGTGGCGGGACGGGACCGCAGCCGGCGGGCCCGGCCGCGGGCGAGCTTATTGCACCTCCCTCGCAACTGCGACGGGGTCGCAGGTGGGCCCGGGCCTGTGCAGCCGGTCACCTCCCGGGGCCCGCGCAACAGCGGCGAAACACGTCGGCCGGACACGCGGCGCGGAGTTCACCGTCCGGAAACAGCCGGAGGCGTCCAGGTGAAACAGCGGGGCGGCACCGTGAACGCCGGTCGCTCCCAGGGACGGGAGCCCGTCCCTCCCTCGCACCCGGGGCCCCCGGGTCCGACTCCGTGGCCCGTCACCGTGACGGGGCCACCCCGACACCGTCAGGAGGTTGCCGTGGACACCGGCGACACCGCCTGGGTGCTGATCAGCGCCGTGCTGGTGCTGTTCATGACCCCGGGACTCGCGCTCTTCTACGGCGGCATGGTCCGCGCGAAGAGCGTTCTCAACATGATGATGATGAGCTTCGGCGCCATCGCCCTCATCGGCGTGCTGTGGGTCCTCTACGGCTACTCGATGGCGTTCGGGGACGACATCGGCGGCGGCCTGCTCGGCGACCCGTTCGAGTTCTTCGGCCTCGACGGCCTGATGGGCACCGCCGGGCTCGACGGCGGCTTCGCCGCGGACGAGCTCGTCTTCACGGTGCCGTCCATGGCCTTCGTCGCCTTCCAGGGGATGTTCGCCATCCTGACCGTGGCGCTCGTCTCCGGTGCGATCGCCGACCGCGCCCGCTTCGGCCCGTGGATGGTCTTCGCCGGCGTCTGGGCGACGATCGTCTACTTCCCGGTGGCGCACTGGGTCTTCGCCTTCGACGGCGCGGAGTCCGAGACCGGCGGCTGGATCGCCAACGACCTGCTGGCCGTCGACTTCGCCGGCGGCACCGCCGTGCACATCAACGCCGGTGCGGCCGGTCTGGCCCTCGCGCTCGTCCTGGGCAAGCGCCGCGGCTTCGGGCGCGACCCCATGCGGCCGCACAACCTGCCGCTGGTGATGCTCGGCTCCGGGATCCTGTTCTTCGGCTGGTTCGGCTTCAACGCCGGCTCGGCGCTGGCCGCCAACGGCCAGGCCGCCGAGGTCGCCGTGACCACGCTGGCCGCGACCGCCGCCGCCGTCCTGGGGTGGCTGGCCACCGAGAAGATCCGCGACGGCCACGCCACCTCGCTGGGCGCCGCGTCCGGTGTCGTCGCCGGCCTGGTCGCCATCACCCCGGCCTGCTCGGCGGTGTCGCCGGTCGGCGCGATCGTCCTCGGCTTGGTCGCCGGCGTCGTCTGCGCCCTGGCCGTCGGCCTGAAGTACAAGCTCGGCTACGACGACTCGCTCGACGTCGTCGGCGTCCACCTCGTCGGTGGCCTGTGGGGCACCCTCGCCGTCGGCCTGTTCGGGACCGCGGCCTCCACCGCCGGCATCGACGGCCTCTTCTACGGCGGCGGGCTGTCGCAGCTGGGCAAGCAGGCCGTCGGTGCGCTGGTCGTGCTGGTGTACTCCTTCGTGCTCACGCTCGTCATCGGCTTCGTGATCTCGAAGGTCATGCGCTTCCGGATCACCGAGGAGGAGGAGGTCACCGGCATCGACACCACGATCCACGCCGAGTCCGGCTACGACCTCGACTCGCTCGGCGGCGGCAGCGGTCCCACGCTGCGTGAGCAGGCCCGGGCCGGATCCAGCGAGGGCATGGCCCGCAACATCGAAGGGAGCCGGGTGTGAAGCTCGTCACCGCCATCGTCAAGCCGTTCAAGCTCGACGACGTCAAGAACGCCCTCGAGCTGATCGGGATCGCGGGTCTCACCGTCAGCGAGGTCCAGGGCTTCGGCCGCCAGCGGGGCCACACCGAGGTCTACCGCGGGGCGGAGTACCAGGTGGACTTCGTCCCGAAGGTCCGCATCGAGATCGTCGTCAGCGAGCTCGACGCCGCCCGCGTCGTCGACGCCATCGTCGAGTCGGCCTCCACCGGCCAGATCGGCGACGGCAAGGTCTGGGTGACCACGATCGACGAGATCGTGCGGGTCCGCACCGGCGAGCGCGGCGCGGACGCCCTCTAGGAGCAGGACGTCGGCCGGGGCGGCGGGGGCGACCCCGCCACCCCGGCCGACGTGTTCCCACCCCGGCGCCGAGCGCGCCGCTGCCGTACCGACCCTGCCGTACCGACCCTGCCGACCCGATGGGGGAGACGTGCTCGACACCGACTCGCTGCCCGCGCTGCCGCGGGCGCAGCGGGTGCAGGCCCTCGACGCCTGGCTGGCCGGCCTGCTCGACGACGCGGTCGCGGGCACGCCGCCGCCGGCGACCCGCCGCGGCGCCGCCGCGCCCCGGACCGGCACCGAGGGGCTGGCGCTGGTGGCCGTCGGCAGCCTCGGCCGCCGCGAGATGCCGCCGCACGGCGACCTCGACCTGGTGCTGGTCCACGACGGCCGCCCGGAGATCGCCGCCCTCGCCGACGCCGTCTGGTACCCCGTGTGGGACGCCGGTCTCAAGCTCGACCACTCCGTGCGCACGGTCGCCGAGGCGGTCGCCGTCGCCTCCACCGACGCCAAGGCCGGGCTCGGTCTGCTCGACGCCCGCCTCGTCGCCGGGGACGCCGACCTCGCCGCCCGGCTGCGCACGGCCACCCTCGGCAGCTGGCGGCAGTCGGCGTCCCGGCTGCTGCCCCAGCTGCGCGACCTGCGCCGCGACCGCGCCCGGCGCGTGGGCGAGCTGGCCTTCCTGCTGGAGCCGGACCTCAAGGAGGCCTACGGCGGCCTGCGCGAGGGCCAGGTGCTGCGCGCGGTCGCCGCCGCCCAGCTGGCCGACGACCCCTCCCGCGAGGCGGAGGCGGCCTACGCCTTCCTCCTCGACGTCCGCGACGAGCTGCGCGCGCGCTCGGGCCGGGCCTCCGACGTGCTGGTGCGCCAGGAGCAGCGCCCGGTCGCCGTGGCCCTCGGCCTCGCCGACGAGGACACCCTGCTGCGCGAGGTCAGCCTCGCCGGCCGGCGGCTGGCGTTCGTGGCCGACGAGACCTGGCGGCGGGTGGAGTCCGCGCTCGTCCGCCGTCCGCGCGGCCGCTACCGCCGGGTGCACCGCGAGCCGCTGGCCGACGGCGTCGTCCGCCAGGGCGACGAGGTGGTGCTGGCCCGCGACGCGCGGCCGGCCGCCGACCCCGGCCTCGTGCTGCGCGGCGCGGCCGCCGCCGCCCGCTCCGACCTGCTGCTGTCGCCGTACACGCTGAAGGTCCTCGCGGTGCACAGCCCACCGGTCCCCGAGCCGTGGCCGGCCGAGGTCCGGTGGTCGTTCCTGCGGCTGCTGGCCAGCGGCCGCAGCGCCGTCCCGGTGATCGAGCAGCTGGACCAGGAGGGCCTGTGGGCCCCGCTGCTGCCGGAGTGGGACCGCGTCCGGTCGCTGCCGCAGCGCCACCCGTGGCACCGCTTCACCGTCGACCGCCACCTGGTCGAGGCCGCGGCCGCCGCGGCCGAGCTGACCCGGGACGTCGACCGCCCCGACCTGCTGCTCGTCGGCGCCCTGCTGCACGACATCGGCAAGGGCTGGCCCGGCGACCACAGCGTCGTCGGCGAGCCGATCGGCGCGGAGATCGCCACCCGGATGGGCTTCGCGCCGGCCGACGTCGCGACGCTGGCCGCGATGGTGCGCCACCACCTGCTGCTGCCCGACACCGCCACCCGGCGCGACATCGACGACCCGGCGACGATCTCGCGGGTCGCCGAGACCCTCGGCGGCGACCCGGCGCTGCTGCAGCTGCTGCACGCCCTGGCCCAGGCCGACGGCGCGGCGACGTCGGCGTCGGCCTGGTCCCCGTGGAAGGCGCACCTCGTGGCCGCGCTGGTCGCCCGGGTCCAGGGCTCCCTGGGCAGCACGGGGGGCGCCCGCGACCCCGAGCCGGTGCTGGAGCCGACGGCGCCGCAGGTGACCGCGGCGTCGCCGGAGTGCGCCGAGGCCGTCGCGGTCGGCATCGAGGACGTCGCCGACGGCCAGCAGATCACCGTCGGCGCCCCCGACCGGCGGGGGCTGTTCAGCGTGCTGGCGGGCGTGATGGCGCTCAACCAGCTCGACGTGCGCGCCGCGAAGGTGAACGTGCTCGACGGCCGGGCGACGGCGGTCTTCGCGGTGCGCCCGCGGTTCGGCCGGGCCCCGGACGCGTCGATCCTGGCCGACGCCGTCCGTGCGGCGCTGGAGGGGACCCTGCCGCTGGCCGAGCGGCTGCGGCAGCGGGAGGCCGACTACCGGCAGGACGGCACCCGCGCGGCGCCGCCGCGGATCTCCTGGCACGACTCGGAGGCCAGCGGGGAGCAGAACAGCATCGTGGAGGTGCGCGCCGGCGACCGCGCGGGGCTGCTGTACCGGCTCACCGCGGCGCTGGCCGGGGAGGGCCTGGACGTCACCTCCGCCCGCGTCGAGACCCTCGGCGCCGACGCCGCCGACTACTTCTACGTGTGCAACGCCACGCGCGAGCCGATCGGCGCCACCCAGCGGGCGCGGGTCGAGGTCGCGCTGGTCAGCGCCGCGCGGGGGACGCCGGAGCCGGTGGGCAGCCGGCGGGGGAGCGGGGACACGCCGGGCTGAGGTCCCCGGTCCTGTCGGGGGCGCGTGTTCTCCTCGGGGTGAGACGGAACGGTCCCGTCTGGTGCGAGAGGAGCGCGACGTGTCCGACATCCGCGAGTGGCCCTGCCCCGACTGCAGCGACGTCCGGGCGTTCGTCCAGCCGCCGTGCGCCGACGGGCACACCGACGACGGCGGCGAGTGCCCCGAGTGGGTCTGCGCCGACTGCGGCACCGCGCTGCTGGCCGACCCCGCGGCGGCCGTCACGGCGGTCGCCGTGCGCCGGGCCGCCTGAGCGGCACACCTCGATACCCTGGGGGCAGGAGGCGCGGTCTGCCCGCGCCCGAACTCTCCCCTGAGGACGGCTTGTGTTCGAGACCCTCTCCGACCGCCTGGACAAGGTCTTCACCGGTCTGCGCGGCAAGGGCCGGCTGACCGACGCCGACATCGACGCCACCGCGCGCGAGATCCGCATCGCGCTGCTGGAGGCCGACGTCGCGCTCCCGGTGGTGCGGGCCTTCATCAACGCGGTCAAGGAGCGCGCCCGCGGCGCCGAGGTCTCCCAGGCGCTCAACCCGGCGCAGCAGGTCATCAAGATCGTCAACGAGGAGCTCATCCAGGTCCTCGGCGGCGAGACCCGCCGGCTGCGCTACGCCAAGACCTCGCCGACGGTGATCATGCTCGCCGGCCTCCAGGGCGCCGGCAAGACGACGCTCGCCGGCAAGCTCGGCAAGTGGCTCAAGAGCCAGGGGCACACGCCGCTGCTCGTCGCCGCCGATCTCCAGCGGCCCAACGCCGTGAACCAGCTGGCCATCGTCGCCGGCCAGGCGGGGGTCGACGTCTACGCGCCGGAGCCCGGCAACGGCGTGGGCGACCCGATCAAGGTCGCCGCGGACTCGATCGACCACGCCCGCCGGACCATGCACGACGTCGTCGTCGTCGACACCGCCGGCCGGCTGGGCATCGACGCCGAGCTGATGGCGCAGGCAGCCGGCATCCGGGACGCCGTCCACCCCGACGAGACCCTGTTCGTCGTCGACGCGATGATCGGCCAGGACGCGGTGACCACCGCCGAGGCGTTCCGCGACGGCGTCGGCTTCACCGGCGTCGTGCTCACCAAGCTCGACGGCGACGCCCGCGGTGGCGCGGCGCTCTCGGTCCGCTACGTGACCGGCCAGCCGATCATGTTCGCCTCCACCGGCGAGAAGCTCACCGACTTCGACGTCTTCCACCCCGAGCGGATGGCCTCGCGCATCCTCGGGATGGGCGACGTGCTCACGCTCATCGAGCAGGCCGAGCAGGCGTTCGACGCCGACCAGGCCGAGCGCATGGCGGGCAAGCTCGCCTCCCGCGAGGGCTTCACCCTCGAGGACTTCCTCGAGCAGATGATGGCGATCCGCAAGATGGGCCCGATCGCCAACCTGCTCGGCATGCTGCCCGGCGCCGGGCAGATGAAGGAGCAGCTCAAGCAGATCGACGACCGCGACCTCGACCGGACCGCGGCGATCATCCGCTCGATGACGCCCGAGGAGCGGGTCAACTCCAAGATCATCAACGCCTCGCGGCGGGTCCGCATCGCCAACGGCTCGGGCGTCAGCGTCACCGACGTCAACCAGCTGCTGGAGCGCTTCGCCCAGGCCCAGAAGATGATGGGCCAGATGGCCGGGAGCATGGGCCTGCCCGGCATGGGTCCCATGTCGAAGAAGGCCCGCGGGCGGCAGATGCAGGCCCAGTCCAAGAAGGGCAAGGGCAAGAAGGGCAAGGGCAAGGCGCCCGCGCGCCGGCCCATGGGCGCTCCCGGCCTGCCCCCGGGCGGCAACCCCTTCGGCGCGATGCCCGGTGGCATGCCCGGCGGGATGCCGAGCCTGCCCCCGGGCCAGGGGATGCCCGACCTCACCAAGCTGAACTTCGACCAGTTCAAGGACGGCGGGCGCTGACGGCGCCGGCGCTCCACCTCGCGGGCGTCGTCCTCCCGGAGGCTGAGCACCGCGACCTGTGGGTCCGCGACGGGCGGATCACGCTCGACCCGGTGCCCGGAGCCGAGACGGTCTCCCGCGGCGGGTTCGTGCTGCCCGGGCTGGTCGACGCGCACTGCCACGTGGGCATCGCCCGCGGCGGCGGGCACGTCGAGACGCTCGAGGGGCTGCGCGAGCAGGCGCTGGCCGAGCGGGACGCCGGGGTGCTGGCGCTGCGAGACTGCGGCTCACCGGTCGACACCCGCGCCCTGGACGACGAGCCGGACCTGCCCCGGGTCATCCGCGCCGGCCGGCACATCGCCCGGACCCGCCGCTACCTGCCGGGCCTGGGCATCGAGCTCGAGCCCGAGGACCTCGTCGCCGAGGTCCGGGTGCAGGCCCGCCGCGGCGACGGCTGGGTGAAGCTCATCGGCGACTGGATCGACCGGTCGGTGGGCGACCTCGCGCCGGAGTGGCCGGCCGACGTGGTCGCCGCGGCCATCGCCGCCGCCCACGAGGAGGGCGCGAAGGTCACCGCGCACACCTTCGGCACCGACGCCCTGCCCGACCTGATCCGGGCCGGCATCGACTGCGTCGAGCACGGCACCGGGCTGACCGAGGAGCTGATCGGCGAGATGGCCGCGCGGGGCACCGCCGTCGTCCCGACGCTGGTCAACGTGGAGAACTTCCCCGGGTTCGCCGAGGCGGGGGAGAAGCGCTTCCCGGCGTACGCGTCGACGATGCGGCGGCTGTACGCGAACTCCGGCGCCGTCGTCCGAGCCGCCCACGAGGCCGGCGTCCCGGTCTTCGCCGGCACCGACGCCGGCGGCGGCATCGACCACGGCCGGGTGGCCGACGAGATCCGCGCGCTGGCCGCGGCCGGCCTGCCGGCCGAGGCCGCCCTGGCCGCCGGGTCGTGGGCGGCGCGCACCTGGCTCGGCCTGCCGAACGTGGTCGAGGGCGCTCCGGCGGACCTGGTGGTCTACGCCGCCGACCCGCGCGCCGACCTCGACGTCCTGGCCCGCCCGTCGCTGACGGTGCTGCGCGGGCGGGTGCACCGCCCGCGGGGCTAGGCGGGCCCGAGCTCCAGGACGACGTCGGTCCCCTCGGCCGACGAGCGCACGTGCAGCGCACCACCGGAGGCCTCCGCCGTCCGCCGGGCGATGTCCAGGCCCAGGCCCGTGGAGCCGCCGCCGCTGTGCCCGCGCCGGAGTGCGCCCGCGGGCATGCCGGGGCCGGCGTCGCGCACGACCACCACCGCGCCGCCGCCCTCCCGGGGCCGCACGGCCACGCCCGCCGGGGTGCCGTCCGGGGTGTGCGCGAAGACGTTGCCCAGCAGGGCGTCCAGGGCGGCGGCCAGGTCGTCGGACGAGGCGCGCACCGGCAGCGGCCCGTCAGCGTGCTCGACGTGCAGCGTCCGGTCCTCGTCGGCGGCCAGCGCCGACCAGAAGTGCGCCCGGTCGACGGCGACGGCGACCGCGTCGCAGCCGGCGACCAGCCCCTCGCGCACGGGACGACGGGCCTCCCGGATCACCTGGTCCACGGCGCGGTCGAGCGCCTCCACGTCGTCGAGCAGCCGCGCCCGGTGCTCGGGGGGCAGGGCCTCGGCGTCCAGCTGCAGGGCGGTGAGCGGGGTGCGCAGGCGGTGCGCGAGGTCGGCGGCGGCCTCGCGCTCGGCGTCCAGCAGCTCGCCGATCCGCCCGGCCAGCTGGTCGACCGCCTCGCCGACGTCCCGGACCTCCGCCGGGCCCGACCGGGTGGTGCGCGCGGCGAGGTCCCCGGCCGACAGCCGCCGGGCCGTGGTCGCCAGGTCGGTGACCGGGCGGGTGAGCGAGCGGGCCAGCCGGTCGGCGACCAGCAGCGCCAGCCCGAGGAGCACGACGCCGAGCCCGCCGAGCACGAGCCAGGTCCGCAGCACCCCGCTGCGCAGCTGCTCGGCGGGCACGAACACCTCGATGACCGCGGTGCCGTCGCCGCGGCGCACCGGCTGGAGCACCCGCGACCCGTCGTCCTCCTCGACGACGGCGGCGGAGGCGACCGCGCCGTCCGGACCGCCCGGCCGGTGCTCGCCCAGCCACTCGCCGTCGGTCCACAGCACCGCGACGTCGAGCGCGCCCGAGGTGCCCACGAGGTCGGCGGCGACCTGCGCCCGGTCGGACAGCCCGACCGAGGGCGTCAGGAACTGCACCTGGGCCTGTGCGGCGTCCAGCGCCCGCGCCTCGGCCACGCGGGCGACGAGGGCGGCGGCCGGGAGCAGGAAGGCGAGCAGCACCACCGAGGTCGTCGCCGCGACCAGCAGGGTGATCTGCCGTCTCACGGCTGCCCGGGCTCGGCCAGCCGGACGCCGACGCCGCGCACCGTCTGCAGCAGCCGCGGCTCCGCGCCGGTCTCGCCCAGCTTGCGGCGCAGCCAGGACAGGTGGACGTCGACGGTCTTGTCCGAGCCGCCGTAGGGCAGCCGCCACACCTCGGCCAGGAGCTCGCGCTTGGACACCACCGTGCCCGGCCGCGCCGCGAGGTAGGCCAGCAGGTCGAACTCCTTGGGGCTGAGCTCGACCGGCGCCCCGCCGTAGGTGACCCGGCGGCTGTGCGGCTCGACGGCCAGCGCGCCCACGACCAGCGGGGCGGGCGGGGTGTCCGCGCCCGCCCCGGTGCGGCGCAGCACCGCCCGGATCCGCGCCTCGAGGTGGTCGGCGCGGAACGGCTTGCGCACGTAGTCGTCCGCACCGGCGTCCAGCGCCTGCACCACCGCGTCGTCGTCGTCCCGGGCGGTGGCCACCACCACGGGCACGGTGGAGACCGCGCGGAGCATCCGCAGCAGCTCGGCGCCGTCGAGGTCGGGTAGCCCCAGGTCCAGGACGACGATGTCGGGGCGCTGCTCGACGGCCAGGCGCAGGCCCTCCAGCGCCAGGCCGGCGGTGGTCACGACGTGCCCGCGCTCGCGCAGGGCGCGCACGAGCGCGGTGCGGATGCGCTCGTCGTCCTCGACGACCAGTACCTGGGCCACGCCGCGGGACGCTAGCGTCCCGGCGCGGGCCGGATCCGCATCCTGAGCGGGGTTTGTCCCGGCCTTAACCCGGCCTTGACCGTGACGGACGGAGGGTCTGCTGCATGAGACGACCACTCCTCCTCGGGGCCGCCTGGACCGCGTCCGCGGCCGCCGCCGTCGGGCTCGGGTTCCTCGCGGTGTCCCTGGTGGACGCCTCGGCGTCCCCGGGCACCTCCCTCGCCGGTGCGACCGGCACCGCCACCCCGCCCGCGACCACCTCGACCGCCGTCCCCACCGGCGACCCCACGGCGACCTCGGCGCCGTCCGCGCTGCCGGCCACCGGTGAGTACGTCACCGTCGGCGGCACCGTCTACGCCGACTGCTCCAGCGGGTCCCCCGTGGTGGCCGGCGCGCCCGCCGCCGGCTGGTCGGTCGACGACTCCCCGGACCCCGGCGAGATGGAGTTCGAGAGCGGCGAACAGAAGGTCGAGGTGCACGTCCTCTGCACCGACGGCGTCCCGACCTTCGTGCCCGACGACTCGAACACCACCTCCGCGGGCGCCCCGTCCGCCGGCCCCACCGGCAGCCCGTCGGCCTCCGTCCCGTCGGCTCCCTCGACGTCGGGCGGCGGGCACGGCTCGGACGACCCGCCCGGTGACGACGACGGCGGGGACTCCGGCGGCGGCCACGGCTCGGACGACCCGCCCGGTGACGACAACGGCGGCGACCGCGGCGGGGACGACAGCGGGGGGCACGGTTCCGACGACTGACCCCGCGGAGGACGCCGGCCACCGTCCCCCGCCGGATACGGGGGGCGGTGGCCGGTTGCCGCCTGGGAGGATCGGCGCCGTGCTCCTCCGGATGTCCTCCCTGTTCCTGCGCACCCTGCGCGACGACCCCGCCGACGCGGAGGTCCCCAGCCACCGGCTGCTCGTGCGCGCCGGCTACATCCGCCGGGCCGCACCCGGCGGGTTCACCTGGCTGCCGCTGGGCTACCGGGTCTTCCGGAACGTCGAGCGGGTGGTCCGCGAGGAGATGGACCGGATGGGCGCCCAGGAGGTGCACTTCCCGGCGCTGCTGCCGCGCGAGCCCTACGAGGCGACCAACCGGTGGACCGAGTACGGCCCGAACCTGTTCCGGCTGCAGGACCGCCGCGGCAACGACTTCCTGCTCGGACCCACCCACGAGGAGATGTTCACGCTCCTGGTGAAGGACCTGTACTCGTCCTACAAGGACCTGCCGCTGTCGCTGTACCAGATCCAGACCAAGTACCGGGACGAGGCGCGGCCCCGGGCCGGGCTGTTCCGCGGGCGCGAGTTCACGATGAAGGACAGCTACTCCTTCGACGTCGACGACGCCGGGCTCGACAAGAGCTACGCCGCCCACCGCGACGCCTACATCCGCGTCTTCGACCGGCTGGGCCTGGAGTACGTGATCGTCTCGGCGATGTCCGGCGCCATGGGCGGGTCGCGCAGCGAGGAGTTCCTGCACCCCACCGAGATCGGCGAGGACACCTTCGTCCGCTCCGCCGGCGGCTACGCGGCCAACGTCGAGGCCGTCACCACCGTCGTCCCCGACGAGATCCCGCTCGAGGGGCTGCCGGCCGCGCACGTCGAGGACACCCCCGACACCCCGACGATCGAGACCCTGGTCGCGGTCGCGCAGCAGATGTTCCCGGACGAGGGCTACACGGCCGCGTCGACGCTGAAGAACGTCCTCGTCACGCTGGTGCACCCCGACGGCACGCGCGAGCCGGTCGCCATCGGCGTCCCCGGCGACCGCGAGGTCGACGCCAAGCGGCTGGAGGCCCAGGTGGCGCCGGCCGAGGTCGAGCCGTTCGCCGAGTTCGACGCGCACCCGGCGCTGGTCAAGGGCTACATCGGCCCGCAGGTGCTGGGCGCCGACAGCGCGTCGGGCATCCGCTACCTGGTCGACCCGCGGGTGGTCTCGGGCAGCCGGTGGATCACCGGCGCGAACGAGGCCGGCAAGCACGTGTTCGACCTCGTCGCCGGCCGGGACTTCACCTGGGACGGCGTGGTGGAGGCCGCCGAGGTGCTCGCCGGTGACCCCGCGCCGGACGGCTCGGGCCCGCTGGAGCTGGCCCGCGGCGTCGAGATGGGCCACATCTTCCAGCTCGGCCGCAAGTACGCCGAGGCCCTCGACCTCAAGGTGCTCGACGAGAACGGCAAGCTCGTCACGGTGACGATGGGCTCCTACGGCATCGGCGTCTCCCGCGCGGTGGCGGCCATCGCCGAGTCCACGCACGACGAGCTCGGCCTGGTCTGGCCGCGCGAGGTCGCGCCGGCCGACGTCCACGTCGTCGCCACCGGCAAGGACGCCGCCGTGTTCACCGCCGCCGAGGAGCTGGCGCAGGCGCTGGTCGGCGCCGGGCTGACCGTGCTCTACGACGACCGGCCGAAGGTGTCGCCCGGGGTGAAGTTCAAGGACGCCGAGCTGCTCGGCATGCCGACGATCGTCACCGTGGGCCGCGGCCTGGCCGAGGGTGTCGTCGAGCTGCGCGACCGGGCCACCGGGGAGCGCGAGGAGGTGCCGGTCGCCGAGGCGGCCGGCCGGGTGCTCGCCGCCGTCCGCGGCTAGCTCGCGACCAGTTCCACCTCGAAGCCGTCGCCGTCCTCCAGGTAGGCGGCGCGGTGGTCCGGGCCCCCGGCGAACGGGTGGCGGTCGGCGAACAGCAGCCGCCACCCGTGCGCCGGCGCCTCGGCCACGAGGGCGTCGAGCTCGGCCGGCGTCCCGGCGTGGAACGCGAGATGGTTGAGCCCGGGCGCGCGGCGCTCGTGCCGGTCGCCGGCCAGGTCGGGGGACTGCTCGACGACGACGTAGACGTCCCCGCGCCGCCACGACCGGCCGTGCGCCCACGACTGGTGGGGCTCGGCGCCCAGCCGGCCGAGCAGCCAGCCCCACGAGCGCTCGGCGCGGGCCAGGTCGGGCACCCACAGCTCGACGTGGTGCAGCAGACCCCGGCTGGCTCGATCCCCGGTCGTCACGTCTGGCATCATGGTCGGTCGAACACGCCGTGCGCGGCCCTCTCACCGTGCCCGCCCGTGTCCCTGGCTCCGCCCCGGCGTACCCCACGCGTCCGTCCGGCGAGCACCGACAGACAGCGTTCGAGGAGAACACGAGCCACCGTGGCCACCAAGATCAAGCTCATGCGCCTGGGCAAGATGCGCGCCCCGTACTACCGGATCGTCGTCGCCGACTCGCGCACCAAGCGCGACGGCCGCTCGATCGAGACGATCGGCAAGTACCACCCGAAGGAGGACCCCTCCTTCATCGAGGTCGACAGCGAGCGGGCGCAGTACTGGCTGGGTGTCGGCGCGCAGCCGACCGAGGCCGTCGCCGCCATCTTCCGGGTCACCGGCGACTGGCAGAAGTTCAAGGGCGAGGCCGCGCCGCCGCCCATGAAGGTCGCCGCCCCGAAGCCGGACAAGAAGGCCCTCTACGAGGAGGCCGTCCGCAACTCCGGCGGTGACGAGCCGGCCGCCGGCGCCACCACCCCGAAGAAGAAGGCCGCCCCGAAGACCGAGTCGCCGGCCGACACCGTGGCCGAGGCCTCGGCTGCCGGTGGCGAGGGCGCGGCCGCCGGCGCCACCTCGACGCCCGCCGAGTAAGACGTGGTCGAAGAGGCGCTCGAGCACCTGGTCAAGGGCATCGTCGACCACCCGGAGGACGTCCAGGTCGACCTGCTGACCAGCCGCCGCGGCAAGACCCTCGAGGTGCGGGTCCACCCCGACGACCTCGGCAAGGTCATCGGCCGCGGCGGGCGCACCGCCAAGGCGCTGCGCACCGTGATGACCGGCGTCGGTGGCCGGGGCCTGCGGGTCGACGTCGTCGACACCGACGGGCGCTGAGCGCACCACACCTTGAGCACCCCCGACGACACCGTGGTGGTCGGCCGCATCGGCCGGCCCCACGGTGTCCGTGGTGAGGTCACCGTCGAGGTCCGCACGGACGACCCCGACCTGCGCTTCGCCCCCGGTGCCGTCCTGCGCACCGAGCCCGCCGACCGCGGGCCCCTGACCGTCGCCGGCCGCCGCTGGCACCGCGAGGTCCTCCTGCTGCGGCTGGCCGGACCCGACGGCGTCGAGCTCGACAGCCGCGAGGCCGCCGAGGAGCTCCGCGACACCGAGCTGCACGTGCCGGTCGCCGACCTCCCGGAGCTCGACGACCCCGACGCCTTCTACGACCACCAGCTGGTCGGGCTGGCCGCCCGACTGCCCGACGGGTCCCCGCTGGGGGAGGTCACCGCCGTGCGGCACGAGGGCACCGAGCTGCTCGTCGTCCGGCGTGCCGGGGGAGGCACCGTGCTGGTGCCGTTCGTCTCCGCGATCGTGCCGACCGTCGACCTCGCCGGGGGCTTCGTGGTCGTCGACCCGCCCGAGGGGCTGCTGGACCTGTGACCGCGCCCGTGCCCTTCCGCATCGACGTCGTCACGATCTTCCCCGAGTACCTGGCGCCGCTGCGCCAGTCGCTGCTGGGCAAGGCCGCCGAGCGCGGCCTGGTCTCGATCGGCGTGCACGACCTGCGGCAGTGGACCGACGACCTGCACCGCACCGTCGACGACGCCCCGTACGGCGGCGGGCCCGGCATGGTCATGCGCCCCGAGCCGTGGGCGCGGGCCCTGGCGCAGGTGCGCCCGCCCGGCACCCGGCTCGTGGTGCCCACCCCGGCCGGCCGCCCGTTCACCCAGGCGGTCGCGGCGTCCTGGGCGGCCGAGCCGGGACTGGTCTTCGCCTGCGGCCGGTACGAGGGCATCGACCAGCGGGTCGCCGAGTGGGCCGCCGACGCCGGTCCGGTCTCGGAGGTCTCGATCGGCGACTACGTGCTGGCCGGCGGGGAGTCCGCGGTGCTGGTCATGGTCGAGGCGGTGACCCGGCTGCTGCCCGGGGTGGTCGGCAACCGGGAGTCCGTGGAGTTCGACTCGCACGCCGACGGCCTGCTGGAGGGTCCCTCCTACACCCGGCCGGCGTCGTGGCGGGGCCGGGACGTGCCGCCGGTGCTGCTGTCGGGCGACCACGCCGCGATCGCCCGGTGGCGGCGCGCGGAGTCGCTGCGCCGCACCGCCGTCCGCCGTCCCGACCTGCTCGCCGCGCTGCCCGACGAGGCGCTGACCGCGGTCGACCGGGCCGTCCTCGACGGTGACTGAGCGGGCGTGGGTCCGGCCCACGGCGCGGGTCCTCGTGCTGGACCCGGCCGGGCGGGTGCTGCTGCTCGGCGCGCGGCTGTCCGGACCCGACGAGCTGCCCGGCGACGTGCTGTTCTGGTACACGCCCGGTGGGGGAGTGGAGGACGGCGAGTCGGTGCGCGCGGCCGCCGTCCGCGAGCTCGCCGAGGAGATCGGGCTGGTCGCCGACCCGGCCGCGCTGGAGGGGCCGGTGTGGTTCCGCCGCCACGTGGGCGCCTTCGGCGGCGTCGACATCGACTCGCGGGAGACGTTCTTCGTGCTGCGCGACGTCGAGCACACCGTCGACGCCTCGGGCCGCACCGACCTCGAGGTCCTCGGCGACGAGCCGCACCGCTGGTGGACCGTGGCCGAGATCGCCGCCAGCGACGAGACGTTCGCCCCCGCCGACCTCGCCGACGCCCTGGCCGACCTGCTGCGCGGCCCGCACCGGGGGCCGCCGCGCTTCGTGGCCTGAAGTCGTGGCAGAATGGCTAGCTGCTGCACGACCGTCGGCCTCGCCGATGGGGCTCGGCACCACGCCTGAGCCGCAGCTCCCCGGGTCGGACAGCCGGGGCGCCCCGCTGTCC